>CAZGNL010000034.1:0-37274 GCA_964527475.1 uncultured Syntrophaceae bacterium
AAGAGGACTTGCACCTCTCTGACTATTTGCGCTCACAGGCGCACGATTCCGGCTTACGCCGGAATGACGGGTAGACGAAGCGGTCTGGGTCCCTTAAGTTAGCGCCTATGCCCCGCACCCCCCTCCAAAAGACTTCATTTTGGGGGGCCGGGGGTTGCGAGAGCAGTTGTGCAACGCTTTGTGGTGCATGGCGTAACGAAGTGGCTATCCATGCTCTATTTGGACAATGGGAACACAGAGGCGCAGAGTCGTTCAAGGCAGAATGAGGGCCACGAAACGGATTTGGGTTATCCGGGTCACACCACCACATGCTACGTATAGTGGCCTTTCCGTTGGGATCAATGCTATTGACCTGAGCCCCTGGACCCAAGCGGAAGCTCTTTGCGTCATGCCAATGAAAACCGGAAGCCAGGTTTTTCAAAATCATCCGGAACCAGCTGTCGGCAAGAACAGGGGCCTGCGTGTGCGTCATCTTTCCTGACGCCGTAACGGTATTTCACAAAACAAACCTTGCAACAGATTGCCGTGACAATTGTAGGCCCAGACCTCCTGCCTGCCCTGATCCGGGGTCCGCCCCTACGGGAGAATGCCAACGTATTTCGTGGCCCCCCGAAGCGCCAAAGTGCCGGTTTTTGTCGCTCCACCAACAACACAGGGTTTGCTCGCGGGCAAGATGGTGCTTGACCGAGGAGCGCTCGCCAAGATATACTAACAGGCAGAAAGGAGGTATCTTTCGGAGACGTGACGACAGTTTTGTCTCTGTAGGGACTTGTGGGAGGCGACTGTTCCGGTTCCCAGGCGCCATTTCCAGCCCCGCTATCGTCCCGAAGACCCCAAATTGGCAAGACCGCCGCGCAATTCTTGATTTGATGGGGGATTGGGGGAAATCAGGATGTTCACATAGAGGACAAGACAGCGCCATCAACCGATCGGCGTAGATTCGGAGGTGGAGCGGAGCTTTCTGCTCCTACCAACAGCGGAAAGGCGGAACAAAAATGATACTTAGGAACGACCTGTGCAGGATGGGTGTCTGCTGGATTATGATAGTGCTTTGGTTGTCGCCGGCATTTGCGGCAACCGCAACAGCAGAAGGAGATTCCGACCTGTTTGAACCGATTCCGGCAGCAACGGTGAAGGGATTGCCGAAGAAAGAGAACGCGGCGCTGGCGACGATCAGAAAGATGCGAACCACGGCAGAAGTTACTGTAGTCAAAGTCAAATCCGATCTACTCGACAAGAAAACCTTGAACATCAATCTGAGTGCTGACAAAGGATTCGAGGTGGAACGTGAGAACATCGATAGGAGATCCAAAAATGATTTCGGATGGTACGGAAAGGCTTCCAAAGGGCGCGGATTAGCTATCATCTATGCGAAAGAAGGTAGTGTAACCGGTACCATACATGCGGGCGCGGATCTCTATCGCTTATGGCCGCTCGGCCGGGATCTCCACGCTCTGGTCTTGGAGGACCCCAGCAAGTCTGCGCCATGTGATCCGCCCGAGTCTGAAGAGAACAGCTCCGTTACTCTTCAGGCGCAGAAAGAACCGGGTCCGGAGAAACAAGACAGGACCAAAGCGCGGGGCGAACACCCGATCATCAGGCTTCTTGTCGCATTCACCCCTGCCGCAAAAAAGGCTGTTCCCGACGGGAACATACAGGCGCTTATTAGGCAGGGGGTGTGGGAAACCAATGTCACTTATCTTGCCAGCGGCATCTGGCCACGAATCGAAGTGGGGCACGTTGTCGTAGTCAATTACCGGGAGAGTGGCAATACCAAGAAAGACTTGAAGCGTTTCCGTAAGAAAAGTGACGGCCACATGGATAGTATTCATTCTCTGAGGAATTCATATGCGGCCGACGTGTGCATTTTGATAATAGGTGATGACCCCACCGATGGCTTCGCCGGAAGCGCTGCCAAGATTTATGCCGATGCGAAGACCGCATTTGCCGTGGTCAGGTGGGATTGCGTCACAGGCTATTACAATTTCGGCCATGAGATAGGCCATCTTCAGGGCGCTAGGCATAGCCCCGAGTGTGACTCTGCCACGAAGCCCTTTCGGTACGGACACGGCTATTGCTATGACAACGACTGGAGGACGATTATGGCCTTGGCCTTAAGTGACCATCCCTGTTCCGGTCGTCAACGATTGCCCTATTGGTCCAATCCCCGCAAGAAAATTGGGGCGGTACGCTCGGGCACGCGTCGGACGCATGATAATGTCCGCGTTCTGAACGAAACATCATACTACATAGCCGACTTCAGGTATTGAGTCGGACTGCAAGCGGCTGGTAAACCACCACCCTTAGAGTGTGTGGTGGTTTA
Source organism: uncultured Syntrophaceae bacterium (assembly GCA_964527475.1). Lineage (GTDB taxonomy): Bacteria > Desulfobacterota > Desulfomonilia > Desulfomonilales > Desulfomonilaceae > CAZGNL01. Next base: position 2,324 of record CAZGNL010000034.1, read on the forward strand.
CTTCGCGGAATCAAGGGAAGCGCCGGAACTCCCCGAAAATCATGCCCGACTTCTCCGCAAACGATTTGAGACTTCTGATAAAAGCAATACAATGGACTGAAATCATCTCCAAAAACCATCCTTCCCCAACTCCGCATGTCGATGTTGTGTCTCGCGGGATTGGCGGGAGTGATCGAGGGAGGGTGAGACAGATTTCTCGGCACAGGCTTGACACGGAATCGATTCAGGCTCCGCTCAGTTTCTCTCACACGTTCATACTGACACGATCATAGGTCAGAGCGCGCCCTCCCCTTGATGATGCTTCCTCCGAATTCAACAGTATTAAAGGGAACGGATTGCCATGAAAAGGAAATGGAGTCATCCTTCTGAAGGCCCGCGTTCGGCGCATGTGATTCCGGCATCGGAGCTTGTTTTGTGTGGGCGTGAAAACGGTCCGTACCGGCTCCCGGATCGCGATTAAGGACGGACACTTATGATGTCAGGCGATCCATGGAGACGGTGCTCGAAGGTCTTGAGGCATCGAATTTGTAGTTTCTTCCCATTGTATCAGCGTATACCCGTGAGTTGGGAGTAGTTGTAGGGATACAACGGCTTGGCAATCGCAGTACAGGATTGCAGGCAAAGTGTGCCTGTCGCTGATCTTGGACACGCTCAGGGGTCGTAGTCTGCTGTTCAGGCTTGAAGACTAGTTTGCGCATCCGGACATGATCCGTTCTCCTGACTTCCATTCTCCTTCCCATGAGCTAAGCCGGCTATGAGTCATCACCGCTCTTTACCCAAAAAGGAGCGAAGTTCCGTCTTGACACAGAGTCTACTTCATGTACAATAAGGGTACTGTGACTACCGTAGTGTCTGGTATCAGGAAAACGCTGAAGCCAATTCACTAAGGCCAAAACCGGACGCGACCACTTTTTTTTTCGGAAAGGAGGTGACGAACCGCTGAATCCCATAAACGCATGGAATCTGCACATCAACAGTACGGGAAGGAGGAAATACACATGGTTAGGAGCATCTTGCATCTCCATCACGCCGGCACGACTCGTAGGTTCTGGTGGGTTCTGGGAATACTGGCTCTGGTGTCGGTCTACTTGCCTGCCTGCATGCACGAACCTTCAACGTCATTCACCCCGCTAAAGGACTGTGTGGATTTCGAGGATCTGAAGGTGGGGACGAAGTACCCGGTTCCGTCTACCATCGCTGACTCAGGTGCGACCATGGGCGTGTTGCCCTTCCAGAGGCCCGGCGGCGGATCATGGACCAACAAGGGCCACGCAAGAGTTGAGAAGGCTGTGCTGCCGGGCGCGGGTAACGAGATATTTCTCGCAAATGTAAACCTCGGCTTTGACGTCGGTTCTTTCGACTGTGTCACTCTCCGCTTCCATGACAAAGGTGGCAACGTCAACCTCATCATCAACAACAGCGTGGGGAACTACAAGAACTTTCAAGATGTCAACCTCGGTGGCGTCAACGTCTCTGTCGCCCTTGCTCCGGGTGGAAAACAGAAGGGAACTATCAAATTGCACGGCAAGTTTGTGAAGTTCAACTTCCAAGGGAAATGGTTGATCTCGTTCGCCATCGGTGGCCAAGAGTTGGCTATAGACGACGTTTGCCCGTGTAAGTAGGCGCAGAAGACACCACAAGAAGTTCCCAGTGGTTTCCTAGTTGGCAAAGAGAGAAGAAGGCGTCAGGTCAGGTTTTGGGCCTTTCTGAATTGGCAGGACTGGGGTCGGGCCATGAAATACCGATCTTTCCGCCTCTTCTCTGAAGACCTCTTTGCAACTATTTACCGCGGGACTGACAGTATTGATGAAAACCCGTATCTTCCTTGCACGAAGGACCTCGTTCCATCGGGCCCTCCTCTTCCTCACTGCTCGCATCTAAGGACCCCATTATTCCGGTATCTCCTGGAAGGAGCGGACAATCACGCGGCTCGACGTCCCCAGTACAGGCAGTAGCCGAGCTTTCCGGCCGTGACCGCGCTGAAGAACAGATTAGCGTTCTCAAAGGCCTTGAGGACTCCCCTTAAACCGAATTTGGGCAGCACGCGCATCATGGTGCGGAGCCTCTCAGTAGTACTGAAAACCCGGGAAGGGTGATCAACGTCGCGATCCCTACGAATCTTCCAGAACATCTCAGGCTTTGACCATTCGTCGAACTCCGTCCGGATGTCCGCTACTCCTGCCTCTTCAAGCGCCCGTATCCATTCTTCAAATTCCAACGGCGTGGTCCCGTAACGCTCTGAGATTTCCTCCTTCTCGTCACCCGATAGCTTGGCCCTCCATGTGGACTCGTGCATGACAACAATGCCTCCCGGTTTGGTGACCCGCGCCATCTCGTTAAGGACGGCTTGCGAATCATCGGGGATGCCCACCGCACATTCATTAATGGTCGCGTCGAACGTGGAGTCTTCGAAAGGAAGACACTGGGAATCGCCCTGTCGAAAGACTACTCGATCCGCAACACCAGCCGCGTGAGCGTTGGCCCTCGCAGATTCGAGCATCTCTTCGGCAAGGTCCACTCCGGTGACATGTGCGCCGAATTCCGTAGCATAGTAGACCGCCTGCGTGCCACGACCGGTCGACACGTCCAGCGCCCGGACCCCGGGCTTCAATGCGGCTACCTGCCCGGTCCTCTTGGTGAGCGCCATCCCCCCTGGATGGAGTGTTTCAATACCGCTTATCTCGATGACGTCTTCAATTGTCGGACAATGAATCCCTTTTCTTTTCATTATTCCATCTCCTTATGAGTTAACGGCCTGCCGTGGAACTCCCCCTCAGGAGGACAGCAAGCTTCCAGCGCGTCGGCCAGCCCACGCAATGAAGCGACCATGGCCCCTATCCGGACTCTGTAGTAGACCTCTTTCCCCCTCCTCTCGGCTTCGAGTATTCCTGCATCCCTGAGAATGCCCAGGTGTCTGGACACCACTGACATGTCGATTTGGAATCCTCGGGCCAGTTCGCTTACGCTCTGATCTCTTCGGCTCTCTCCCAGCCGTGCGAGCAAAGCCACTCTGTTCGGATCGCTCAGTGCCTTGAAGAGGCGAGGCGACAGCCACTGTGCAAGCTCACCACAACATTGATCTTCCTGTTTCATATGCCGTTCCTTGCAGGTTTGCACTATTGTGCAATAGTGCCATCGTGTCGAACCCACTGTCAAGTCATTTCCCTTAGGGTCTGTCACAAAAAAACCTCGCAACAGCTTGCTGTGGCAATTGTAGGGGCAGACCTGCGTGTCTGCCCCAATGCAGGGGTGCATACGCGGAAAGGGCGGACACATAGAGCCTGCCCCGGACTACGATCCGGGGTCTGCCCCTACGTCTCGGCCCAGACCCGTCATGGGACAGAGTGTAGGGGCGCACCTGTGTGTGCGCCCTCTTACCATCCGCTAGACTCGACAAAGTGGTCGTTGCCGTCTCCCCCCGAATGACTGAATGGTTACCAAGAAATGTGTCGGGCCGTCTGCGAGGTTTGCCGGGCAGGTCTGATAGAGAAACTACAGGGGAATTGGAACAAGGTAGGGCTAGTATGTCACGCTGAGCTGTATGAACGCGCCTTGCCAGGTGGCCTTGAGCGCGCTCCAGCCAACCCCGGCGACATCATTCCCGATATCGAAGTTGATGGAGCGATAGCCGCCTTCGATTCCTACCGAGAATGTGGAATGCCCATACAGGCTGGTCTCCCAGACCGCAGGGCGCAAGCCGGCAGAGAGCTCCCAGTCGTAGATCAGGGCCTCATTGGTGCGATTCAGGAACGGAACAGGAAAACGAAATCGGGCCTGCGCAATTACGGGGACATCTTTGATTCGAAGCGGCATGGCCCTTGCGTGGATTCCAAGGGTCATGGGCCTTCCACTCTCTACAAGCTCAAAGTTATCTACCCCATAGGTGAAGTCCCCTTGGAAGCGCAGTCTTTCAAGATGGTAGTCGTAATTTATGCCAAAGGTGAAATAGGGGTGTCTAACCAGATCCAGATCCAATCCCAGGCTTGTCGGAGTGACTGAGAGATCCAGAATATCGGGATCGCTTGACGTAAACGTCTGATCACCCTGGAGCCACAAACGAAACCCGAGCCGATCCAGGTACGCGGCAACACGGAGTTCCTTGAACATCTGTATGTCGTCAGTGAACCCCAGGTCTTTCAGGTCATAGCTCACGTCGTTATCTGTCGTCAATGAGCCGGCTGTCAGCCGTGCCATAAAGAATCTGAGATCAGCCTTCCCCCTGAAATCGGACCAGTCGAACCACGAAGCGGAGCTCAGCCAGGAGTTGATACCCTGGGCCCCGGCAAGGCCCGGGCAGGCAAGGATCAACATTGCCAAGCAGAGAAGGCAGACGGGAAGAGGTCCCGATGTGTGGCTCTTCAGCTTCAATCCATACCTCCCTGTATCCGGTCAGGAATACAGGAAAAATGACCTCGCGTAATTGGCATGAAATATACAGGAGTTCCGGAGCCGGTGTCAAGGAAGATTCTTGGTGAGCGGTAACCCTTCAGTCATTCGGGGGAACCAGCAGGATGTCGTTGCGAGCCCAGCGAAGCAATCTCCTGCCCGCTAAATGTGGGGATTGCTTCGTGGTTTCACTCCTCGCAATGACGCACGCGATGAGAGGATCTGCCCCGCGAAACTGAAGGATTACGGTAGGCGTCAGACCGTCCGGAGTCTTGGAGGCAAAGCAAAGAAAGAGTTGCGAACCACAGAGGCGCAGAGCGAGCCGGTGTTCTCTGTGCCTCTGTAATAGATTTTTTCTTGCGGGCCGGCAGGCTTTCATAGCTTGCAGGCCTATTTTTTCTTGCAAAGAGAACAAATGTTCCCTATAGTAAGAGCATGAAGATCACACCAAGAAGAAAAGAGATTCTCGACTACATGTGGCGCTCCCAGGAGCGAGAGGGATTCCCCCCCACTGTCCGGGAGATCTGCAAAGCGTTGGGGCTTGCCTCTGCCGGAAGCTTACTCAAGCATCTGCGAGCCCTGGAGTTGAATGGTCTCATCCAGCACACCCCTAATAAAAAGCGGGCCTGGAAGCTGGTCGGCCGTCCCCCGCACCTTTCCATACGCCTGGTGGGCCGTATCGCGGCAGGCACCCCCATTCTGGCCGAGGAGAACAGAGAGGATGACCTTCCTATAGATCCTGCAATCTTCGGATACGGAGAAGCCTTTGCCGTCAAGGTGCAGGGAGACTCCATGATAGAGGCCCATATTCAGGATGGAGATCTGGCTGTAATCCGTCAACAGGATGACGCGGAGGACGGCGAGATCGTGGCGGTTCAGGTGCAGGAGATGGAACCTGAGGCCACCCTTAAGATCTTTCGCCGAACCAGCGGGGCTCTGGAACTGCATCCGGCCAACGCCCAATACAAGCCCTTGATCTTCAAAGGCAAGGCCCGATCAAAGGTAAAAATCTTGGGCAAGCTGATAGGAATAATCCGCCCCAAACCGTAGTCCCAGGAGTAGAAGATTCCCGAAGGGCCTCCCCCTGCAGACGCTCGGCGTACGCGCATGAGGCATAAGAGAAGGCAAATGGATAAGTTCGTTCATCTTGAGGTTCAAAGCGCTTACTCATTCCTCTGGGGGACCTTCACCCCCGAGGACCTGGTCCAGGAGGTCGCGTCCCTGGGACAGAAGGCCGTGGCCCTCACAGATAGCGGTCTCCACGGAGCGGTCCGATTCTATCGAGCGGCTGTTGATTCCGGCATTCAACCCATAATCGGCGCCAGGATCTCCATTTGGGACAACTCTCCAATTACTTTGCTGGTTTCGGACTCCAATGGGTACGGGAATCTGTGCCGTCTTCTCTCAATTGCGTTGGACGGCAAGATGTCCCAGCAGATCCCAATAAGCAGACAAGACCTGGCGCACTGGTCAAAAGGCCTGGTCTGTCTTGCTGGAGGGTGGGGTTCCCGCACACGATCTTTGCTTGAAAAACGGAGACATGACGCCGCGCGACTTAGTCTCCTGGAGATCAGAGAGGTTTTCCATAATCCCGAGTGGCTGTTTGTGGTGGCCCAGAACTTTCACATGCCTCAAGCCTGCAATTCCCGCGCAGACAAGAGAGATCAAAATATATTGCAAGAAAGCGTAGAACTGGCGGCCAGCCTGAATCTACGACCTGCGGCCACCAACCTTGTAACCTATCTCAGACCGGAAGATCATCTGCTTCACCAGACCCTGATCGGAATACAAAGGCGCCATCACCATAGGGATGTCAAACCCCTGCCCAATGATCGGTTTTACCTGACCTCCGGTAGTGAGATGGAAGACTTGATCCCATATCCGCAAGCGCTTGCCAATACCGGTGACATTGCCTCGATCTGCCGCTCCTTTGTTCTGCCCGTCGGCAAACTACATCCACCCGGAATTCAGAACCCCAAGGAAGCTTCCAAAAAACTGACTGCGCTTTGCACGAAGGAATTGGCCGGATTGCATCGACCTGTCCCTGCCAGGTACATCCGTCAGCTTGAAAGAGAATTGAGCATCATCAAGCAGATGAACCTGGCTGATTTTTTTCTCCTGGTGCGGAGGGTGGTAGACTTTGCACGAAAAGAGAAGATCCGCCACAGTGTCCGGGGTTCGGCCGCGGGCAGTCTGGCGCTTTATCTACTCCTGGGGGGGGTAGATCCGCTGGCGCACAACCTGCTGTTCGAGCGCTTCATCAACGAAGGCCGCGAGGATATGCCCGACATAGACCTGGACTTCGACTCCGAACGGCGGGACGAGATTATTCATTACCTGATGGGTCTGTACCCACAGCAGACTGCGATGGTCTCTACAATACACTGTTTCCGGGTGAGGAGCGCGGTACGGCTGTGCGCCAGAGCGCTGGGGTATCCTCTGGACGAGATCAAGCGGCTTTCCGCTTGTCTCCCCTGGTCTTTACAGGGTCGGGATCTGAACGAGGCCCTGGAAAACCTGCCGGAACTACGGGATGCCCCCATCAAAAGAGAACAAAGGCTCGTACAGTTGGCCGCTCGCTTGACGGGGCTCCCGTTCCAGAGTTCTGTACATCTCGGTGGTGTAATTATGGCCCCCGATCACATCAAGGCCTGGACTCCCGTAGGGGTCTCACCCAAGGGTGTGCCCGTGGGGCAGCTGGACAAAGATGATGTGGATGCCCTGGGACTTCTCAAACTGGATCTGCTCGGACTTCGTATGCACACGGCGATTCGCAAGTCTGTTGAAATTCTGGAAAGACAGGGGATCAGGCTCGAACTGGAACGAGTCCCTCTCAATGATCGTAAGACCTATGCCCTGCTGAGAAGCACCGAGAGCGTCGGGGTGTTCCAGCTGGAGTCGCCTGGGCAACGCAATCTTTTGGGTCGGCTCCAACCTCGGAGGTTCAGCGATCTGATAGCTGAGATCTCACTGTTTCGACCAGGGCCGGTGGAAGGGAATATGGTGGATGTGTATGTACGGAGAAGACACGGTGAAGAGCCTGTGAACATACCCCATCCGGAACTTATGCCTATTCTGGCGGAGACTTATGGCGTGATCCTCTTCCAGGAGCAGGTCCTGCGCACAGTTTATACTTTTGCGGGGTTGTCCTATGGTGAAGCGGACGCGTTCCGCCGTGCCATGACCAAGGATCGCAAATCCAGAAAAATGGCTCTTCTAGAAGGACGATTCTTTGAGGGGGCCGCGGCCAAGGGACACAGTAGAGAGTTGATCGAGCATGTCTTCAACCAGGTGGCCGCTTTCGCATCCTACGGTTTTTGCAAGGCCCATGCAGCTTCATTCGCTCACATAACCTTTCAGAGCGCGTTCCTGAAAGCTCACCATCCCCAGGCATTCTACCTTGGACTGTTAAACGCCGGCCATGTGGGCTCCTATCCGCCTTCACTCATTCTCAATGAAGCCCGCAGACGGGGCATACCCGTATACGCGCCGCACGTCAACGTCAGCGGTCTGGAGTATGAGACTGACGGATCGGGGATTCGCGTGCCCCTGGTGGTTATAAACAACCTCGGTCCGGCCATGGCCCGCCGCATTGTGGCCGAGCGCAACAGAAGAGGCCCTTTCCGAAGCGAAGGGGATTTCCTGGTAAGAATTTCCCTCCCGGACCGGATAGTGGAGCTTTTGACATTGGCCGGGGCCCTGGAAGCCCTGCAAGACTACGAATGGAAATTGATACCGGAGGTTGCCAATGTCTGACGTTCATACCAACCATCGCAAGAAAGCGACAACGAAGCATGAAAGTCCCTTCCGTTGTTCAGTTGTCCGTGGCTTCGCCTCGGACAGAGTACTCGAAGAGCGCGCACGCTGCGCATGGACTTGGAGGGGAGACTCATCTCCCCTCCAAACCACCCCATACGTTGACCCGGAAAGGGGTGGTTTCTTCACGGGACTTTCATACCAACAACATCCATGCTTCGGCTGTCAGGGTTCGAAATGAGGGCCTCTCGATGAGCGTCTCCTGTCACGGGCATCCACTTGCGGTTCTGCGGTCCCGGTTGGCTGATCAGGGAATCGTCACGGCAAGAGATCTGCGTCGTATACCAACAAACACTCGAGTGCGAGTCACCGGCCTGCCTGTGCTCGTCCACACCCCGCCCACCAAGTCCGGCAAACGGGTCATGTTCATCACAATGGAAGATGAGACAGGCCTCATGGATCTGGTGGCATTCCCCAAAGCCCAGAAAGACTCAGCACGAGCCATCTACACCAGCCAGGTCCTTACCCTGGAAGGAAGATTGCAACGCCGGGGAAAAAGAGGACTCTCAATATCCGTTGTCGTGGACAAGGTGATTACGCGCTTATCAGGGGCGCTCTCGGACCTTCTTTACTCTGCAATACCCAAAGAAAGGGCTGGCCGGCGAAAACGCGAGACCACGGAGGAAGAATGTCAATTTGACCGAAGGCGGGTCTGAAACTACCGTTTCAGAGTGAAAACACTGATCTCCTGGTCCGGGAAATCAGGGACGTTTACCCGGAAACTGGTCTCCGAGCAAAGGAAACCGGAACCGACCAGCCGTCCGAGGAAGCGCGTAACCACCAGCCGCTTCCTGTCCGACAGGACTATTGAGCCCCCGGGTTGGAGAATGCGGTTCACCAAACGGATGAGCGAACCGTGGAAGTAGTAGTCATAGAGTATTTCCGACCCGATAATCATGTTGAACCGGGGAAGCTCTCCGGGGTTGTCCCAGTCCAGACTTCGGAACTCAGTGCTGTCCTCATCCAGACCGTTTAGGCGACTGTTTTGTTCAGCAAATGCCAGGGCCGCGGCCTTGTAGTCGGTGAAGGTGACCCTTGCGCCGACCATGGCCGCGGCTATTCCCGCAACCCCGAGCCCACAGCCCAGGTCTATTACGCGCTGTCCTGAGAGATCACCCAGGGACTCCAAATGATTTGCGAGACCTACAGCCGCAGTGGTGATTCCCCACCAAAAGGATATCCTCGAACCGCTGTCCTCCTCGGCCCCGGGAACGAGCATTCGCAATTCTAGACTGTCCAAAGGGATTGTTATCTCATCGGCTTCCATGCGCGGTTCGTCAGTCATGGCAGTAGCGCCCAAGGGATTTCATTCTTCCAAAAATACTAACATAGGTTTATTGTGCCGGGAAAGGAACCCCAGCGACCTTACCACGTTCAATCTCGGCCTGGAGAAAGGCATCCAATGAGGAGTGTGCGACTTCGAACGCCGGCAAAGATTAACCTCTTCTTCAGGGTTCTCGGATCGCGTGCCGACGGATACCATGAGATTGAATCGCTTTTCCAGGCCATAGATCTTTGCGACGAACTGGTCATCAACGAGACGCGCGGGCCTTCGACCCTCGAAGTCCCGGGCCGGCCCGAGTTGGAGATCCAGGACAATCTCGTATGGAGGGCACTGCGTTGGATCGAGAAGCAGATAGGCTCGCGTCTTTCAGTCAGCATGCGCTTGACCAAGAACATCCCGGTCGCAGCAGGCCTGGGGGGCGGTAGCTCTGATGGGGCGGCCGCGCTTCTGGGCATCCGGACATTGTTTGACCTGGAACTCTCAGATGACGATCTGTTCCAGGGGGCCCTCCGGCTGGGCGCGGACGCGCCGTTTTTCCTCATGGGGGGCGCTGCAATTGGCGAAGGGATCGGAGAGCAACTAACACCGGTCGAGCTGCCTACGGACTACGGTATCGTGCTGGTGAATCCTGGTTTCCCGGTCTCCACCCGGACAATCTATAGTGAGTTCCACAAGACCTTGACAGGGCCCTCCAAGCAAAGTAAATTACGAAGGATACTCACGAAGGCCCGTGACCCCAGGCATTTGCTCCACAACGATTTTCAACCGATCGTTGAGCGATTGCACCCGACGGTCAAACAGATCCGCTTGCGGCTAGAGCACGCGGGCGTACCCAGGGCCTTGATGACCGGTAGCGGCCCCACAGTTTTCGGACTTTATGATTCGGAGACGGATCGGTTGGAGAAAGCAAGAACGCGGCTGCCGGACAGGTGGCTCTCATTTGTAGCCAAGCCCTTGGACAAAGGCATTGCTACAGATTGAAATTTCCGGGGAAATTCCATACCGGAATACTGACGGCATAGATGATCTGCTGGGGTGTCGTCAAGTGGTAAGACACGGGCCTTTGGAGCCCGCATTCGGAGGTTCGAATCCTCCCACCCCAGCCAATGTGGTTAGAGTATCCGGAGGTGTTTCCGCCCCCCCCACCGTCCTCTTGCTGCCGTAGCTTCTCCGTTTTTTACCTGGAAGGCTTTTTCCGTCTATCCAGACAAATCGGCCTCGGAGATTGATTGCGAGTGGGAAGACCAGGTTGCAGCGTTTATCTCTGCTTGGGAATTCATTTTCAAACAGGGTCGGCAGCCGCAGGCGGATTAGGCAAAATAGGCATTCATTAAGAGGTGATTCATGGGATCCAGACATTTGCAGACCAGAGAAATTCAGAAAGCCAGGTATGAGCGACAAATACAAACTCGGCAGCAGACCCTTGAGGACAAAGGATTCGGAACAGATGCCATAGCTAAAGACGGCAGAATCAAGCACTTCAAATCAAGGGTCAAGCAGATAGATCGCGCCATAGGTCGCCTTGCGTTCCTGGAGGACCAGACCAAGGCGCTCAAGGAGAAAAAGGAAAAAGCTCGCGCGGAAGCTGAGGCAGCCAGGCGCTCCCTTGGCTCGCCCCCCCCGGAAAAGAAGAAGAAGGATGGGGAGAAAAAGCCCGGGACCTCTGATAAGAAGGCTAAAGCCAAGAAGACCGCGGAAAAGGCGTCAGCCAAGGCGCCCAAGAAACCCAAGGAAGAGACGAAACCACCGAAAAAAGCGGACGCGGCCACGGAAAAGACAAAGAAAGCAGAACCTCCTGCCAAGGAATCGGCTTCCGACACGGGCAAGGGTAAAGAAGCGGCCACAGAGAAGACCACGGCAACTGAGAAAAAGGCAGCTCCTGCGAAGAAAGCGACTGCTGACAAGAAGAAGACTACAGAGAAAAAGAAACCGGCCGAGAAGAAGAAGGCTACTGAAAAGAAGGAAACGGCCGAGAAGAAAACAGATGCTGACAAGAAGAAGACCGGCGCCAAGAAGTCCGCGAGCGCCGGCAAGAGCACAGCAAAGGAAGGCGAGAGCGCCTAGGAGGATGTGTTTGCGCCGGGTGCGCCTGGTGGCGGGAAGAACACCCCCCCTCACCTCAAACTTCCTTCATACACAAAGCGATGCAGCGTCTCGAAAGAAGGGCCCTCACACGAGGCAACGAAAGCTGGATTTGGCGGCCGTGTCCCGCGGCCGCCGGCTGATCGTTTCTTTTCGAGAGCAAGGGGCGTACCGAACAGATGGATGCGAACACGATACAACAGATCATTCTCGTGGTTCCCGGATTCCTTGTGGCGATTACCGTTCACGAGTTTGCTCACGGGTACATAGCCTACAGGTTGGGCGATCCCACCGCGAAACTTGCAGGGAGACTGACTCTCAATCCGCTCAGTCACTTGGATCTCGTCGGTAGTCTGGCGCTGATTCTCACGAGGATGATAGGCTGGGCCAAGCCCGTGCCGGTTGATCCCCGATATCTTAGCGATCCAAGAAAAGACATGCTCTGGATCAGCCTGGCAGGGCCCGCGGCCAACATGATAACGGCAACCGCGCTGGCATTGATTCTGCACACATTGACATTTCTGTTCTCCGGACCGTCCAGTGGCAACATGTCAGCGTTCATTCTGAAACCGCTGCTCCCGATCATCTGGTTCGGGGTTCAAATAAACGTGGGTTTGGGCATATTCAATCTGCTTCCCGTTCCCCCCTTGGACGGGTCGAAAATCCTGGCCGGCATGCTGCCCCAAGATTTGGCGTACAAGTATGAACAACTCGAGCCCTACGGTTTCATCATCCTGTTGGTTCTCATCTTCACCGGTGCCGTACGCTACATAGTCTATCCTCCCATCATTTTCGTCCTGACCTTACTCCTGGGCAGGTTGGGCTGACAGCCATGACCTATGAGATCAAACTGGATGTGTTCGAGGGTCCACTGGACCTGCTCCTTCATCTGATTAATCGCAATGAAGTCAGCATCACGGACATCCCCATTGCCCTGATTGCGCAACAATATCTGGAAGCCATTGAATTGATGAAATCCCTGAATCTGGATGTTGCCGGTGAGTACCTGGTGATGGCCGCGTACTTGACGCACATCAAGTCTCGGATGCTGCTTCCGCCGGACCAGGACCCCGAGGAAGCGGAACAAGGTGAAGACCCCAGGGACGATCTGGTGGCTCATCTTCTGGAATACAAACGTTACAAGGAAGCCGCGCAAGATCTGTCAGCCGCCGACACCCTGGACAAGGACGTCTTTGCCAGAGATTACCTGGGCGGCCAGATGGACCTCTTGCCGGCCACCCAGCCGATTGAAGTGGGCATTAACCTACTGCTCGACGCGTTCAGGTCGCTACTGGAAAGAACCTCTAGGAAAGACCTTATTGAGGTGGAACCGGATCGGCTACTCGTGAAGGACAAAATCAACGAAATCCTCGAACGGCTGAACCGTCAGAAATGGGTCACCTTCGGCACACTCTTTGAGGACGACTGTTCCCGTCTCAATATGATAACAACTTTCCTGGCCCTTCTGGAAGTCGTAAAGCTTCAACTTGTAAGAGTATACCAGGATGTGGCCTTTGGGACCATTCTGATTTCAAAGCGGGTGTCGGAAGGCTCCCCGGGGGATGGCGAGGCCGACGACACTGCCGACTCCCCCCCAATCCCCGATGGGTCGCGAGGGGTCCCTTCCCCCGCCTGAGACAACGCGGCGTCCGCCGCCCATCCATCCTCGTCAGGCGCATATGGCGGCGCGGTTCGGGCCGCGGTTGTAGTCAGGGAAGAACCGCTACACTTCCTCGACCTTGATGGCGTCCTCCGGGCAAACCGACACACAGGATTCGCACCCAAGACAATCGAGCGGACTGGCAATCTTGGTCTGGTTTTCATCTTCCTCAATTACCTCTGCGGGGCAGACATCTATGCACTCTCCACAGTTTTCGCACTTGTCATCGTTAATACTCGGTAGGAACATATTGCGGTCTCCTCTTCATACAACATCTTCTAGTCGCTGCGATTTGCGGGCCTGATGCCGCAGCATGGATCTCGGCGCGGTAAAGCCTGCTCTCCAGAGAGGGGCGGAACGGCTCTCGCCCGGGTCCGCCCGTGTGACGGCTCCCGCCGAGTGGACCACTCCACAATAGGAGTATGGTTTACAGAGAAGTTGCATCTCGGACGCCCGGATGTCAAGAAGTGATGAAGTCCGGGGTCGAAGATCACAAGGCGACCGCGATAAGGGGACCAGTGGGGAAGCGGATGGACGGCAAACGGGGCCTTCGAATCGATCCGACGCAAGCGTTGCCTGCCTTCCCTTTGAACGGATTGACAACGATTCCTCTGAGGTGTTAATCTTCAGCTTGAATGATTGAGTGAAAAGTGCGATGACCCAGCAACGATTTGCGGTCAATGATCTAGATCGCGGGTCAAGGTCTATTGTCCGGGGAGGTTCCCATGAAGAGCGAGAAGCACTTCCAGGAAATGACGATTGAAGGAATTGCCTCCGACACCCGCAACATGCAGCCTGTTGTGGTGCTAAAAGAGAAGAACGGTGATCGAGAGCTTTACATATGGATAGGCCCTGTCGAGGCCATGGCGCTTCAGCGCGCAATCAACAAGGAAGTGTTCCAGCGTCCTCTCACCCATGAGCTCTTGCGGAACGTCATTGAGAAGGCGGAATTGATTATGGAACACATCGAGATCGACGATCTTAGAGACCACACGTACTATGCCACCATTTACTTGAGAAGCGCAGAAGCAAAGCTGATATCAATAGATGCCCGGCCGTCGGATGCCCTGGTGTTGGCAAGTTGGACCGGTGTTCCCATCTTCGTAAGTGACCAAGTGATTGAAGGAATGACCCAAGGCGAAGAAGAGGACTCAGGTCAAAAGAAGGTCGTCTTCACTCAGGAAGATATTGAGGGAACCGACGAAGATCTCACCAGGATTCTTGAGAGAATGAATCCTGATGATCTGGGAAACGCTTGACAACAACCTGACCGGCAGAATAGGGGTTGTAGCCCGTTGAAGTCCGCTCGGAAAGAAAACTCCTCCCGTACCTCCGCCGGAGGACCCTTTAGGCTCCAGAAATACTTCATTATATCCGGTTTCGTCGTCATTTCCCTGGTAACATTGCTGCTCACGGCTTTTCTGTACGCCAGTAGTGTGGAAACAGTACGGCAGAGCGCGGAGAACTACGCCCGTCTGCTGGCAGAGAACCTGAATTACAACATCTATAACGGATTCTATGCGCCACTCAAGGCCCGCGGAACAGAAATGGATCTTAGCGAGTGGGATCAATTCGGAAGTCTGGACGCGCTTATCAAAGATTCCACCTATGGTTTGAACATCGAGTTGATCAAGATCATAGGAAAAACCGGCAAGATCCTCTACAGCACCCAGTACGATCTCATTGGCCGGATGGAAACGAGTCCTTCGCCGGTCAAGCAATCAATCAAGGGAAAGCGCGCCACTTTGATCCGCAAGGAACAGGAGTCCGCCTCACTGTGGCATGGAAAGTGGTTGGCTGACACCTACTATCCCCTTCGAGAGGGAACCGGACACTACTGGATGCTCGGTAACATCTACGGAGTCATTCAGATTACGCAGGATGTCACCGGCCAGTATGTGAAGGTCCAGAGGTCGGTCATGGCCGTCATGGCAGTATCCGTGGTCTTGATGGCCTTTCTCTTCATCATGTTGACGCTAATAGTCCGACGGGGGGAGAGAATTCTGCTGGAAAGGGCAAAGGAACAGGAAAGGCTGTCGGAGCAACTCCAGCAGTCCGAAAAACTTGCCTCCATCGGGCAGATGGTGTCCACAATTGCCCACGAGATCCGCAATCCCCTGGGCATCATTCGGTCGTCGGCGGAAATGCTGGTCAAGAAGAGTAATCCTGATCCGGACAGGATCAAGAAGCTCTCAGGGGTGATAGTGGAAGAGGCGACGCGTCTGAGTGCCATCCTGACCGATTTCTTGGAATTTGCCAGGCCCCGATCCCCTGATTTGAGGACAATCGACCTGAGGGATGTCATATCCAAGGCACGAAACAATCTGGGGCAGACGATCGCGGAAAGGCAGATCCGATGGATTGACAAGGATTTGAACGGTTTCCATCCCCTTGTCCTTGGGGATTCCGATCTTCTGTACCAGGCGTTTCTCAATGTGGCCATGAATGCGTTCGAGGCAATAGAGCAGGACGGGACGCTGACAGTAGCCACGCAACCCGACCGCGATAGGGTTCGCGTTGATTTCGCTGATGACGGCCCGGGTGTCAGTGAGGAAGATCTTGCCAAGATGTTCACACCGTTCTTTACCACCCATGAAATGGGAACGGGCCTCGGCCTGTCTGTGGTTCACAACATCATCGCAGCACACGGCGGTGAGATTGTAGTGGAGAGCGAGGAAGGACAGGGCCTCGTGTTCTCAATCTTCTTGCCCGGGGGCGAGGCCTGATCAATATGAGGGCGCCCACAAGGCGCCGAACTTTTGTACGGGATTAACCATGAAAAATGTTCTGGTCGTGGACGATGAAAAGAATTACCTCGTCGTGCTGGAGGATCTACTTGAGGATGAAGGATACCGCGTATTTACGGCTTCGTCCGGCCTGGAGGCGGTCCAAATCATCGAGAACACCCCGGTTGACACGGTCCTCTCAGACATCAAGATGCCCGGAATGTCCGGAATTGAGCTCATGGAAAAGGTCAACAGCATTGATCCTGATCTGCCGGTAATTCTTATGACGGCCTTCGCAGAAGTTGACCAGGCGGTCCACGCCATGAAGAAGGGGGCGCTGGATCACATTCAAAAACCTTTTGACAACCGAGATGTGAAGAGGGCTGTGGCCAGAGGGGTGGAAAAGTGCTCGCTGGTGAAAAACATCAGATACCTTCAGACTGAATTGGGGAACCTTTGGGGTGACATCGTGGGAAAGTCGAAAGTCATGGACGATGTCTTCTCCATCATGAAGAGGGTCTCGGACACCACGACGACGGTACTCATCTCGGGAGAGTCGGGAACAGGAAAGGAAATGATTGCTCGCGGCCTGCACAGGGCTTCGTCCCGAAGCGGCTCTCATCTCGTGTCCCTGAACTGTGCGGCGATTCCCGAGAATCTCCTGGAGTCCGAACTCTTCGGTCATGAAAAGGGTTCGTTTACCGGCGCCACAAGCCTCAAACGAGGAAAATTTGAATTTGCCGACAAGGGTACCCTTTTTCTTGACGAGGTCGGCGAGATGTCGCTCAACCTACAGATCAGGCTGCTTCGGGTTCTCCAGGAACAGGAGTTTCAACGGGTCGGAGGAAACAAGGACATTCGAGTGGATGTCCGTATAATTGCCGCGACAAACAAAGACTTGAAAGAAGAGGTGGACGCAGGGCGTTTCAGAGAGGACCTCTACTACAGGCTGAACGTTGTTCACATTCAGGCCCCGCCCTTGAGGGAACGCCGGGACGACATACCCTTCTTGGTGGCTCACTTTGTGGACAAATTCCGCGCAAAACTCGGGAGATCCATCAAGGATGTGCACCCGGATGTCATGAGTTCTTTCTATAAATACTCTTGGCCTGGAAACGTCCGGGAGTTGGAGAACGTTATTGAGAGAGCTCTGGTGCTTTGCCGGGGAGAGAGCATCACACCTGAGGACCTTCCCCCGGAGATCCGGGAATCACCGGAGATAGAGGAAGGCCTGGATACGCTTATTTCATGGGAAAAGGGGCTCTCGGAAACACTGGAGGCCATTGAGGCAAGGATGATCCGACAGGCCTTGAAGAAATCGAATAATATTCAGGCTCAAGCAGCGAAAATGCTAAGTATATCGAGGAGCAACCTGCAGTACAAGATGAAGAAGTATGGTTTGCTGCATTGATCGAGTCGCTGACGACCGGGGTCCGCTATTGTCGCGGACGGCTCATCAGGCACGCAGCCCCTACAAAATGTCTGGAACTTATCCGATGCGGTCTCTGTCATAAAGGGAATCTGAGGTTGCGCGTGGCCGTCGAGATCTTTATGACACAAACACGGCAGTTTGGGGCCGGGTCTGTTGACATGGAGCCGGAATTTGATTATAGGTGGAAATGATATCAAGCAAGTGAAGGAGTTTTCGCAGTGATGCGGGAGAAGAGGACTCTAATTATACGGAATATAAAGAGATGCTTGGGTGTTCTCCTGGCCTCCTTCTGTGTTGCATCCTTGCCCGCACACGCCCAAATGTATGACCAACGCGATTCACGGATCAATCAGGGTTATCCGGTCCCCGCTCCACCGGGACAACCTCAGCGTCAACCGAACGTGCAGTACCATGACCCGCCACAGCCCCCGGCCGCGCCGACGGCCCCCACGGCGAACCTGCAATTGGAGCCACGGGATGCGGAGAGCATACTCAGGGACCAGCTTGCTCGCCAGAGTCAGCAATTCCGAGAGCAGCAGCGTCAGGACGCCTCGCAGTCGAGCATGTACGACAACTTCTATGAACACAGGATCAGCAACCCGGCGCAGGTGAGTCAGGTTATGGCTGAAGCTCGACGCATCTCGTCTTTCATCAAGAAGAGAAACGGCAAGGCTTTTGTGGTCATCGACAAGCGCAATTTTCAGTTCTACCTGTTCAATCGCAACAGCAGGCTTCTCAGAATAGGGCCGGTGGCCATAGGCAAAGGCAGGACCGATATCGGAGCTTTCGAGACTCACGTGGGCGTCTATCCCATCAAACGCAAACAACTTGTGGCGGATTGGACAAGGCCCAATTGGTACTTCCTAGAAGAGAATGAACCGATCCCAGTCAGGCACGCAGATCGGATTGTTCCTGGATTCTTCCGACACAAACTGGTTTTTTCAGGCGCCAGGTACATTCACTACGCCGAGGCCACCGGCGGAAGGCTGACCCATGGGTGCCTGGGACTGGACTGGCAGGATTCCGAGGCGGTTTATCACACGCTTCAAGTCGGATCGTACTGCATCGTTGTCGACGATCGTTTTTTGGCGCGATTGGCCAGGGGAGAATTCCCCATCAAGCAGGATCCCAAACGCAAGAAACGCGTTCAGGGGTCTTTCAAGAACCTTTGGTAAGTACACTGCGGCGTGATCCCGGAGGGACGCTGCTTACTCTCAAGGCCAATCCTGCTTTGGGACACTGTCCATGCACTGGGTATTCAGACTCGTCTTTCTGTCTATTGCTTGCCTTGCTCCTCTCTTGTGCGCTTCGTGTTTAACCATGACAGCTCAAAAGGGTGCGACGGTCGAGAACCCTGCACCTGCGTCGCCGACACCTGTGACACAGGGCGGTAAACCGCTGGTGGACACCTGGGAACTGCTGTATCAAATGGACGACAAAGGCAAAGAGATTCGACCGAGGAAAGACACGCGCACACTGATTGAATTTACCGAAGCAGGAAGAGTCTATTTCAGTGCACTGGACAAGGAAACTGCAGAGAACGTCAAGAATCGGTCTGGTCGGTACGAGCTTGAGAAAGACAAAATGACCATCACCGATGATTCGGGGTTCACGACTACATGGCCGTACTCTTTGACAGGTGACACTCTTGTCACAATCATGCCCAGGACCAAGCAGAAGTTCTTCTGGCGCCGCAGCCGCTGATTGAATTATTCTGTTGAGAGCGCTGCAAGCGAGAGCGTGATCCTGGGACCGCGAATTGCCGTTTATTCGTGATCATCAGGCCGCGAATTGTCTGGGGCGAACGTGTGTCGGCCTACCGATGACTTGCTCATGGAGAGGCTCAAGTGAAAGCTTGGTTACAACCGTTTCTTGTCAAAATGATTCTGGTGTCGAGTCTGTTTGCGTGGCTGTTTCTTTTTGGCGCCACGCGGCACGGGGTTTGTCTCCACCGCTCGGAGATCCTCTATTATGAACTGACGTGGAAGGGAGCAAAGGCCGGGCATGGCGACATCTCCATGAAGCGGGACGCCAAGACGGCCAACGTGATTATCCAGGCCGTTTCCGATGGCTATCTGAAAGCCGTCCTAGAAATCTGGACTCGGATTATGGCCACATTCTCCGCGGGTACGTTCTCGCCCCGGTCCTATCAGTACCGACTGAAATCGAATCTACTCCCTACGGAACTGGTTCAACTGGCTTTTGACCACAAAAAGAGACTGGTCAAGGTGGACAAGCAAAAAGGAGACCACAAGGAGACTCATTCAGAGAAGTTTTCTCGCGTCTACGACCCTGTCTCCGCAGTGTACCTACTCAGATACCAGCGTGACTTTGACAAACCGATGTTCGTGGACATCTATGACGGCAAAGACAGGGTGAGGCTTTTTGCCCAGCCTTCGGGTAAGGGCCGCGTTCGAATCAGAGCGGGCGAGTACGCGGCAGTTCGATTGAATCTCAGGCTGGTCAAACTCACGGGAGACAAGAAGCAGGTCGGCACGGGTGAACTGTGGATCTCCAATGATGACTGGCGGCTACCACTGCTGTTGACTTCGTCGCCCATTGTGGGGACGGTGCGTTTCGAATTGGTACAGGTGCGCCTTCCGGAGCGGCCTCGTAAGAAGAAGAACAAACGCTAAGACTTGGTCCAAGCCGTTGCGTATAAGCTCTTGTGCCTGAGTATCGGCACAACGAACAACAACAACCTTCCATGAGACCGTTCGGCCACCGGATGATCAGCAGGGGGGGGGGCATCGCAAGATCGTTTTCTTGGTCCTGACCGGGAATCCGGAATGTCACCGTACCGAGAGTGTCAGGCTTTGTTCCAAGGTCTCGCTGCGGGAATCACCTTTCAATCAGACAGAACGTTCGCCAACTGCCGTACATACTGGGTTCCGCCTCGATTTGCGCGGGTCCACGCTTCTTCCTTGCCAAAGAGATTCTGCTATGAGTGCGCCGACTGACTTGCGAACCAGATCCCTTCTCACACGCGTCTGCGGCATGATCCCTGAATCGTATGTAGTCGGAGGCACGGTAAGAGAACATCTGAATGGAAGCTCTGATATTCGAGACTTGGATGTGGCTGTGAAGGCCGATGGATTCAAGCTGGCGTCAGAGTTGGCATCGTTCTCGGGATCCGAGGCGACTTTTGTCCCGCTGGACCCGGGGCGCGGCTCCGCCAGACTGGTGCTGGGGAAGCATGCGCACGTTGAGTTGGACATATCATCCTTCAAGGGTGAGAGCATTCATGATGATCTACGATCTCGGGATTTCACCATCAATGCCATGGCCGTCCGCCTCAGCCAATTCCTTGAAAACAGATGGGATCAATTGCTGGATCCACTGGGAGGCAAGTCGGACCTGGCCGGCTGTCTGATTCGGGCATGTTCCGACCAGTCGTTTTCGGATGACCCTCTTCGTATCCTAAGGGCTCACCGCTTCCAGGCTGACCTGGGATTCACCATATCCCCCGACACCCTCGAAATGATGAAGCCGGTCGTGCCGAAACTCACGCTGGTTGCAGGGGAACGAATTCTGGCCGAACTGTGTAAGACACTTGGCGCTGCCGAGTCTGTTCCGGCACTCAAAGATATGGATCGAGTGGGAGTGATTGACGTTCTTTTTCCCGAGTTGGCGCCCATGAGAGGGTGTCTACAGAACGAGTACCACCATCTTGACGTGTGGGATCACACTGTGGAAACGGTCAGGAGCGTTGAGTTGGTTCTCGGGGCTGATTCGGAGGCCTTTGGCGCTCTCGCGGCCCATATTGACGAATATGCGGAAGATGAGCCCGTTAAGGGTAGATCTCGCAAGGGTCTGATCAAATTGGCAGCGATCTTCCACGACGCCGGCAAGCCTCATTGCAGGACGGTAGATTCCGATGGAAGAGTTCGGTTTTTCGGCCATGAGAAGAAATCTGCTCAGATCTTCACGGAAGTTGGAGATCGGATCAAACTCTCCAACAAAGAGATCAGCATGATATCAGATTGGATCATCGGCCACATGAGGCCGATGATCTTCACAAGGGAGCAGCCGGTCTCAAGACGCACCCTATATCGTCTCAATCGGGACTACGGTCCGGACATGGTCGGTCTGCTGGTGCTGTTCCTGGCTGATCTCGCCGCCACGCGCGGCCCGGCCAGAACAGCGGGAGAAGGCGATAGAGCCCGGGTTCAGGCTTGCCGAGCCTTGGAATTCTCCCTGGAATCCGCGAAAGCCCCCCCGGTCAGACTTCTGAACGGAAGGAATCTGATGAGTCTGTTCGGCCTGGAACCCGGGCCATTTCTGGGTCGAATGCTCAGCCGACTCGACGAACTGCAGGGGGTCGGGGAAATAGCAAACCGCGAACAAGCTGTCGAGGCTGCGGAACGGTTCCTAGAACAGGACGCGGGGCGCGCGCCACAAGAACAGCGCTAATACCAACTATCATCGCAAGAAATGGAAGCTCCGAAGATCAGGGCACGGACAAAGAAAGGCCCGCCAAAAAATAATGTGGCAGGCCTGATAAGCTCACTCGTTGTTAGGTGTGCGGTCTCCGGGCTCCCTATTCTTTCCCAAGGGTGGTGCCCAGATTCTCTTTGAGGAGATCACCAAGGTTTGAGGCGACGACCTCCTGACTGCTCACATAGCCCCTTACCTGATCGTAATCTCCGGTCCTCTCGATGCTCTTTATTGACAGGGCGATCTTCTTGTCTTTCTTGTTCACCTTAAGGACCATGGCAGTGAGTTCTTCCCCGACCTGGGTGAAGTCCGCTGGTGAACTCACCCTCTCTTTGGAAAGTTCAGAGACATGGATCATGCCTTCAATGCCTTCCTCAATCTCAAGAAACACGCCGAAGTCGGTGAGTGAAGTAACCTTTCCCGTCACTTTGGCGCCTGGGGGGTAGCGATCAGGAATGATTTCCCAGGGATCGTCGAACATCTGTTTCATGCCAAGGGAGAACCTCTCGTTGTCCTTATCAATATTGAGGACCACGGCCTGTACTGTCTGGCCCTTCTTGTACAACTCCCCGGGATGTTTGATCCTCTTGGTCCAGGAAATGTCGGAGATGTGAACAAGGCCGTCAATGCCTTCGTCAATACCGATGAAAATCCCGAAATCAGTGACGTTACGGACTCTTCCTTCTATCTTGGTTCCCTCAGGGTAATTTTCGGCTATCATGTCCCACGGGTTGGGTTTGGTCTGCTTCACACCCAGGGAAATTCGTTTGTGCTCCTTGTCAACGTTGAGTACCACAACCCCAACTTCTTGACCGGTGTGAACGATCCTGGAAGGATGAGGCGGCTTCTTTGACCAGGTCATTTCAGAGATATGAACGAGTCCTTCCACTCCTTCTTCCAATTCTACAAACGCTCCGTAGTCGGTAATGCTCACCACTTTCCCGGTCCACTTGGAGTCAATTGGGTATCGCTGGTCAACTTCTGCCCACGGGTCCGGCTGAGTCTGCTTGAGACCGAGCGAGACCCTCTCCTTGTCCTGGTCGAATTTCAAGACCCTGACCTGGATATCGTCGTTCACCTTCAGCAGGTCGGAGGGATGATTGATTCGTCCCCACGACATGTCAGTGATATGAAGCAGGCCGTCAATTCCGCCCAGGTCTATGAACGCGCCATAGTCGGTAATGTTCTTTACTTTACCGGTGAACAACCCATCCCCCTCCAGCGCAGCAAGAATCTCGCCCTTCTTGTCATCTTTTGCCGTGTCTAGGAGGGGACGCCTGGAAAGAACAATATTGCCGCGTTTGCGGTTGTACTTGAGGACGTTAAACTCGAAGGATTCACCGATATATTTCTCGAAGTTCCGGACCGGTCTGAGGTCCACCTGTGAACCGGGCAGGAAAGCCGGCACGCCAATGTCCACCTGAAGACCGCCCTTGACCCGGGAAACAACCCGTCCAGTGACCGTATTCTGGGCCTCATAGGCCTCGGCTATCCGTTCCCAG
Source organism: uncultured Syntrophaceae bacterium (assembly GCA_964527475.1). Lineage (GTDB taxonomy): Bacteria > Desulfobacterota > Desulfomonilia > Desulfomonilales > Desulfomonilaceae > CAZGNL01. Next base: position 25,650 of record CAZGNL010000034.1, read on the forward strand.
ACCTTAATCTTGTCGGCCTTGGTCTTCGATATTCTTGCCTGTCCGGAAGTCCCCTCGGCATCCTCGAGAAAGACCTGCACCTTGTCGCCTACGCTTACAGTAAGGTTGCCTTCCTCATCCGTAAACTCGTGCAGAGGAATCTGGCCCTCTGATTTGGCGCCAACGTCGACCATGACGTTCTCGGATGTCACTTGGACCACCGTGCCAGTGACTACGTCGCCTTCCTGCACCCTGTGAAAGCTGCTTTCAACAAGCTCAGCAAAATCCTCTTCGTCGGAGAGTTCCTCTCCTTCCCTTTCCGCTGCTGAAAGGGCTTCCGTCAGTTCAGCAGATTTCTCTTCACTGGAGACATTTTCCTCTTCCGTTTCTGGTGCTGAAGCGGCTTCGGTCAGTTCAGAAGATTCTTCTTCACCGGAGACCTTTTCCTCTTCCGTTTCTGGTGCTGAAACGGTTTCGGTCAGTTCAGAAGTTTCTTCTTCACCGGAGACCTTTTCCTCTTCTGTTTCTGCTGCTGAAACGGTTTCGGTCGGTTCAGAAGTCTCTTCTTCACTGGGGATGTTCTCCCCTTCCCTCTCTGCTGCTGAAGTGTTATCTTTAGTTTCCACGGTTTCCATCTAGTACCACCCTCGGACTCTTTTGTCCTAGGATCGGAATTACGTCCATCCAGGACAATCTAGTAGTTATAGCGATTTTCTATGGGCGTGACAAGAAAAACTTTGGACCTGAAGAACACTTTGTTGCAATCGGGCTGTTTTCATTGCCGCTAGGCAGAAGGCCGGATCTGAGGAAGTGCGCCTTCCTGAGTAAAAGCAGGGGCATACGCGCAATCACGGTCTTCCCCCAGGGGCAGGGGGAAATGGTCATCCTCTCCGTTGCTCACCTGATTACCGAACCTGAAATTCCGACTCCACGGGTGTGCGCGCTCCGCGGCAGGCTCCATCCCCCCCCCCCTCGACAACTGCAGCAGTTGCCGGAAGCTTTGGCCTCTGGAAAGGTTTTTCCTGCACATTGGCAAAATCCCCGTTGCCCCCACCCGTTGACAAAGCTGGGTTGGGGGGATTTCCCCGCTGTGGGCATGGGAACCGGATTTGAAATGTAGGTCAACTTCTTGCCCCCCCGCCATATGATCGTGTCAAGGATGAGCGCGTAGGAACTTCTTGGCTCAGAATCCCGGGCACGCCAAGGCAAGGCTCAGTAAGAAATCAGTCTTGGTCGGGTTGGATCAGTCCCGGCAACGCCTCTTGTATGTGGGCGAGCATAAGATCGACCACTTCAGGGGGTGACATTCCTACCGTGTCGATGCCCACGGAATCAGGCGCGGGCACCAGCGGCGCCTCAGCCCGTGACCGATCCCGTTCATCACGAGCGCGCATGTCCGAGAATACCGCGGATAAGTCTACGTGTTCGCCTCGTCCTGCCAACTCCCTGAATCGTCTGTCGGCACGCTCCTCCAGATCGGCCGTCAGGAAGAATTTGACTTGAGCTTCCGGAAACACAATAGTGCCCATGTCTCGTCCTTCTGCGACCATGTTGCCCTCGGCCGCGACCGACCGCTGCAATCCGAGCAGCGCCTTTCTCACCTCGGGCCTGACCGAGAAGCGCGACGCGTCGCGACCGATTTCCTCACCTCGGATAGCAGTGGTGACGTCATCATCTCCAAGGAAAATGCGCATTGAGCCCACTTCCGGCACGACCACAAGTTCCAGGGAGGCCAGAACGTGGCTCGGAATCGGGCCCGAATCGGGACTCACACCGTTGCGGCTCAGGTGCAATGCCATCACCCTGTAGAGACCGCCTGTCTCAAGTAGAACGAAACCAAGGCGAGCCGCGAGCATCCCGGCAACCGTGGACTTTCCGGAGCCTGCCGGCCCGTCTATGGTTATGATGGGGCCTTGCCTGCCTCCGTGGTCGCTGTCGCAGGTTTCGGTATCAGTCTGATCTTCTTGGATATCTATCTCCATGAATATGGGCTTACTCCAGAAATGGCGTTCGCGCCGCTGCTGGAGCCACTCAACTGTTCAAGACCGCGCAGCATGCTACGCCCCCACTACCATGCCCCACCAGACCCGTGGCCACGCTTATGCTTCGGCGTGCCTCGATCTTCCTGAACTCACCAATAGCAACTATCATCGCAAGAAAGCGTGCGTCAGGTGGAAGCAAGAACCTTTGTGAGCTCTCCGATCAGTCGTGAATTCTCCTCCATCCTTCCCACGGTTACCCGCAAGCAGCTCTCCATGCCGAAGGAAGCCAAATGTCTGACAATAATCCCTTCTCTCAATAATGCCTCATAGACCGGCCCCGCGTTCCTCCGGAAGCAGAAACTGACAAAATTCGCCTGGGACGGAATGACCTCAAGGCCCAGCGCGGTCAATTTTCCAGTGAGGAACTCCATTCCCTCATTGTTGGTACTTATGGACATTTCCTGATACGAGGTGTCGCCGAGCGCTGCCAATGCTGCTCTCTGGGCCATTGAGTTGACATTGAAAGGGGGTCTGAGCCGGTTGAGCAACTCAACCAGCCACGGCTCTGAAAGCCCATAGCCTATTCTAAGACCGGCCAACCCATAGAACTTGGAGAAGGTCCGTAGTATCAACACGGGCGGCGCGCCCCCAATATAGTCCATTCCCGCGGGACAGTCGGGATCTCGCACGTACTCACGATACGCCTCATCAACTACCAGAATGAGCCCCTCATTGGGAAGATCTCCCAGGAAAGCCTCAAAGTCGGAACGGGACACGATGGTTCCGGTGGGATTATTGGGAACAGTAAGGAAAACTATCCTGGTCTTGTCGTTTACGGCCCTAGCCATGCCTTGCAGATCGAACTTGTAGTCTTCTAGCGGCACAGCCGCGACCTTGCCGCCAAAGGCCTCGACCACAATGCGATACATGGAAAACGTGTTCCCACCAATTACCGCCTCATCGCCCGGACCGATCATCAGGTGAGCGCAAAGCACGAGGATCTCATCAGAACCGTTTCCAAGGATCACCGAATCATCGGAAATGCCGAAACCTTCGGCAAGAGCGGCCCTAAGTTCCGGCGCGGAGTCCTCGGGATAAACGTGGACTTGCCCAAGGCACTCCTTCATCGCGTTGACCGATAGTGGAGATGGGCCTAATGGATTCTCATTGGAAGCCATCTTCAGAGCGTCCGATATGCCCATTTCTCGCTTGAGTGCCGCAACGGGCTTGCCTGGAACATACGGCGGAAGGGAAGCAACGGCCCTCCCGATCGTCTGTTCAATCCATTTGGGCTTGTCCGGCGCCATTTGGTTTCCTTTCAACAGCAAGTGCATGGAAGCGGACTTTGAGAAAGCCGGGGCCTTGAGCAAGAGCAAACGCGGTCCCCATGGCACTTCCAAGGTTCGCCACTCGATCCCTCGGCCTGAATTGACATACCCGCTGGTGGCAGTCCACGCGCTGCCGGGTTTTGGGGAGCGCGAGGCTGATTTTATACTCCAGCCAATGACCCGGAGTCAACTGAAGAGACCGTGCAACGGGTAATCGTTGCTGAGTGCTCGCCGGTAGGAACCATATTTCATTGACAAGCGTCCCGAAAAAGTGTATTGCTTGAAAGTGCAACGCTTCAGAGAAGTTATAATGAAAATATTATGTAACAGATTACCAAAGATTCTTGGTACCTTAAAAATATTACTGTTTTCCCTTTGGTTTCTTTATCCGCTCCCGGCCGTCTGCGCACCCATTTCCTATCCCGCACAGATGAATGTCCACTCTACGGAAGTTCCCCTGGACCCCTTCAGGAAGCCTCTCAACCCTTGGCGTTCACAGGTGATTGAGTGGCCCGAGTACTACATTGATCCTACTCTGGAGCACGGGCTGACTTTGGTGCTTCCCCCGGGAGCCCGGCAAGCCATCAACATCGACGCAAACTATGACAGGTGGAACTCGCTCCCAACCCTTGACGCGGACTGTTTCCTTTCATCGCGGGCATGGGATGACAAATGTCTTTTCGTCTCACCTCGGATTTCACTGACCAGGGACAGGGAGGCGTTTTCAGTAGGCGGTGGGATTCGCCATTTGCTAAACGACCGGGCCATGATCGGATTTCACGCGTTTCATGGCTGGGTACGCGGCCGTGACGTGAAGACCCGATTTCTAAAAGAGGTGGCTGTTGGCTTCGAAATGTCTGCTTTACCCGGTCTCTACTCTGATTTGAGCTTTTCAGCGAACGCTCACTTTCCTGTGAATTTCATTCTGTCGCAGGACGCAAGTGGAGATTTGATGATCACGGAGAGTCTTGCCCAGGCGGCCGAGGCCAAGTTGAGTCTCCTGTTGCCCGCGATGGTTGACTGGCTCGACGCGCGCATTGCCGCGGAAGTGAACACCCTTGCAGGTGAGCAGGCAAAGCCTTTCGGATACAAGTTCGGGCTCGCGGTGAACACCAGGGATGGTCTTCTAAGTGGCAACCTGGAGCAGGGTCGCGACCAGTACGGGGACGAACATTTCAAGGTTTCCGGAAATTTGACGCTCACATTTGATTGGCCCGCTCTCCTGGATCTGAGGAATCCTTTCTCAGCACCTTATAGAGTCCCTGATGCCCGATTCAACAGGGACATTCGTGAGACCATGGTTGCGCGGGTCCGTTCACGGCTTGACGTGCCTGTGGACAGGACCGTGACCAGAATTGCGCTGGCCACCAATATCTCCGGAGATGCGGTATGGTTCGCGGCGGGCTTCCCGGATCTTCCAAACACCAGGGTGACCGTTCAGACTGCTCAAAGCCCCTGGGTTGACAGGTCGGAGGCGATCACCGATTCGAGGGGAGCTTGTGAGGGTCTGCTGAAACTCAAGCCCGGCACATATCGTCTGAGGCTGATTCACAAACCCAGCGGACGGATCTCGGATGTCAGGACCGTGGTCGTGGGCAAGAGCGCCATCCAGTAGACGCTATACCTTTTAAAGGCTCGTTCGCATGGCCGAAACATCGGTCACTGACCGCGTCGGGACTCCGTCGCAGTTGTTCGCGTCCATAGTGACGCGCATTGATATTCGGTGCTAAGACCACCCTCCCCTTACCCCCATTGGCGTTAACATAAGCCTTCCGCCCGGTTTCCTCGCTCGCTGTTTCGGACCGCGAATTGCCCATTTGATGGGGAATCCGTATATGCATTGAAGTGTCATGACTGTGATCCAAAGTTAACGCCTATGCCCCCTACCCCTCCCGCAAAGGGGCTGACTCTTGGACGTACGTGAGACCGGCGGCGGCGCGACCACCTGTGATTCCGGCCAGTTGGCTGGCACCTCAAATTGTCCGTCGGGGCAAAGAGGGCGCAGCATGCGGCCCCTACGCCGGCCCCGCCGGCCGTCACAAGGAATCGGGACGGTTATGGAATCCCAAAGGGAAGACGCAGATTGTTCCCGCGGATCACGGATACCACACGGAGATTCGATCCTCCGGAATGCGAAGGCGGCCCGTCTGCGTAGGGGCGTAGCATGCTACGCCCTCTTGGATAGTGGGTCCAAGACGGAACTCGGAAGATTGCCCGGTCCATCCATTCTCAGGTAAATGATATCAAGGAATTACGGTTCCGTTTCACGGTCTCAAGTGTGGGCAACAGCCGGCAGGATCTGTCACATGTTGCGTCTGTACTGCCCACCTGCCCGGAAGAGGGTATCGGATATCTGCCCCAGCGAACAGCACCTAACGGTCTCCATCAGTTCCGCGAAGATATTCCTGCCCGACACTGCCGCGTCATATAGACGTCGCCTGGCTGCACCCGCATCGTCCTGGTTTCTGTTCAGGAACTCTTCCAGCCTTCGCAATTGAGATTCCTTTTCGTCGTCAGTAGCTCTGGCCAGTTCGACCGCGCACTGTTCCAGATAGTCTTGTTCGGGATTCAGGAACGTGTTGACCCCGATTATGGGGTATTCTCCGGAGGCCTTTTTCACTTCATAGTGTATTGATTCGTCCTGTATCTTGGTTCTCTGGTACCCGGTTTCCATAGCCCCGAGCACGCCTCCGCGCTGAGAGATGCGGTCGAATTCCGCCAAAACCGCTTCTTCCACCAGGTCGGTAAGTTCTTCCAGAATGAAACTTCCCTGGTTGTTGTTGTCAACCTTGCTGATGCCCCATTCTCTGTTGATGATCAGTTGAATTGCCAAAGCCCTTCGCACGGATTCTTCGCTGGGGGTGGTGATGGCTTCGTCGTAAGAATTGGTATGAAGCGAATTGCAGTTGTCATAGACGGCTATCAGGGCCTGAAGCGTGGTCCGAATGTCGTTGAATTGAATTTCCTGAGCGTGCAGAGAGCGGCCGCTCGTCTGAATATGATACTTGAGCTTCTGGGACCTTTGGTCCCCCCCGTATTTGTCTCGCATTGCTACGGCCCAGATCCGCCGGGCCACCCTGCCGATCACACTGTATTCCGGTTCCAGGCCGTTGGAAAAGAAGAAGGAAAGGTTGGGCGCGAAGTCGTTGATCTCCATTCCTCTGGAAAGATAGTACTCAACGTAGGTAAACCCATTGGCCAGGGTAAGAGCAAGCTGGGTTATGGGATTGGCCCCCGCTTCAGCGATATGGTATCCGGATATGGAAACAGAGTAGAAGTTCCGAACATTATTGTCGATGAAATACTGCTGAACATCTCCCATCATCCTTAGCGAGAAATCAGTTGAGAAGATGCAGGTGTTCTGACCCTGATCCTCTTTCAGGATATCCGCCTGCACTGTGCCGCGAACATTGGTCAGCACATCGGCCCTAATCCGGGCTGTCTGTTCCGCGGACGGCTCGAATCCGTTCTCATCGCGAAATCTCTCCATTTGTTGGTCTATCGCGGTGTTGAAGAACATGGCCAGAGCCATTGGAGCGGGCCCGTTGATGGTCATGGAAACTGATGTGTTAGGCGCACACAGGTCAAACCCCGAGTAAAGTTCCTTCATATCGTCCAAAGTGCAGATGGAGACGCCGGAGGTGCCGACCTTGCCATAGATGTCCGGCCTACGTTCCGGGTCTCTGCCATAAAGGGTAACGGAGTCGAACGCGGTGGAGAGCCGCTTCGCCTCGCTGTCTCTTGAGAGGTATTTGAAACGTCGGTTTGTTCGGAAGGGGTCTCCTTCACCCGCGAACATCCTCGTAGGATCTTCGTCCGCTCGCTTGAAGGGAAACACCCCGGCAGTGTAGGGGAACATCCCGGGTAGATTTTCCCTGACCCGCCATCTGAGTATTTCCCCTTGATCCTCAAACTTGGGAAGCGCTATGCGGGGCAATTTGCTCCCGCTGAGTGTCGTGACCTTAAGGTTAGCGCTAATCTCACGTCCCCGCACTTCATACACCAGTTTGTCGCCGCTGTAGGACTGTTTCAGATCATCCCATTCCGCAACGAGTTGGAGGGCCCTGGGATCGAGCTTCTTTTCAATCTTTTCCTGAGCCTCTTTTAGCTCTCTCAGAGCCGTGGAATCTTCCGCTGCACGGTTTTTCCACAGTTCGTGTGCGGCCGAATCCAGGTGCCAGAGCCGCCGAAGAAGGTCTTCTTGCTCCTTGCCCCACCCGTGATATCTGCGAAGGGTATCAGCTATATCAGATAGGTAGGCTGACCGCTCCGGCGGAATGATGATAGTCCGGGAAGACGGTTTGCGGTCATCTCTTGCGCTCAGCGGAGTGGTCCAGTCTGTTCCCACTTTCTCTTGAAGAGCTTCGATGATGCCCACGTAAAGTGTTGTCACACCGTCATCGTTGAACCGTGAGGCGATCGTGCCGTAGACCGGGAAGTCTTCCAGCGCTTTCTCAAACGCGACCTGGTTGCGTTGCAGCTGTCTACGCACATCGTGAATAGCATCCTCGGATCCTTTGCGGTCGTATTTGTTCACAGCCACGATGTCCGCAAAATCGAGCATGTCGATCTTTTCCAACTGGCTCTGAGCGCCGAATTCGGAGGTCATCACATAGAGGGAGAGATCCACCATGGGCACAATGGCGGCGTCACCCTGCCCTATGCCCGCGGTCTCCACTATTATCAGGTCGAATCCCGATGCCTTCAGGACTTCAATAGCTTCCTCCATATGATCGGGGATCTCCATCCCCACGCCTCTGGTGGCAAGGGACCTATAATAGACACGATCATCATCTATGCAGTTCATCCTTATTCGGTCGCCCAGAAGCGCGCCGCCGGTCTTTCGACGGGTCGGGTCCACGGAGAGAATCCCGATGGTCTTATCTTCTTGGTCGTTGAGAAATCGGAGGACCAGTTCGTCCGTGAGGGAAGACTTGCCCGCGCCGCCGGTCCCGGTTATTCCGAGAACCGGAACCTTGCGTCCGCTTGTCATCTCCTGGAGCGTAGAACGAATATATGGAAAATCGCTGTTTCCGCCGGCCTTTGCCACTTCGACTGTAGTGATGGTGTTGGCTATGAGACCCCAATTTCGTGGGCCCAGATCCGCGAGATTGCCGTTGAGGCTGCCGTCGGACATGGGAAAATCGCAGGATTCCACAAAATGGTTGATGATCCCTTGCAGGCCCATCTTGCGACCATCCTCCGGGCCGTAGATCTTGGTCACACCGTACGCTTCAAGTTCCCGAATCTCCTGGGGAACTATGACTCCGCCTCCGCCTCCGAATACCTTGATATGGTCGGCCCGGTATTCTCTCAACAGGTCCACCATGAATTTGAAGAACTCTACGTGCCCGCCCTGATAGCAACTCAGGCCAATACCCTGAGCATCCTCCTGGACCGCTGCAACAACCACCTCGGACACGGATCGGTTGTGGCCGAGATGAATCACTTCAGCGCCCGTGGCCTGAAGCATCCGGCGCATTATGTTGATGGCCGCGTCGTGTCCGTCAAAAAGAGATGCGGCGGTGACTATTCTGATGTGATTCTTCGGCTTATATGGTTCCGGAGACGGGTTCATGCTGACCCCCTGTAAATCATGGAGCGGATTGCACAAGGCGCTTTCGGATAAACTCCGCGGGCGCATCAATATCCGAGCCTCCCGGAAACACCTCAGTCACTCCGAGAGCTTTCAGTTTGGGGATGTCTTGACCGGGAATCACGCCCCCCACCAGCACCACAACGTCATCCACGCCTCTTGAATCCAGCAACGCGAACAATCGCCGGCAAATGGGGATATGTGCCCCGGACATGATCGACAATCCAATCACGTCCACTGCTTCCTGAATAGCGGTTTGCACTATCATTTCAATCGTTTGATGAAGACCCGTGTAAATGACTTCGAACCCCGCGTCCTTGAGCGCGTGCGCGATCACCTTGGCGCCCCGATCGTGTCCGTCCAGACCAGGCTTGGCCAAAAGTATCCTGGGTTTCTTGGCGGTATTCAACGCCACCTCCATGCACCTACCTCATTCTACGTCAATACGAGCATCGTGTTAAGCATAATATATGATGCTCACGGATTCAACCACATTGCTTCACGGGAGCTAAGGGCCTGTCACGAAATAACGGTGGCATTCTCCTGTAGGGGCGGACCTATGTGTCCGCCCTTTCCCGCGCGCGCCCTTACATTGGGGCAGACACGTAGGTCAGCCCCTTCAATTGGGTCAGCAACCTGATGCAAGGTTTATTCTGTGACACACCCTAAGCCTTGAATTACGAGGGGGCATTCGAGCATATCCCATGATTGCAGGTCGGCATTGCCTCGCACCCGGCCCCGGGTTGGAACAACAAGGCCGAGGAACGAGTGAAAGGAAACACGGCCCATTCCGATTTCAAGCCCAACCTACCCTAACGTGCGCATCCAGGCCCAGCCCCAGATCCCGGGCCGCGTTACCCCGATTCACAGCGATTTCAAGAAAACCTAGACTGTTGATCAAAGCCAGCGGCCGACCTTTGTCCGCTTCCCCAAAGAACCGGCTGATCCCGCCTATCTTTACATCACCCACGCTTACCGTGGCTACCAGGCGATTAAGCATGCCGGCCTCCACGTTGGTCATAAGGTTTCCGAAGCTGTCAACGTGGATAACCTCCCCTTCCAGACCTTCGCTTGTGTGGATCACACCGGGAACAGGACTGGATGCGGGATGCTTGATCAAACGCCCAACATCAGCAAACGGTTTTCCAAGCGACAAATGAGCGGCAGCGGGAGCAAACAGGTCTCTGCCGTGAAATGTCGGGTGAGGCTGGTGAAATGTGAAATCCGCATTGGTGATCTCCCTCATTTCACATTCTCTATCCCTTGACGCAACCAGGAAAAAGAGGCCGTTGTCCGGACCGACGAACATGCGCCCGCCCGCGGTCAAAACCGCGGCACGGCGACTGCCGCCCACCCCGGGATCCACGACGGCCAAATGGATCGTCCCCCTTGGAAAATACCGGGAGATCCCTTTTAGTACCAGTGCCCCTTCAAGTATTGAATAGGGTTCGATGTCATGGGTGATGTCAACCAGCCGCGCGGCTGGATCGATCCCCAGGATGACTCCCTTCATCTGCGCGACAAAACCGTCGCGTGTTCCAAAATCCGTGGTGATGGTGATTATCCGGCTCATGGGTCCTGGAAAGCTCCTCCCGGGTCCGGGTTCCTGCGCTGGAATGTCCCTTCTTGGGGCGCATTCCTCTATCAGAACAATCATATGATACCAGAAATTCCGGGCGTCGGTGTGGGTTTATTACGGCATGTTGGTTTTCTCGGGCCTTGCGCGGGCCCTTTTCTTGTTGATGGTTCCACCGCGTCCCTGATAAGCTGACCCGATCATAACGCGGCAAAGGAGAGCGGGTGTTGTTGCTTAGCGCGGGACTGACAGATCTGACAGACTCGATGTTGGCCATATTCTTTCCGGCAGTCTGCCACCTTTGCGAAAAGCCGCTCGGTGATCCGACTGATGCCAACATTTGCGGCAATTGCCGGGATTCCATAAAGAAGATTCCGGAACCATTTTGCCATATATGCGGATTACCGGTCTCAGGACTGTCCACTCGGGAACATGCTCCCATCTGTGGGAGGTGCCTATCAGATTCTCCGGCCTACGGCAGGGCCAGGTGCGCCGCGCTGCACGAAGACGCCCTGCGAGACGCTGTTCTCCGTTTCAAGTACGGCAAGAGAATGTATATTGCCAAGGCGCTCGCAGAAATACTGTTCGAGTGCTTTCAACGGCATTTTCAGGTTCAGGGTTTCGACCTGATCATTCCTATCCCAATTCACCGCAAGAGGCTCCGGGCCAGGGGATTCAACCAATCGCTCCTGCTTGCCCATAGACTATCCAGCCACACAGGCGTCAGAATGGCGCGGGACCTGCTCCAAAAGACCGTGGACACCCCCCCCCAGGTCAGACTTGGCAGAAAGGAACGGATCACCAACATCAAGGGATCGTTCGGAGTTTCCGATCCCCACAGAATCACGGGATCCAAGATACTTCTGATCGACGATGTGTTGACCACCGGCGCCACCATAGGCGCCGCGGCACAGACCTTGAAGCGGGCCAAGGCCGCTCGTGTGGATGCAATGGTGTTGGCCTATAGAAGGTACCGCGAAGAGGAGCAAACACGGGATCCGGAACAATTCCCCGAGTAGGCTTCCAGCTATAGTGATGCGCATTGATATTTGGTGTCAAGATCACCCTCCCTCTGCGCCGGCGGGAGAGTGAAAAGTCAAGAAGCAAGACCTGATAATCATAAAAAGGCACCTCTGTATCGGGGAATGTGATATCCCCGATTTG
>CAZGNL010000035.1:0-36996 GCA_964527475.1 uncultured Syntrophaceae bacterium
ACCCAGTTCCGTGAAACCCCGTACGCCCCAACCCGTCTCGCGACGACCCGCGACCCCCGCCACCCGGCCTCCTGCTGTCGCGGCTGCCCCGCCGGCATATTCCGCGCCTGCAAGAAGCTCATCATTGCCACCGGCCGCTCGAACCACATTCGGCAGCAGAAGCCTGCCGGCTCCCCCGGCAGCGCCGGCGGTGCCCGTGTCAGCCGGTTATCGGACATCCGCGTACCGCCCTGTGAAAAAGCCCAGCGTTTTGCCCCGGGCGATCCCTTACACGCCTGTTCGCCGCCCCACCCGGGCGTCCTCAAGTAATCAGCGCGCCCGATCCCAAAGACCGCGGCCTATAGTTCCTGACAAGAACGGTTACGCCATGGCAAGAATGCCGTCCGCTTCAACGAATCAGCCCGCTACAAGAAACATTGCCCGTCGGAATCTCCCTACCGCGGGACCCGTGAGCGAGCGAAACCCGTTCGAGAGCTTCATCTTGGAGTCCTTTGAGGGCGGGGGCTCGGTGGGCCGACCTCGACCTTTCAGGTCCCTACCCACGACATCTCCACAAGCCGGGGCCTCCATATTGGGTCGCATTACCTCAGGAATCAGCAGCACTTTTTGGGGCTTTTTTCCTCGCAATTGAGTGATCCGAAAGCTTGGGGGCAAGGGTTGTCCCCCCTTAGGGCTTGCCACGAAATGACGTTGGCATTCTCCTGTAGGGGCAGACCCTTAGGGCAACCGCGCCGAGAGAGGAAGATCAGATCGGTTCCAGGTTGGTGAGGGGATCAAGTCGAACCAGGACGCTCTGGTTGAAGATCTGCACAGACAGGGCGAAGCGTTTGTCATTCCTGCTTCCAACCACAACCCCCTCATTCCCCGTAAAAGGGCCGGACAGAATTCTCACCTTCCTACCGGGAACCAGGCCGCGGCGCACGAGCAAAGCCGACTCGTTTTCAACGGCCTTGGAGATGCCGGAGAGTTCCCTCACAAACAGATCTTGATCGTCAACCTTGATGATGCGTACGAACTTTTTGGTGTCGAACAGGAGATGGTGTTGTTTCTTGTCGAGAGCAAAGCAGATGTACCCGTTGAACAGAGGGATTTCCGAGATGCGTACCCTGCGCAGGTTTCCGAACGTCTTCTGCTGTTGAAAGAGCGGCAAGTAGTAGCTGATGTTACGATTCAAGAGATAGGTAGCCATGGTCTTTTCACAGTTGGGCCTGGTGTGCAATACCCACCAGTTTCCCAGATCATCCGTAAGGGATCTCTCTTCGGGATACCTCGACTTCACGGCTACTCCAGTGTCCATCCTATCGCCTTTGGGGGCTTGTGTCCGGTCGCGACCCACGACCGGAGTTTCCAGGCCCGGAAAATACACTCTCAGTTGTCTGTCTCCACGAATGGGTCCCGGCAAAGACACGAGCCCAGTCCGGGAAGTTCGTCCTATTCCTTTTCCGCCGGCGCCACCGCACAGATCGAGACAGCCGGCGTGTTCCTTACCAGAAGACCTATTGTACCAGGTTGTTTCCAACACTTCAACGGCCGCCACCACGCATCCGAGGGTAACAGTGTCGGAACGATCCCTTGGAACCGCACAATTCGCGGACAACAAGCTGTCTGAGAGGGACCGCGAATGACCGCAAGCTCCTTCGGTGCAGGTTACCCGCGGTTGCCTGGTCCGGGAGGCTCGACCATGTCCGGACATTCAGATCGCGCTTCCGCTGTTGTTCGGTCGGCTTCTTTACCGTCAGTTGAAAGCGTGGTAGAACATACAGTATCAATTCCCGGAGGTCGAAACATGAAGAGGGGATTTGTTGCTGTTTTGTTGGTGACGATGCTCTTCTTGGGGCCCGCGTCTGTTCAGGCCGATGACAAAGTCTTGCAAATAGGGATCTCACAGATCGTTGAGCATCCCGCGCTTGACGCCACTCGCAAGGGCTTCATGGATTATCTACAGGAGAACGGATATCCGGAAGGGAAGAGGGTGGTTTACGAATACAAGAATGCCCAGAACAACAGGCCTGTTTCCGGTCAAATAGCACGAAAGTTCGTGGGCGACAAGAAGGACCTGATTCTGACCATTGCAACCCCTTCCTCCCAGGATGTGGCCGCGTTGACAAAGGAAATTCCCATTCTCTTTGCCGCAATAACAGACCCGGTGGCCGCGGGATTGGTGAAATCCCTGTCCAAACCCGGTGGTAACATTTCCGGAACTACCGACCGTTCACCGATCGCAGCCCAGATCAAGCTCATTCTGGAGGTTCTTCCGTCTGCGAAGAAGCTGGGAACCATATACAACGCGGGTGAGGCGAACTCGGTGGCGTCGGTCAAGGAGTTCAAAGCAGGGCTTTCAAAGACGGGCTTGTCTCTGTTAGAGGTGACAACGGCCTCCTCAAGCTCGGTCAAGATGGCCGCGGAGAGCCTCGTTGGAAAGGTTGACGCGATTCACATCCCGACCGACAATACGGTAGTCCTGGCATTGGAATCTGTTGTTAAGGTCTGCGTTGACAACAAGATCCCTCTATTCGCGGCTGACACCGACTCGGTCGCAAGAGGCGCAATCGCCGCATTGGCCGTGGATTACTACCTTTTGGGTCGCCAAACAGGGGCCATGGCCGCCAAGGTGCTGGGAGGCAAGGCAAAGGTCGGTGATCTGCCCGTAGAGTACCAGAAGGACCTGCTCCTACACCTTAATCCCGGAGCTGCCAAGAAAATGGGTGTGAAGCTTCCCAATGCCACGGTGAAGCGGGCATCCAAGATCATCAAGTGACAATTGAGCTGGTACACCTTCATAGGCGCCCTGGAACAGGGCTTTGTTTTCGGACTGATGTCCCTTGGGGTGTACCTCACTTTCCGGGTTTTGGATTTTCCCGACCTGAGCGTTGACGGTACGCTGCCCCTGGGGGCGGCGGTTTGCGCCGCAATCATCACAGGCGGCGGCAATCCCTTTCTTGGCGTCGCGGTCGCGTTTGCCGCGGGAACCCTGGCCGGGGCGTTTACCGGAATCATAAGCACCAAGCTCCGGATCATGAATCTTCTGGCCGGCATTCTCACCATGATAGCGCTCTATTCCATAAATATCCGTATCATGGGGGCGCCCAACCTGAGCCTGCTGAATCGTCCGACCGTGTTCGACATCTTCCAGGGATTTGGAATTCCATCCTTTGCAGTGCCCATGATTGTGACTCTGATCACGGCATTGATGGCCAAGGTTGCTCTTGATCTTTTCCTTCACACCAGGTACGGCCTTGCCTTGAGGGCTACCGGTGACAATCCGGACATGGTGGCGTCCCAGGGGGTAAACACCCACAATGCCATAATAATAGGTGTAGCCTTGTCAAACGGGCTGGTAGCGGTTTCAGGCGCCTTGCTGGCTCAGACCCAGGGAAGCGCGGATGTGGGCATGGGTGTGGGCACAATAATAGCAGGGCTCGCGTCCGTGATCATAGGAGAGGCCTTTGTCGGTGAACGTTCCATCGTCACCGCGACGATCGGCGTCATACTCGGATCCGTGATATATCGCCTGGTCATAGCGGCCGCGCTCAGCTTCAGGTTCGGCGCAATCAGCCTTACACCCAGTGACTTGAATCTGATCACCGCTGTGCTGGTAATTGCAGCGCTCACATTTCCGCAGGTACGACAGCGCCTGAAAAGTCGCGCCATCAAATGAGGATGTTTTGGTCAAGGTAGAACAGGTAACCAAGGTCTTTCATCCCGGGGAAGTCAATGAAGTGACTGCTGTGAAGCGGGTTTCCCTTCACGTGCCAAGGGGCCAATTCCTTGTGGTCATCGGTGGAAACGGCTCCGGAAAATCGACCCTACTGAACGTCATTGCGGGCGTGTTTTTTCCGGATGAGGGCCGAATCGTCATTGACGCCGCGGACTTGACACAGGTCCCGGAATACCGCAGGGCAAGCCTTTTGGGACGTGTATTTCAGGATCCGCTCAAGGGGACTTCAGCGGGCCTTACCATTGAGGAGAACTTCTCGCTTGCGGCCTCCCGTGGAGAGTTCAGGGGCCTGGGACCCGCTCTCGGCCGAAAGCTCCGCAGCGAGATTCGAGATCGCCTGGCCCTGCTGGGATTGGGGCTGGAAAACAGGATGAAAGCCAAGGTGGGACTGCTCTCCGGCGGTCAACGACAGGCCATGACCATCATGATGGCCGTATTCAAGAAGCCCCGGGTGCTCCTCCTCGACGAGCACACCGCGGCCCTGGACCCCAGAGCCTCAAAGAAGATAATGGAATTGACCGCGCAAATCGTACGAGAACAGAAACTCACCACCATCATGATCACCCATAACCTGGCCCATGCCCTGGACCAGGTTGACAGAACCATCATGATGAGTCGTGGAACAATCGCACATGACCTGGACGCCGGCACACTCCAGGGGATGGAAATCGAGGATCTGTTGTCGCTTTTCTGGGAAACCCAGAAGGCGGAGGGAATCGTCACGCAGGATCAATGAGATCTCCGCGTCCGGGACGGAATCCGGTTCCGGGTTCACGCCACACCTCGCCCGGACAATTCCTCGATCTATGGGGTTCGCTTCACTCACCCCATCCTACAATCTGTCACTCCGATCCGGGGAAAGCCGGGGTGACGGGTACGACGGCCGGACATCGGGGAATATACTGACAGCGAACTTCTGCCGATAAGTACTAGTTGTTCGGTGTCTTCGCGGCACAGATATTGCGGCCAAAAGATCTCAAGTCCGTGTATTGGAACTTCCACTCGGGAGTTACGAGTTCACCGCGGTTGGCGGCACGATACCATGGACTGATGCGGCCTTTTGGGTTTCGAAGGATGTGAGCCTCCTGAGCAGGCATGAAGCTCTGTGCGAGGAGGAAGACCCGTTCACCTGCCGCATTCTCAGCTACATCCATCACCAGAACCGCGTGTCCCGGAAATCCGCCTTGAATGAACACATTACCTATTTCCACAGTAGAGGGGGTTTTGACGGACTTCAGTTCCTTGGCTAGGGATGCGGTCCCGGCATACATAAAGACCACATTCAGGTACTTCCGAAAGTTGGAGTACCTGGTGTCACGATTTGTAACCCTCGCCCATGACACCCGGTTCCCTCTGACTTTGGGTCGGTATCCGTCACGCCACTTTCTCCATTCCGCGAGATGTCCACTGGTGAATCGAAAAGCTATCCGATCTTCACAACCGATACTACGCAGATACTCTGCTCTCAGCCGGATTATCGCGTCCGCGCACTGCTGGAGGTCTTTCCTTCCAACATCAACGAGAACAATGGCGTGATGAGCCCATTGATTCAGCTTGGGGAGCCCATTGTACAGGCGCAGCCACGGGCATCCTGGTTTGAGCGGCATACGACGCAGCCAACCTGCGAAACTCCCCACCGAAACAGAGACACGACGAAATCCCTTGGGAGGCTGGATTCGTTGATCCAGCCGCTCGTAGACGCTGTTCGTCATCCACGGATACTTTGAGTCCGGGGTCTTGGAAGGATTGTTCAGTACGAATCGAGGATGGTTTGGCGCTTCGGAAAGCGCGCTCGTTGTGGCGATCAACATAGTTCCTACCAGGATTACCATGGTGACCACCAGTACCGGCATATGCTGTGTCTTCCGCATTGTCCCTATACAGGTTCCGGGTACACCATACTTAATTGCGGGAGCCTTTCCGTCCGGGCACGGGCCGGCGCTGGGGCACCCCGTTGCGACTCGCATGAACAGACGTCACATGTTTGAAAGCGCATTAGAAAAAGAGGCCCGGGAATTCCCCTCATCCAACTCAATCTCCTGACCGGGGCGCCAGTTCCTCTCTGCCACGTACTTGGCTGTCTACCAGGTGGACGCCGCCTCCACCGTGAAGGTCTTGTCCTTTATGATGCCATCGTTGGAGCTATTCATCCCATTTGTATGTTCTGCCCTTGTTCATCAGCCCCCTATGCCTCTTCACACGTTCCAGCCTCGTGGAGAATCTGTTCCAACTGGGAGATCAACAACGGCACATCCATCTGCACGATCGCCCACAGGATGTCGAAGTCTACCGCGTCGTATCCGTGGATAAGCCGGTTCCGTAGGCCAATGATGTCCTTCCAAGGTATGCCGGGATGATTCCCGCGGAATTCCTGCGAGATCCTGGCCGTCGCTTCTCCCACAATCTCCAGCAGCCGAACCAAGGACAGGTTGAGCTGTCTGTCCGTATCCAGGTCGCTTCGGGATCTTCCTCGTGCCATCTCGACCACTTCAAGCGCGTGATCCAACATGTGCTGTGCCCTCCGGCGGTCGTCATGCAGAGACATACTGAACCTCAGCGCCGGCCAGGACCTCGTCACAAATGTACTTGCCCAGGAACCCGGGAGTGTTCAGGTCAACTCTCCTGCCAAGCAGTTCGGACAACTCACGTTCAATGGCGAAGAACCGCAGACCCACCGAAATTTCGGGCTCGAACTCCACCAGGACATCGATATCGCTGTCCTCGCGGAAGTCATCGCGCAGGACAGAGCCAAAAAAGGACAGCTTACGGATGTTATGGCAACGACAGAATTCCGCAAGTTTCTCCTTGGGAATCTCAACGCGGTGTTGGTTCATGGCAATATTCGCCTCTTCCGGTTCGCGACACTCATCATGATCCGGGAGGGTTCCCATTTCGCGCTCCCAGAAGTCGCCGTGAACCTGATCCGCAACCTCTCCCCGACCCTATTCCATTCCATTCCATCTCCTGATCAGGACTCCAAACCCTCTCCGCCACGTACTTCGCTGCCCACCCTGTGAACTCGGCCTCCACCGTGAACGTCTTGTCCTTCATGATTCCGAAGGTCTGGATGAAGGCTTTCTCGAAATCGTAGTCTTTGGGCACATCGAAAGGAATCTCCCGATCAGCCTTCTCGACCTTCTTGAATCTGTGAATCGCCAGGATCGGATCGAATTCCGGTTCCACGTGCCTTTTCTGCCAAGGTTCCTTGGCCTTCTGCGCGTGAAGGTAGAGTGTATCCTTGTACGAGACAATTTTCAAGGGCTTGATATGATAAGTCTTGCCACGTTTGGCCCCGTAGCCTTGTACGCTATCCGGCAGACCCGTTTCTCGTCAATAATTCCGTAATTCCGGGTACATCATAATTCCGGGTACACCATACTCAATTCCTGTTGGAGGTCCTTTTGGGTCCGGATTTCCGCGTACGGAATACTCCGGCAAGCTCTCTTTCCAGCCGAGTTACGAAATAGTCACTCCCATGGGGTCTACCGGTTCGTTCGTGCAAACATAAGATCTCAGCGTCCTATGCTCCGATCCCACTGTTCAGCAATTCTCGCCAATCGCCAACCATCTTCGGGAGCGGTGAGGCCACAACCAGTCATGCTACTTGAGCCATAAGCGCATTCTGGATAGAGAATCATACCCATTCGTCAAGAATTAGGTATGGTGTACCCGAAACTATCAAAACGGAAAAGGTCGATTGGCCTGGAAACCTTGTCATCGATCAAGTAGACTGTTACTTAGAGCGACCAAGGAGAGTCTCCCATGCAGATCTCAACCGGGAAGAAAACCTGGACGGAGGCCGAGTTGATGTCCCTCCCCGACGTAGGCGGGAAGTACGAACTCGTTGAAGGAGAACTGGTTGTGACACCTGCCGGCTATAAGCATGAGTTCATTGTTGTTCGCTTAATCATTGCTCTTGGGAATTTTGTTAAAGGAAATCGACTTGGTGAGGTAGGAGGCTCCAATCTCGGCTGCTGGATGAATAATGGGAATCTCCGCTGTCCTGATGTCTCGTTTGTGGAAAAGGGTCGTTTCAAAACCATGATCCGAGATTCAGAAGGCTTTCTCCACGGCGCTCCCGACCTCGCAGTGGAGATCGTCTCACCATCCGATACGATCAAGTCCATGAAGGAAAAGGCAGTCGAGTATTTCGACAGTGGTTCCAAGCTTGTTTGGATCGTCATCCCTGATGATCAAACCGTAGCTGTCCTGCGTCATGATGGATCGGAAAGAGTCTTGACCGTTGCGGATACCCTCGATGGGGAGGATGTCGTTCCAGGATTCTCACTCTTGGTAGGTAAGCTGTTTGAAGACCTGGAATGATCGGTCAATGTTTTGGCCTGACCCGGTAGGAATTGGGGTTCCCGTGCCAAGGGAACAAAAGACGCCAATCCGTTGAAAGTCGTTCATGGTTGGCGGAGTGGGGACTCGGCTACACGACAGATGCTCTAGGCCTGTGGGCTGTTGAAATCGCCGGACGCGTCGCGACACCGATCCCACTGTTTAGCAATTCTCGCCGATCGCCTGCCATCTTTGCGGAATTCCGGGTACACCATACTCAATTGATGGAGTTCTTCCCGAATTCCCTGGCCATTGCCGGTTTAGGACGTGTCCGACAATTGCCTCAAGCCGGGTAGTGAATTCTTCAAAAACCAAGGAAACTTCCATTGGTTCGCGCCTTCGCAACCGGGCTCGAAAAGACTAGCAAGAATACCTTTCTGAAAACTCGGCGACAACTGCGTTCAGGCGTTCATCCAGCAAACTCCGGGCTTTAGCCTCTATGGGTTCAGGAACCCCGTCGTAGAATGCTTGAGCTATTCCGCCCGCGATGCACGCTATGGTGTCGCTGTCGCCACCTATTGAGATTGCCTTTCTTACTGCATCTTCGTAGTGGTCGGATTCCAGGAATGAGATGATCGCCTGGGGAACGGATCCCTGGCATGAAACGTCGTACGTGTAGTAGTCCCTGATGGAATCGAGCGGTTCGCTGAGGTCATATTCAAATGTGTTTTCCACGTATTGCTTGATGTGCGACTTGCTCTTTTCGGACCGGGCCAGGAAAATGGCCGCGGCCGTGGCCTGAGCCCCTTTGATGCCCTCGGGATGGTTGTGAGTCACCTCCGCGCTCTTCTTGGCCTCAACCAGGACCCGGTCCAGAGTGTTGTACGCAAATCCGACCGGGCTCACGCGCATGGCGGAGCCGTTTCCCCAACTGTTGTATGGCTCACTGGAGCGGGAATCCGCCCAGTTCCGGAAGCTCGATCCGTAACTGACCCACGGATAGTATTGATAGTATTCCTTGAGCTTACTCACATAGGATTTGCCGTGAAGTATGCTGTCCGCGAGAGCCAGGGTGAGCACTGTATCGTCGGTGAAAGAACAGTCTTCACGGAAGAGCGGGAAATCGGTTGTCTTGATATTGTAGAACTCGTACACGGAACCGATGATGTCTCCGGCTATGGCGCCGATCATGTTTTCCCTCCCCTTGCGTGTCACAGACCCGTGCAACAACCGGTTCAGCGTGATGATCTCTCACGCAGGTGTTTTTCTTCGCGGCACCGGCCTCACTGTTTCCGGTGACCGAACCTCCTGCACGATGCGGTCAACGCTTTCGGTGATGTCCTGCATTTCCCGGGCAAGAGCCGGGGCCTCCTTTACCCCTTCCGTGTCAAGGTTCCGGAACATCTCAGCGGTCTTTTGGACTGCCAGCGTCAGCGCGTCAAGTTCCTCTTTCAGTTCTGAACTGTGCTCGCTCTGTTCCGAGCCGAGCCGCTCCGCAATATGGAGAGCGGTAGTCAGCGCGTCCTTGATCCGTTGGTACAGATCGCCGCGGGTCTTCCCCGCGGCCGATGCCGCAAGCGAATCAGATCTCAGGCGTCCACGGACATCCAACACCATGCGAGCCAGGGACTTCACCTGTGTCGCGTATTCAGGAGCAAGCCTGCCGATCTCCTGACCGTATTCCTGAGCCAGTTTGATCCAGTCTTCATCCTCCGGATGTCCGGCGGCCGCATCGATCAAAGGCTCGCTCCGCCCGCGTGCCGACAGTGCGGCCACCACGCCGGAGACTATGGCAATCAGGATAAACAGTAGAGAAAGAGGGCCGAAGAACAATATGGCCGCTACGAGCGAGATCGCTGAAATCCCCAGGCTACCGAACAGAAGACTCCTGGAGTCCGTCTGCTTCTGACCGCTCCTGATGAGACGCCCACCTACCTTCATCGGCTTGAGCGCATCCAGAATTCTGGCGCCCGATTCCTCGTCTATTCCCGCGATCAGCACTGACCTCCCTGCTTTCAACTGTTCAGCGAGTTCCAGGGAATCAAGTTGGGGGAACCATTTCTTCAGGACCTTCACCGCGTCCCCACGCATTTCCTCAGAAGGGACATCGCTCAATTCCACAGAGAATCCGCCCCGCGACACCGCTGACGGAAGGACAGCGCCGCATTGAACGCAGAACGGATCTGTTTTGACATATTCTGCGCCGCACCCGGTGCAGCTTGTGGGATCATGGGCCTTCATCGGTTCATGGCTCCTTTACCGTACCCGATCCAGGAGACCGGGTAACCCCCGGACTTGTCGGTCCAGGGAGGGTCTACAAACTCTTGCCCTCCAGTTCCGCGACAAGGTCGTCGAAGGGCTCGTCAATCCCCATGGCCTGGGACAAACGTCTCAGTTCCGCGAGTTCTTCCGTAGTCACGGTCCCGTCGGCCCGAGCCAGGAGGACGCATACCCGCAAAAAGGTCTTCCTCAGGAATACGGTGTTCAGACTGAAGAGCAGTTCCTCCAGTGAAAACGGGATGTTTCCCAACGACTCCAGGTCCATTTCCACGTTGCCTTCTTCCAGGAACGAGACTATCAACTCCTTTTCCTGTTCGGAAACCCCATCCACCTGGGCCAGTTGGTACATTCCGTGGGCCATAGCCCGCACCTGGTCCGGTCGCAACTCGTTTTCTGCCTGACGTTTAATCAGCATGCTCCTCACCTCCAATTCATGGGATTGTGCGTAAACAGCGGCTGGGATATTGACACCCTCCAATCTTTCATCACATTTGGCCTCGTCCGGCGATCGAGCCCATCTCAAGCTCCATTTCGGTAGGGCTTCTCCACCTGTTTTCAGGTTCCTTTTCCAGGCACTTGAGAATCATCTCGTCCAGCCAAACCGGGATGGTGTGCCTGTGGACCCTTGGAGGAATCGGGAACGTCTTTACGTGCTGGAACCTGAACTCGTCCAATCCGGGTCCGGAAAACGGCTGTTTTCCTGTGGCCATGCCGTAGAGTAAAACGCCCAAGGCATATATGTCTACGCTCATCATGTTGAGGAACTTGCACTCCAGGACGAACGCTTCGGACGCAAGCGACTCAAGATCCACTCCAGGCTCCTGCCACAGATATCCTTTGAAGCCCCTCACGTCCACAATGGCCCGGCCCAGTCCGGATTCGTCCACCTTGACAATATCCTCGGATTCGTTGAGCAGCAGGTTTGACGCTTTCAGACTGAAATGGGGCAACCTTCGGACCACATCGTCAGCGCCTCGGTGCAATCGACAATAACCCAACCCGTTCAATATCTGGGGAAGCAGCAACATGATTCGGTCAAAAGGCAAGCCGTCGGGCTCTGCTCGGATTATGGCGTCCATGGACTTGGGCAGATGCTCGTAGAGCAGCACCCCTTTGGCGTCCAGGCCGGCGGCCCCGAGGAATCTCACGACGTTTGGGTCGTTCATGTTGCACTCGAATTCAACCAGTCTCTCCAGAATCGCTTCAAGGCCGGCTTCCTGTTCCATCTCTGAATGAAACATCTTCACGTTGATCGGTAAACCATCTCCCGAAGCGGCTTCAGCCTTGAAGATCACCGCGATATCGTTGATCGCGACCACATCGGTGACAACGTAATCCCGGGCAAGCTGCGATTTGTCGGATTCCGTGAAAACACGAATCTCCCCGAGACCTTGTCCGAGCAGCCTTTCCACGAACTCAGGGACTTCAAACTCTCCCGCTACATCATCCTCAGTAACGGCATCTGTCCGAAGCGCAGGCTCGGCAGTAGCCACGGGTGGAGGCTTCTCCTGTTCAGTTCCTACCTGAGCTGCACTGTCGCCGGTCGGCGTTTCTCTCTCGATCACCAGATCAGTCCCTGTACCGTGGCTCAGTGAAATCCCGTGGGCCCGACCCTTGAGATTCCTGGACTCCGTTATGTCCGTGCCACAAGCCGGGCACCTAATGAATGGCGTCGGGTGGATGTGCAGGCAAAGCGGGCAGTGGTAGAGGGAATCCAGGAAATTCCTTTCTTGCTCGGCTTCCCTGTCTTCAATTCTTCTGGCCCTGTCAAAATAGTCCTTCTTATCAATGGTCCCGTCGTTCACCAGCCTCTTCACCAGAGCGATCATCTGTTTTCCGGAAATGCCGTGCTTGGCCAGCATGTCTTTGTCCTTCACACCGCCACGGTAGTCATTGATAAACTCATCAACTTTCAATTTGTCAGGCATCGATATCCCTGGTCCAATCAATCGATTCTGCGAATAAATGGATTGACGGCCAAACCGTCAGCACCACACCCATACTGCACGCCGAGTCTCGATACACTGGCTTTGCGCCTGATGTGCAGCCCCATCGCGAGACACTCCCGCCACCATTCCCGGGTGTAGTCGGTTCCGTGCCAATGCACCCGGCCTTCCACAGACAAGCCACCCGAAATCATAACATCAGATGAAGACACCCCCAAACAAAAACAACGCCCGCGGCTAAGCCTTCAGATACAAGGGGCAGATCTTCTCATCGGGCATGTCATTGCGAGGAGTGAAACCACGAGGTAATCTCGATATCCGTGAGAACTTGCGAGAACTACTATGGCCGTGGCTTCAATCCGTCGGTTTTCTCAAGAACAAGAAAATGGTCCCAGCGACCCCCACCAGGAACGAGACCAGGTATCCCCAGTTCCATATCCAACAAAGACCGCCGCACTCAGATGCGGAAGCCCCGGTCCATTGAACAAGATTCTGTACCACAAAATGCTCCATGTTAGCCCCCTATGCCGGGATGGATGCGACTCGCAGAAAATCACTTCCGCTCGTCGATGATAGTAGCCGTGTACGTGAAGACCCGGGCCGAGGGATTCTTCCAACCCTCCCATCCCAGACCAGCCTTGTCTCTGGAACAGTGGCCTAAAAACTCCACCAACGACCACCCGGTTTCCGTTGCCACTTGCGGCAAGAAAGTGCCGCTCGATTCCTTGTCTCTTATTATGATGCCGTCTCGGCCTAGCTTGATTTCCTTCAAAGGATCGGAAACAAGTCGTGGCCGGGACAGAACCGAAACCTCCACCTCAAGATCAGGGACCTCTGCTTTGGTGATCGGATTGTTTCTGAAACGTATGTCACGGGTAGCCGCGGAAACCGCCATGTCACGCACCGTCTTCCAAAGCGGTTGTTCAGACGTGAATGTCCCAATGCAACCACGCAGTTTTTCGTGATTCTTCAGCGTCACAAAGCATCCTGTCCGCACTTGAAGCTCCAGATTGTCAACCGGATCGTACGAGACCCACTCACCGGCCACTGCCGCTCTCACCGCTGACCGCGCCAGAGCGATCAACTGCTTGCGGGTTTCAGCGGTGAAACTGACCGTGCCAGGCTCGGGTTCTTTGCCTTCAGACCCTTTGGCGCCTTTTTCAAAAACCACAGCTCCGTACCCCACCACTCGGCGATTCTCACCCGATACCATGCCCGAGTGAGTGTAGCTCATAATCCGACCCCTGGTAATTCCGAGCCCGTTGGCGGCCCTTACCAGGCAGGCCACCGCTTCAAGACCACACATAGTACAGGAAAGGCCCGGATGGCCCTCTTTCAGAATTCTTCTATTCTCCTTGGCCAAAATCTGCGAATCAAGTGATTTCACCGCGTCAAGGATCTCTTTGTCAACCTTTTCGGCCGTACGGCTGTCAGGGTAGTGGCTCAGATCCGTAGACACAACGATCAACGTTCGCGGATCGCCACCCAGCTGAACCAGCGCTCTAGCCACTATCTCATGATCCGTGGGGTCCGAGCTACCGGTCAAGACGGGAACTATCTTAAATGGCTTTCCGCGTGACGCCGCGATCAGAAAAGGAAGCTGCGTCTCCAGACAGTGCTCCTGAACGTGGGCGAGGTCATTGAACTCAATTCGATCGCTCATGTCCACAAGTCTGCGTACCGCGTCCGTGTCCACGGCCACAGGTCCCAGCGGAGTCTCCCAGACCTGCGCGGAACTGACAGCCGCGGCCTTGGTCGGCAAACGGTGACTCGGTCCTATGAGTATGACCCTATCATAGGGGAATCCTGCGTTCTGAATCGGCCTGTACGCGGCCCCCAGCCCTTGTCGGCAGAAGTAGTAACCCGCGTGGGGCGCCATGACAGCCTTAATTGGATTGTCGAATCGCCGCAGCTTGGCTGAATTGAGCGATTCATTCACAATCTTGCGGAGCTTATCGGGTTCCCCGGGGTAGAAAGAACCGGCTACCGCGGGCTTTCTGACCTTCTCCGCGGCGAATGACACTGTTGCCCTAAAAGCGCTTCCGCTCCAAAGAGCCAGCCCCAAAGCCGGCGCTGCCACAAATACCAAAAAGGACCGACACTCGTTTTTCATGGCCGACTCACTCGCTTCAACTCCCTGAGACCCGCCGCGAAAACAGAGCGGGCCTCATTGAAAGATCCGACCCATGCCTTGGAAAGCCGACCGGGCACGCGAGAGCAAATGGGGCCGCGATCAACCCTACGAGCATGAACCTCCGGCTGACAGACCCAGAGCAGGTCGATGCGTGCCAAGGCCCCGAGTGGACCCGGAACAAGCGTTGGACTACGCCGGCGCCAATTTCGTGATGAACGTTTCTCCCAACAGGCGCCGCCTTTGTATCACAATTGTCATCCGGCTTGGGAAGATGCCTTTTCATGGTTGTTCCATACCCCGGGGATTTTCTCGCCACATTTTGGGCACTTGCCATCCCGGAGATTGTTTTCCACAATCGAGTACCCTGTTCTTCTTATTAGCGGGGTACCGTCGTGTGGACATGAGGTGTCTTCTGCTTCCGTGCCTAGAACGTTTCCAACGTACACGAAGTCCAGCCCGATCTCAAGCGCTTCCCGTCTGGCCTTCATCAGAAACTCCACCGGGGTGGGCGGCAGATTTCTGAGTTTGTACATAGGATGGAATCGACTGAAGTGCAGCGGTGTCTCGGCCCCGAGGTTGGCGAGGATCCATCTACACATCTTTCGAATTTGATCAAGATCGTCATTAAAGGTGGGGATCACAAGATTGGTCACCTCCAACCAGACTCCTCTTTCCTTCATTAGGACCATGGCGTCCAGCACCGGTTTGAGTCTTCCGTCGCAGACTTCTCTGTAAAACGTGTCGCTGAAAGCCTTCAAGTCCGTGTTGGAAGCGTCAATCACTTTGCAGAGTCGCTCCAGAGGTTTACGGTTAATGTATCCCGCGGTGACGATAACGTTTCTCAACCCTTGCTCTTTCGCCAAAACCGACGTATCGAGCACGTACTCGTAGAAGATCACCGGCTCCGTGTACGTGTACGCCAACGAGAGACAACGTTGCCTGCGAGCGGCCTCCACTACCCGTTGGGGCGGGAGATCGATGCTGCGAATGTCCTCCGGCGCGGCCTGAGAGATGGTCCAGTTCTGACAGTGCTTGCAATGCAAATTACACCCCGCGGTAGCAAGCGACAGGATACGGGTCCCCGGCAGAAAGTGAAACAGCGGCTTTTTCTCAATTGGATCCAGATGTAGGGAGCATGGCTTACCGTAAGTGACGGCCCGCAATTCACCGTCCACTACTATCCTTGACCGACAATCACCGCTGTGCCCGTCGGTGATCCTGCAACCCTTCGGACACAGTTCGCATTCAAATATGTCCGATCTTGCCATGCAAAGGCCCTATGAACCTGGAAAGATGCGTACCGCGCAGCGCGACGCCAAACAGCAAACCGCCGCAATTCCACTATATGTCCGAGAAACCGGAAAATCAAGTGAGCGAGCGCACGCGGGCGAGTCCCTCATTTGAGTGAGCCCCGGCAGATCCGGGGGCATAGTTCTATCCCCTCGAGGGGACCTTGGAAGAGCGCCCTGAAGGACGCATGCGGTTCCACGGATCCCAATGTCGGCGCCGTGACGTGCATGGCCCCGACGCGGAGCCGCCTACCGTCATTCCGGCGAACCCCGGATCGTAGTCCGGGGTTCGCCGGAGTGACGGCTTGGGCTGATGCGATTGTCATTGAGCCGACGGCATTTGCGTTGGTTCTGCCCAAAGTGTCTCCGGGCACTACTTGAAGCGATATCGCTCTATAATATCACCCGCTTGCCACACTCCAATCTGCACGATCATCTTGCTTTCAGCATTGATGTGATCAAGGATTGGACGCGGTCGGGCAGGTCGTTCCGACCGACGTTGAGCGCCTGTATGGTCCTGATGTGACGGCGAGTGCGTGACTCCATCAAACGGGCATTGAGATCAAACTTATCCCCGGAACGGCTCACCTGGATCGAAATACTGTAGGCCTTCTTGCCATAGCGCTTCAACGGCAGTGCTGCGTCCCTGTCTTCATGGTCAGGTGTCGTCGCAACTGAGACGTCGTCCGCGGGCTGTCCGGTTTCTCGAAGAAAACGGTACGTGTCCATGAGCTGTTGTGGTGGAGAATAGCGCAACCAGGAAATGTCGCGGCCATTTTGATCGGTAATCAATAGGTTCACGGTCACCCTGGAATCGGATCGGGAATCAGCACCCTTGGCAGAGTGGCCCACTACTAACCCCGTCCTCCGGTCGGTTGTTTCCGTTGGAACCCTCGCGGCCGGTGCCGGCTCCTGAACAGCGGGAAGCCGTTTAGCGGGTCTTGCGCCAAACAACTTCTTCTTGGATTCCTTTGCGACCGAGCGCGGCAAACGAGCGCGTTCACGCCCTTCTTCGCGGTACCTTGGAGCGGGCGAATAGAGCCCCCCAACATTAGGGTCTCCACGGAATCGACGCGAAGTACCGGCAAGCCCTCCAGCTTTCTTCCGCGCAACGCCATCGGACTTGTCAGCCTCCCCGGACTGCAAGCCGCTCGATTCGCGGCTCGACTCACTGTATTCAAGTGCCTCCGGTTTCCCGTTCCGATCTTTCGGAGGTACGGATCGCGCCACCTCCGGTCTCATCTCAAGGCTTTCCTTTTCAGTCTGGATACGCGATTTCGACCGGTCACGCATCTCGTCCTCGGCAGGGTCATCCGGGCGCGGGGCCGCGGGCCGAGGAAGCGCGGCCGGCGCGGTGACCTTTTCCTTTGTGCCGAGCCCTGCCGGCTGAGGAATTTCATCCAATATCCGTGACATGGGAATAGCCACCACAATCACAATCACAGCGGCAACGGCTGTTGCCAGACCGAACACCGGAAAACGGAAAGGGCCCTCGAACCATTCCATCACTTGAGAAAACCATACCCATCCCTTCCGGGGGCGCTCGATTTCGGATGGGTGAAAATCCTCCAAACGATCCAACAGTGATCCCGGCATAGGTACTCCTGCCTCGGATCGCGCCGCGCCGACACTGACCATCTCTCGAAGCATTTCCAGATCAGCCGCGCAATCCGGACACGATTGCAAATGTTCAGACACGCTGCCGGCCGGGTCCTCCCCATGCTTCGCAAAAAGGAAAAGCTCCTGTTCAGAGGGATGAAAGGCCACCGGGTAGGCAAGCAGCAGCGCTTGAACCTTGCTAAGAGCCTGTAGCTCCCGGGAGCACGCGCTACAACTGCTCAGATGAAGCTCCAGGTCCCGACGAACCGCTTCCTCCAGATCTCCTTCAACATAGGCAAGAAGCTGACCTGAGCGCCATCGATCCGGGCAAGGGCGTGTCGGCTCGGTCATCGGATTCACACTTCCTGGGGCGCGAGCCCCGAATATTTGTCTCCAAGCGAGGAAAGGCAGCGCTGAACGCGCACTCGCAGCGCGCCCTCCTTGACACCCAGAATTGACGCGATCTCCTTGTATGAAAGACCACGATCGTACCTCAATCCCAGCAGCTTGCGACAGCTTTCCGAAACGCCCTTCAAAGCCTTTCTCAGCAAGTGCGCTTGCTCGGCCTTGATAAGTGATTTCTCCTGATCGCGGTTGGGAGAGCGCACGGACACGTATCCCCCTTCACGGTCGCCATCGTGCGCGCTCAGAGGAATGTGGACGGAGTCTTTGCCCCCCCTCTTGAGCGCGGTGGATTTCCTGTACCGAGTGATCCTCACCCTTCTGGTGATCTCAAGGATGTAGGCCTCTACGGATTTGGCGGGATCGAACTGTCTCAACGCCTTGAAAAGGTTGACGAAGACATCTTGAACAATTTCCTCGGCTTCATCGGGCCCCCCGGAGCAATACTTCCGCGCAACCCGCGAAATCATGGCAAAATACCGGGAATAGAATTCCTCCCAAGCCTGTCTGTCCCCGCGGTTACACCTTTCTATGAGTTCCCGCGGATCATAGTCACGCTCTGTATGCTTGTGATCGAAATCGCTCAAGTCCTGCCCTCTGCCATCACCAAGTCTTGGAGTCATATTACGGTTCATTCATCCAACACTCAAATGGAAACGCGTCCCTTGTTAATGTTCTTCGCAAAGCAACTGGTTCTGCAACCGAGCACAGTTGATTCTTGCGCGGCAAGAGATCACCGGGGGAGACGTCTTTGCAACCTAATCTGTGCGGTTCTTGGTTCATCCTACAAGCAAGTACCTGAAGTATCTGTCATTGCGAGCGCAGCGAAGCAATCTCATTGGGTGGAAGAACCAAAGGCCGGCGATTGCTTCGTCACTTCGATCCTCGGAATGACATCAGCTTGAATCGCCCAATTGGGGTTGCAAAGAATGCTCCGCACAGGGCGATATGGCGCCCTTGGGGTCTGACCCCATTTGCTCGAAGCATGGATACACCGTGATGGCTTACTCCTAACCGATTGGAGTTCGCCAATCTTGGTCACACAGTCCTGCGGACTGGTCAGCATCGCAGCAGGCGCTCGGCCCTTGAGTTCCACACAGATGCCAGATGCTGGAATCGCAGGTGGTGTCAGATAGTTGAAAACGGACGAGCAACTCGACTCACCCAAATGCGGGGCTCGCGCAATATTTGTCGTCTAAAAGACTCCTGTAATATTCGCTGGATATATTCATTTCTTAAAGTATTTTCTTGACTTTCCAGGCGCTTTCTCCTATAGTCCAAACCAGTCGGAACCGATGCGGCGAAAGCCGCCGGTTCACTGATCGACCTCAATCCCTGGATGGACACCCTCCCTCCCCCATAACCCCCCCATCCAGGGACAAGAGGTCATTTGAATCATAGGGCTCATTATTTCGGCCCGAATTCTTTACTATTGCCGGCGGCCTCTTCAGATGGCCGCCGGTTCCGCGTTGAACCGGGGAGCACGTCAATCTGTAATCATTCACTATCGGGGGGCAGGAATATGGTCGTGCCGGTCTGGTCAGCGTAGGATTCGGTGACCAACGGGAACCGCATCGATCGGGTCTTTGCACGGGGATTGATGCGGTTCACTCCGTTCACCACATCCTACGAAAGCGACGAATCCCCGGCCGTACCTGGTTCCCCTTGAAACTGAATGGTTACCTCAATCTCAACATCACTGTTGCCAACCACAGGGAATTGATGCTAGATTCGTAGCCGCACGTACCGTTACCGGTACCGTGGATCGTATCAGTCCGGCAAAGCGGCCACTCCGGGGACCGGCAATGTTGAGAAGTCTATCATATTTGATTCTAGCGTTTTTTGCGATCGGGAGCATATTCCTGTTGCGTTGGCTCGAGGCGGTTACTCGGTAGAGGTGATCGTTCACCGGGCTTGAAGCGGTTCTGCGCCCGGTGAGAATGGAGGGGGAGACTCATCTCCCCCTCCAAACCTCCCCCATACGTAATTCCGGGAGCTTGTACGGTTCACGGTGAACGGTTACTCGGTAGAGTGATCTATCGGAAGCTTGCGGGCCCCGGCTGATCTACTCGTTCTCATCGTCGGTTGGGGCGAGAATCTGCCGCAAACCTCTCAACCCGGTCTGAAGAATAGAGAGGATCGAAAAGCCCTCATCTTCAAATATCCAGACCTCCACGGGCCTTTTGAGCCAGTGGTAGGAACCCCTTTCGTTCCTTTTTGTCGGTCCTATTCCGACTCTTCCAATCAGCTCGGATTTGAACTCGCACGGGTGAGGCACGCGGATACATCCGGCAGAGACGGGGCCTACCGACTCGGCCACTACAGCCTCGGGGTCAGGATGCGCTGCTGCGTTAAAGCCATGTAGTCCCATCCCCCGGTATCTTTCACAGACGCCCTCGTCATCACACACGATCAGTGGGGCCAGGAAGCCGTCGTACACCGCGGGAACGATCTGATTGTCGTCAGTGTAGAAGAGCAGGTCAGGATAGCAGTAAACATGATTTATCAGGAAGCGACCCAACGGAGTTCGAGACTCATATGCCCCGAGACCGACGCTTGTTTGATATACCGGTTCCGTGGAACCGTCTCCTCGTATTCCCTGAAGGATCAACTGAAATCCGGCGCGGTAAATCACAATCCGATAATCAACGAACTGTTCGTCCGACGCGGTCTCTTCCGCGTGAACGCTTAGATCGTGCCAATCAGTGAAGCCCCGTTGAAGGCAGGGATCCCTGGGAGGAAGGAGCCGGATCGGAGACGATGCCCGTGCCGCCTCTTTCGCGGTTCCAACTGCGGCCGGTCCGACCCGCAGAACGGGATGGGTCTTGCCGGCCTCGGCAAACCGGACGTGGAACACCATCCCCACGAGCAAGCAAGTCACCGCGAGGACGTTGAGATTTGCGTATCGGTTCATGGGATATTACAGCCCGGAGAAATCGAATCGACGGAGCTGGACGTATTCGGCGCCGGACGGCTTCAGTATACTCCGGAACAATATCGCACGATCAGCGGTGAAGGACGGTCCCACAACGTCCATCCTGTTCCGGACCTCCTCCACCAGGTCTGAGATATTCTTCCCGGGTTTCACTCTCCCGAGCGTCAGATGAGGGCTAAATGGCCGCCTTTCCTTCTTGAATCCCAGGTCGGCCAGATGATCTTCCAGGAGTCCAACGAGCGGGACGAGCAACCCTGCCCGATCTTCAAGACCGGCCCATATGATCCTTGGCCGTCGGAGATGCGGAAAGCACCCCAACCCACGGACCTCCAGCCGAGTCGGCGCTGATTCAGAGAAGACAGGACCAAGCCGTCGGTCCAACGTTGGAATCAAATCCGTTTGGATGGCGCCAAGGAATTTCAATGTAAGATGTATGCCTTCCGGTCTCACCCAACGCACATGTGCACGGGTAGCCTTCAGCGCGGTAGTAAGATCGCTCAGGAATGAGATCACCTCACCCGGGATTTCTATGGCCAAGAATGCTCTTACGTGTTCTTCATCATTCGGCATCGGCTGCCTCTGTCAGGGCGTCCCGGTCGGCACAAGATTCACAAGGGTATCGACTCCATTGCCGCCCCGCTCGGTCAGATCAGGGATCCCCTGCCATGCTTGACCCGCGCCTCCTCATAGTACTTTTTTGCGTCCGGGAGAAAATCACGGAGCTTTCTTATTCGGTCCTTGCTCGGGGGATGCGTGGACAGCCACTCTGGAATGGGAGGTTTCTTTATCTTGGCCATTCGACTCCACAGGCGTACAGCCTCCACCGGATCATACCCGGCGCGGGCCATGAAGATCTGGCCGATACGATCCGCCTCGAATTCGTGAATGCGATTGTACGGCAGGAGAATGCCCAGGGTGCCACCTACGCCCAACGCTCCTAGAATGACCCGCTCCCTGGTCCCCAGCTTGCCGTCCTTCCCGGTCTTGAACATCTCGCCTCCCAGGCTCAGGGCGGCATCGAGCGCGAACTTTTGGCTCAAGCGTTCTCCACCGTGGCGAGCCACCGCGTGAGCCACCTCATGCCCGATGATAGCGGCGAGACCGGCCTCATTCCTGGCGTATGGCAGTATACCTTCATAGACTACTATCTTTCCACCGGGCAGGCAAAACGCATTGGGATCATCCAGGTCGATCAGCCTCAGTTCCCAGTCGAACCCGGGCTTGTCCATTGCTTCGGCCGCACGGGTTATTCGGTCGGCAACCCGCTTGGCAATGGCCTTGAGCCTCTTGTTACCGGACTCAGGTTGCTTCAGGATCACTTCCTTGTACGCCCTGAGTCCCAGTTGGTTCAATTGTTTGTCCGAGACCAAGTTGAGCTGGCGACGCCCCGTATGAGGCACGCTGGCGCAATTGACAACAGAGCCCAGCGCAAGACACACCAAGATAAGCCCCGATACACCGCGGAATGATCTCCTTTCCCGGCAGCCGAACATCGGTTGATTAATCAGGTACTTCATGCTATTCTTGGTTCACGTGCTTTAGACTCGCCCGGACATCCGGAGGTGAACATTGAAATGCGAAAAATGTGATTACGTGAGCTTTGATTTCAACCTGACCTGTCCTGCGTGCAACAAGGACCTCCAAGCGGCCCGCACCAAGTTAGGGGTTTTCTACAGGCCACCGGATATGGAGTTGGACCAGTTCTTTACCGGCGGGTCAGGGACAGTCCAGGCCGGCTTTCAGGTGGAAACCGAACCCGAAGTGGAGGTAGACCTGGAAACTGAATCCTTTGCTGACGAGGTGGAATTCTCCCTGGATGACTGACACGGGCCCCGGCCGGTTTCCGCCGGTCCGTCCCTTGGATTGCTTCTGAAACAGAAGCTCAGGGCCCGTCACGAAATAACTGTCACATTTTACTGTAGGGGCGGACCTATGTGTCCACCCTTTCCCACCAGCGCGTTCCTTGCATTCGGGCAGACACGCAGAGCCTGCCCCTACAATCGGCCCAGCAACGTTTTGCGACGTTTATTTTGGGACAGAAGCTTAGGGATCTTCTCCCTTCCCGTGACAAGCGATTCCAAGGAACCGGCAAGAACACCGCTGCACGTCCACGGGCGCGGGGGGACCGGGTTACCGCGGTCGCTCCTGATCCTCAAGAGGCCATTGGCCCCTTTCCTTGAGCACCTCCCTCAATATTTTCAGGGCCTGGTTGACCACCGGCATGCCACCATATATTCCGGACTGAAAAATCACTTCCGCAACATCCTTTGGATCGCATCCGACGTTCAGCGCGCCATAAAGGTGCAGCTTCAGCTCTTCGGTTCGTTCGAGAACGGTCAGTGCGGCAACCGTGACGAGCTGTCGGGTTTGGTGGGGTATCCGTTCCCTGGCGTACATTTGACCGGTAATGAATATTGAGAGATCTTTGGCCAGTCCCTTGTCAAAGGCCCGCCACAGGTCAAAGGGGCGTTCGTCCTGAAAACCTTTGAAGTAGAGTTTCGCGGTCTCAGCGGTTTTTGATTTGAGATCTTCGTCCATGTGTACCTCACATTCGTTCAGGGGGCGCGTTATCTCGGCACAGTGAATCGCCATCTTTAGACTACAGCGGAAAGCCCGTCTTGTGCAACTACGACAGGTTGGGGGATTCCCATATCGCCTGCAATCCGGTCCACCACATCCTGCCATTGGGCCTGGCACAGCGGTACCGGATACGTATCCCCGGACAAAGGGTGTTTCAGCGGGGACATTGGGTCCAGCTTCTTAAGATAGTCGTTGCAAGGGTCGGCTGCAACCTGATCTCCGTCGGACAAGTGCACAAGGTAGGTAGCTTTCACGGGTTTCCATCTTCGGATGTATTCCAGGGCACATTGAAAGCTCATGTGATGGGGGCGGTTATTCCGGGGTTCGTTGAGCCAATGGGACTGCACAACTAATACGTCAGGTTCGAGCAGGAAGGAAGGTTCCTCCGGCAAGCTCATGAAATCCGACGTGTAAAGGACGCTGGATGTGCCGGCGCCTGAGCGATCCTGGATAAAGTATCCCACCGATCCGGGCGCGGAAGGCCCGTGAAAAGTGCTGAACGGGAGCACCCTGGTTTTGATCCCTGACAGCGGCTCTCCCGGAACGGCCTTGCGTTTCTCGATCAGAGATCCCACCAGATAGCCGAACCGTTGCTCAACCGCGTCCCAGGTCTGTTGCGTCGCGTAGACCGGTATTGGACGCCACGCAGCCCTTGGCGTGCAGCGTCGAAAGGCTAACAGATCGTCAAGTCCGAGATAGTGGTCGCCATGTTCGTGCGTGATCAGTACCAGGTCAGGACGCTCCAGGGCGTTGCGTCTCATCTGAAGCCGGAAGTCAGGCCCGCAGTCCACAAGGATCTTCTCAGGCCCTCTCACAAGAAACGAGGTCCTGGTACGTTCTTCTCCCAGTTCCATCATTCGCTTGCAGATTAGGCACTCACATGAGTGTTCCGGAACCGCCCATGCCGCGCCGGTGCCCAGAAACAAGATCTCCACCCGTTCAGTCCTTTCTTATGTACTCTGTGCCGCTAATTGCACCGGTGAGGAGTGCCGGTTCATGTCCAAGGGGTAGGACCCGTGACATCGGAAGAGCGCGCCGGCCCCAATGGTAGGAACAACAACTTCGGCCTATGCCTGGTCACGATTGTTTGAACGGTCCCGGTTCCTGTGTGGTGAATCGTGCGGATTACAGAGAGCGGGGGCCTTCACTTGCCACGGTAGACGATCAGCCCGTGCGTAAGATCATAGGGGGAAAGAGCTATGGTAACGCGATCACCAAGGAGCACCTTGATCCTGAACCTTGACATCCTCCCCGACAGTTTTGTTCTGATAACTCTACCATCTTCCGTTTCCACCTGGTACATTCCACCCGAGTGAACCTTCACCACCGTTCCTTCAACCTTTATGTTATCGTTTCTTGCCACCTATGCCACCTCTCTGGAGATCGAGTCAACGAGCCTTACTTCGTCACGCCGGCCCCAACCTTCCGGGTCATGTCCGCACCCGCGCTCCAAGACCGGGAAACCTATTCTTCCGCCTCAGTTGGTATTATCATCGTTCCGTATTCCTTGTCAAATCAACTTCAGTTATCTTCTTCACCCGTTGAAGGTCCTGTGGGGTATCCACTTCAACAGAATCCTTGTCCGTGATGACGACCTTTATTCTGAATCCGTGTTCCAGGGCTCTAAGTTGCTCCAGACCTTCGGCCATTTCAAGCAAGCCCCGGGGCATTTTCGCGAATTCTTGCAGGAAGTCGTTGCGATACGCGTAGATTCCGTGGTGTTTGAAATATATGGGAGCAATCGGGCCTGAACGAAAGAAAGGGATCGTGGCCCTCGAGAAAAAGATGGCAAAACCGTCCCTGTCAACGACCGTTTTCACCGCGTTCGGATGGGTGATCTCCTCGTCCCTGACGATTTCGTACATGAGCGTGCTCATGGGTATTGACGGGTCCGCCAGAAGCGGATCAACAACCTGGTTTATCATAACGGGATCGAATAGGGGCTGATCACCTTGTATATTGACCGCAATGTCCTGGTTGCCAATACCTGTCAGCGCGGCGGCTTCCGCGATTCTATCGGTTCCCGACAGGTGATCTCGGGATGTGAGCAGGGCCTTCCCCCCATGCTCCATCACCGCCTCAACTATCTGCTCCGAGTCGGTGGCCACAAACACCTCGTCGAGCAAGCCCGACTTCGTGGCGCGGTCAAAGACCCACATTATCATGGGCTTGCCATGAATGTCAGCCAATGGTTTGCCGGGAAACCGGCTTGACTCGGCCCGGGCGGGAATGAACCCAACTATTCTGAGCGGCTTTTGGAGCATAATTCGACTCATTGCGGAGCTATACCGGTTTGAAAGAATCGCGCCACCCTGTGATCAACACCGGCACGCATTGAAAATGGATTCTGCGCGGGCCCCAAGTAGGGAGGCCAAGCCTCCCGGTAGGCGTTCCCAGGCAGAGCCTGGGAACGAGAGGAAGGGGCAGATCTTCTAATCGAGCATGTCATTGCGAGCAATGAAACGACGAAGCAATCTTCATGTCCACTGAGCAGGAGATTGCTTCGCTGCGCTCGCAATGACATCTTACGAGTGCTCCCCGAATGATTGAAGGCTTAGGGTCCGTCCCGGAATAACCCCTTGCAACCGACACGCGCCTCATCCTTGCGATAAAGAGGGCGACGCATGCGTCGCGCCGTACGTCCTTGGCCCGCGGCGCCTTCTGTTACTGTCAGGTTTATTCTGTGACAAGCCCTTACGGCCTACAATACTTCACCAGCGACTGACTGTAATACCTCAGCGATACTACGAATTTTGTCCTCTTCCATCTCCAAAGAGATCGGCAAGACAATCAGTCTTTCGATGATAGCCGAACTCCTTGGGAGCATGTCGCGAGAATAGGTTGCATCACCTTGGTACACCGGGCCTGAGAAGGGAAAGTCTCCGGGCCATACGGTCTTGCGTTCGATGAGGTGTTCCCAGTTGGGCAGGAAGTGCCACAGGTTGTTCTTGAAATATACCGCCGGGACTTGCCTTTCCGACAGTTTCTTGTGGAAGGCTTCGGCCTTGGAAGCGTCCGGCAGGAAGAAACACACGTGTGTGTGGCTGTCCCGGCCGTCTTTCGGCAGCGCTCTCAGGGTGACTCCATCGACCTTTTCCAAAGTCTCTCGAATCAGGGCCTGATTCTGCGTTTGACGCTCCAAAAGGCGCTCCAGCCTGCCCAGCTGAGCCAAGCCGATTGCACCCTGCAATTCCCCCATTCGGTAGTTGTACCCGAGAAAGCTCCTGCCTTCCAGGGCTCGCCCAACGTCAGGGTTGTGGTCATGACCGTGATCCGCGTATTCTGACGCGCGTCGGTACAGATCGTGGTCATCCGTAATCACCATTCCACCTTCGCCGGTGGTGATCGTCTTGTAGTAATCGAACGAGAAAGTCCCCATTTCGCCCAAGGTACCGGTTTTCTTCTCCCCGACCCCCGCGCCCAAGGCCTGGGCTGTGTCTTCTATGACTTTGATGCCGTGTTTTCCGGCTATGTGAACGATCTCTTGAATGCGAGCCGGAGAACCGAGCATGTGAACCGGAATCACCGCCTTGGTTTTCTCAGTGATTTTCTTCTCGAAATCCGCGGGATCCAGGTTGAGCGTATCGTCGATTTCACCGGCGACGGGCACTGCGCCGGACTCGATGATAGCCTCGAACGTGGCGATGAAAGTGAACCCCTGCGTTATCACTTCATCCCCGGGCTCTACTCCCAGCGCTCCCATCGCCACGCTGAGAGCGGCCGTACCTGAAGTGACCGCATGCGCATATTTGGCGCCGCAGTATTGCGCAAACTTCTCCTCGAAATCTCTTACCTGGAACACACCACGCCGCTCCTTTTCAAACTCATATCGGAAGAGAATACCGGTATCCAGTACCTTTCCTATCTCCTCTTTTTCCCTATCTCCCAGCCATTCATATCCGGGCATGTAGTCCTCCTGGTTTGTCGGCGAGCAAATGATTTCTCGGAATCGGTCGAAGGGTTCTTTCCCGGGCGACCATGATTTCGGATTAATAGGTATGAGCAACCGGTAGCGCCCGAGGGGCTGTTGGAAATCACGTGTTCCGCAGGCCTGTTCCCCGAGCGGGTCCGTTTCATTCAAACGCGCTGTAGTAAATGCCCTGAGCCTCTTCGGGTCCCAGAGTCCGGGGATTGTTCTCCACAGGGCGAGTCACCGTGAGCGCGCTCTCCACCAGCATGGGGATATCCGAAGTGGGAATTCCCAGTTCCGACAGGGATGCGGGAATCCCAATATCATCGCATAATCCGCTCACAGCATAAACCGCGGATGCAGCGGCTTGCCTGGAGGGCAGACCTTCCACAGCTTCGCCCATCGCGGCGGCCACCAGCGCAAACTGCCGGACTGCCGCCGGCAGGTTGAATTCCATCACATGGGGAATCAGAATGGCGTTGGCGAGGCCGTGAGGCACCCTGTAATTACCTCCAAGGGGATAGGCCAACGCGTGGGCCGCTCCTACCCCGGCGTCCGCCAAGGCCAGGCCCCCAAGAAGGCTGCCCAGCAGCATATTCTCCCGGGCCTCAATGTCTTCGCTGCCCCGAAACACGGTCCGCCTGAGGTTCTCGGATATTAGGCGGATAGCGGTCAGGGCCAACGCCTCGGTGAAAACCGTGGAAGACCGGCTTGTAACGGACTCCACCGCATGAGTGAGCGCGTCCATGCCCGTGGCCGCTGTTACGTCCGGCGGGAGTGTCATGGTAAGCTCAGGGTCCAACAGGGCTACTTCAGGGAACATGTGCGAACTGTTGATCCCGCCTTTCGCCTTTGTCTCCCTGTTGGTGAAAACCGCGGTGAACGTGACTTCCGCGCCGGTCCCCGCGGTCGTGGGAATCATTATGGTAGGGACACCGGGGTTGGGAACTTTTTCCAGGCCGATATAATCCTCGGCCGCACCCTCATTGGTGATCAAGATCGCGGCGGCCTTGGCGGTGTCCATAGTGGAGCCACCGCCGACTCCCACGACCAGATCCGCTCCTATTTCCTTGCCCAGACGCGCGGCATTGTCCGCGCCGTCCAGATAGGGCTCAGGTTCCACGTCAAGGAATTCCTTCCCCGTCAGCCCCGCGTTCTGGAGGCTTTCCCGCACACGCGCCAGCATGCCGTGCTCTTCCAGGCCGGGATCGCCGACAACAAGGAAC
The DNA here is from genome assembly GCA_964527475.1 of uncultured Syntrophaceae bacterium. Taxonomy (GTDB): domain Bacteria; phylum Desulfobacterota; class Desulfomonilia; order Desulfomonilales; family Desulfomonilaceae; genus CAZGNL01. Next base: position 28,301 of record CAZGNL010000035.1, read on the forward strand.
TTCCCGCCCCCTGCTTGTTTGGCGATTTCTCCCAGATCCGAGATCCCGCCCCTTCCAAAGAATATCTTGGTCTTGATTCCGAACATCTTGAGATTATCAATCATGAGGAACTCGCACACAGATGGAATAGTGAAAAAAGCTGTTCGTTTATAGCAGGAAACACCGAACCGGGCAAGGTAATCATTCAGCAGGAGGGTAAACCTTCAGTTTCGGATGCCTTCGAAGGTGAGGGCAGACACATAGAGCCTGCCCCGGACCCCGATCCGGGGTTTGCCCCTACGTCCGGGCTGAGGCCGGTGCCGGGGCAAAGTGTAGGGAGGCGCCTGTGTGTGCGCCCTCTTACCATCCGTTAGACGCGAGACCGTGGTCGTTCCCCTCCCCCCTTCTTCTTCTCCCTTTCTTCTTCTTTACCCTAGGAACTTTCAAACCACATAACAGAGTAATACGAGATAATGGCTGATGCTACCGGCCAACACAAACAGATGCCAGATGGCATGGAAATGCCTCACCCTCTTGTCCAAAGCGTAAAACACTACCCCGACAGTATAGAACACTCCTCCCAACAGGAGCAGCATGAAGCCCGTCTGCGGCAGAGCGCGCAACAAGGGTTCGAGCGCCATCAAGACCAGCCACCCCATAAGGAGATAAATGACCATGGACACTACTTGATGCCCCTTCGGTCGCAACGACTCGATCACGATCCCCAGCGTGGCCAGGCCCCAGATGACGCCGAAAATCGGCCAGCCCCAGCCATCACGAAGGATGATCAACGTGAAAGGAGTATAGGTACCGGCAATCAAGAGAAAGATAGCGTTGTGGTCAAGTATGCGGAAAACCGCCTTCGCGTTTCCGCGCAGGCTGTGATAAAGCGTCGAAGAAACATACATCAGAAGGAGAGTGACTCCGTATACGCTGAGACTTACGATTTTCCACGGATCACCCTTTTGCGCGGCCAGGACAACCAGTATGGCAAGGCCGACCAGGGCCGCGGCAGCGCCGACCAGGTGGCTTATGCTGTTGAATCGTTCCCCTTTATACAAGTTCACCTCTTCTCGATGCAGCCGAATTGGCGTCTCTGTCAGTCCCCGCAAGGGCCTGCGCAATAGTCCGGAGACCAATGCCTCTGTCGCCGAAGCCGCAGACAGGGCAAGACAAGACTTCGCGGAAATCCGGTTGTGTCCGGACTCTTAAGGCCCGACCCCATGACACATGTGCGGGGATGAACCAGGAGACGCTTGAGACCTGAATTATGCCGCGGCCTTGCCTTTTCACGGGGCTCAGAGACGATACCCGGGCAGGAATGATTCAGATGACCTCGAAAAGGCCCTGTACCGCCTCGCTCATGACCCGACACAGGCAAAACCGTGGCCACGTTGCCGAAGGAGACTCTTTATTGTTTTCCGAGCTTACCTTGACGAATGGCTCCCGGTCAACCAAAATGTTCTCGATGGCGTGAGCATTTAGGTACCAGGGCAGATCTTCTCATCGCGTGTGTCATTGCGAGGAGTGAAACGACGAAGCAATCTCCCAACGTAATGGTTCAGCGGGTGCAGAGCCGCTTCAAGCCCGGTGAACCATTACCCATCGTAGCGCAACCTTCGCGCTCATCCTCCCGTCGACTCCGGGGGGGCAAGGGGTTTGGCGTTCGCACAAGAAACAGGCAGTGCATTAATGGCTGTTTACCAGGAAGGTGTCCGGTGCTGGGTTTTGAAGCGTTGCACAATATCGCACAACGGCCTTTCCTACTCCTGAAGCTGAATAGAAACTGGAGATACTGATGCGTCTTCACAAGCAGGTAAGTCTCAACTTGAATGTCCGCGGTCTCGGCCAGTCGGCCACAATCGCTATCAACGAACGCAGCAAAGAGATCCGGAGTCAAGGGAAAGTGGTCTACCGTCTGGGTTTGGGTCAATCGCCTTTTCCGGTACCCATGCTCGTAGTTGAGGGATTGAAACTTCATGCTCGCGAAAAGGATTACCTTCCATCCGCGGGTCTTCCCGCTCTGCGGGAAGCAGTGGCGGGGTTCCATCGCCGAGAGAACGGCATCGAAGCGCGGCCACAGGACGTGCTCATCGGTCCGGGGTCAAAGGAGCTCATGTTCCTCTTGCAGTTGGTCTATTATGGCGAGCTCATTGTTGCAACCCCCTGTTGGGTTTCTTACGTTCCCCAGGCTACCATTTTGGGCCGAAGGGTCAGCCTCATCCACACTCGTGCCGACGGTAAATGGAGGATTACGGCTGAGCTGCTCAGACGCCACTGTGAAGGACAAGAAGACGAGTATCGCCCCCGTATTCTTGTTTTGAACTACCCCGGCAACCCGGACGGAGGTTCTTACAGTGCTGCGGAGCTCAAAGAACTGGCGGAGGTGGCCAGAAAATTCCATGTGGTTCTTCTGTCTGATGAGATCTACGGGCAGCTGCATCACCAGGGACAACATATTTCCGTGGCGCGCTATTACCCGGAAGGCACGATCATCAGTTCGGGGCTTTCCAAATGGTGCGGCGCGGGCGGATGGAGACTGGGAACCTTCACGTTTCCACCGGAGCTGGACTGGCTTCTGGAAGCCATGGCCGCTGTGGCCAGCGAGACCTACACTTCGGTGAGCGCTCCTATTCAGCATGCCGCGGTCTATGCATTCCGCGGCGACATCCGCATTGAAAGATACCTCTGGCACGCTCGCCGGATTCTCGCGGCTCTGGGAAACCAGTGCGCGGAAATGTTGAACGCTGCAGGCGTGCTGGTTCCTCCCCCGGTTGGCGGCTTCTATCTTTTCCCAAATTTCTCGCCTTTTGCGGAACGATTGGCCGGACGCGGCATTACCGACGGCAAAACTCTTTGCGAAAGACTTCTGGCTGATACTGGTGTGGCCATGCTGCCGGGAGTAGCGTTCGATCGTCCTGCTGAAGAGCTTACCGCTCGCATGGCCTATGTTGATTTTGACGGCTCCAAGGCGCTCTCCGCAAGCGAGACAATCTCGTTGGATCAGCCATTGCCGGAGGACTTCACTGAATTGTGGTGTAACAACGTCATCAAGGCGGTCCGCTTAATCATTGATTGGGTTACTCAGTAGCAAGAGAAAGGAAGAGCGCAAGTCGAGGCCTGAATTCCGGCAGGCAGGGGGCCGGCATGAACCTTCTTCTTTGATCGGGTCTATCCCTCCAGGATGAACCCTTACTCATGAATCAATCGATATCGGAAAGCGCCGAGAACAGGACCGATTGTCTCCGGCGAATCTATCGGGACGATACCTCCGGCAAGATTTCTCGAATAGGAGCACGGAAATTCATCAATATGATTCTCGTGCTATACTGGCCAGGGGCCCCTTTTGCGATGCTCGTATCATTTACGGGCAGCGCGGCGCTAACCAGCCGTATTAGCGATGATCCGTACAGGCTCTATCGGAACCCGGAACTCCCGCTTTTGCTCGTTCCGGAAATAATGCAACCCACGCTGTGATGGCATGGAAACGATGGGATAGATGACGCCAACAACAACACCGCCGCTGCGAGCTGCCTGGCTGGTCTGGGGACTGGGAGCCCTCTTATACCTTATGGGATTCTTCCAGCGGGTGGCCCCGGCCGTGATGACGCATGAACTGATGGACGACTTCGGGATAAATGCCGCTGGGCTGGGCAACCTTTCGGCCTTCTATTTCTATAGTTACGTTGCCATGCAGGTTCCCACCGGCGTACTCGCGGACCGGTGGGGTCCGCGGCGTCTGCTGGCTGCCGGCGCCTTTGTCGCGGGTCTGGGAACCCTTCTATTTGCCCTGGCCGACGACATTCTCTGGGCCGCTACCGGCCGTCTGTTGATCGGCGGGAGTGTCGCCGTGGCCTTTGTGGGCATGTTGAAAATTGCCAACAACTGGTTCCCTCCCCGGCTGTTCGCCCTGATATCCGGCCTGGCCCTTTTCAGCGGAATCGTTGGCGCTGTTTTTGCCGGTCCCCCATTGAGACTGCTGATGATCTGGTATGGCTGGCGCAGTATCATTGCCGGGTCGGCTGTTTTCACCTTCGTTATCTGCGCCGGGATCTGGTTCTTTGTCCGGGACACCCCGAGCGAGAAAGGTTACGCGGACTTTCCGCAGCCCGGAACCCCGGCAGCCGGAAGTGCGCTGCCCGGTATTATCGGAGGTATTGTAGAAGTGTTCCGGTATCCCAACACGTGGCTTTTGTTTATCATTCCCGGTGGGACCGTCGGCTGTGTACTGACATTTTCCGGGCTCTGGGGAGTGCCCTACATGGCCACGCACCATCAGCTGACCACCACCGAGGCTTCCGTCCTGTCAACGGCCCTTTTGGTGGCCTGGGCGGTTGGCGGGCCGACCTTCGGCTGGTTTTCAGACCGCCTTGGTCGGCGAAAACCGCTTTACCTTCTGGGATGTGGCCTGTCGCTGGCCGGATGGGGCGGCATACTCCTTTTGAACAACCTGCCGGTTCCCCTGCTCGCCGGTCTGCTGGTCATCACCGGCTTTTGTTCCGGCTGTATGATTATCAGCTTTGCCTATGCCAAGGAATCGGTGCCCCTGAACCTGGCGGGCACGGTTTCCGGTGTCGTGAACATGGGGGTTATGATGGGACCGATGATCCTGCAGCCGGCCGTGGGCTGGATACTGGATCAGAATTGGCAGGGGCTAGCGGTTGCCGGCGTCCGGGTGTATCCCCTTACGGCCTACCAGGCAGGATTCTCCCTAATGCTGGCCTGGTCGGCCTTGGGGTTTGTGCTGCTGTTTTTCACTCGTGAGACCCATTGCAGCCAGCTCATATACGAAGATAAAAGGGAATGAAGGGTCTGGTAGTTACTGCACATCCGGCGCGAATTATTCTGCGATCTCCGCAATGTGGATTGTTTTGGACCATAGACCGGCCGTCCGATGGCTTTCGGGAAGGATCAAGTCCGGTTTTGAGTCATTACGAGATTTGTGCTATGATGGTTTTATGTGTCGACCATTGCGAATTGAGTATCCGGACGCCTGGTAACATGTAATGAACCGGGGAAGGCGACGTGAGGCCACCTTCGTATGAAGAAGACGCTGAAACGGGACCGGAGGCTCCGAAGGAGAGTCGAAGGGCTGGAGCGCCAATTCAGAAAGAACCAAAACCAGACTTGACCCCTTTCCTCACGCCTCCTCCGTGGAGAAACGAGCTTCAAACTCAGGCCAAGATTTCGGATAATCCTCCTTCCCTGAAACCACTACATCTTGTGGTTCCCTGTGGCAAGTAGAAATCCCCTTTATTAGTTTGACAGCTATCCCCTTTTTTGGGTTTCCAACCATTTCTTGAAAACAACCTCTTCTTTTTCCTGCCTCTGCCTGACATTTACTTGAATATTCGCAAACATTTCCGGTGTGGGACACGGGACTCTCTCTACGATTGTCCAGCACGGGAGAGGCTCGCCAGGAGGACACCCGTCAACATGTAAATACGTCTCCCCGGCTTCGTCGACCTTTTTTCTCAAGTTCTTTGTGCAGTCTCCCATCAAGAGCAGTTTTTTGCCAAAACCGGTCCCTTCGGGGATACTTTTCTTTCTGCCTATCACGATGTCAATTCCCTTGTTCTTGTCGTACTCACCCAGTGATTTCAACTTTGACATGGTAAATGCCAGAAGCCCTTGGCAGGAGCTGCAGGCGTTTTCAACGTGAATATTGTACTCCGGCCATGCCCCAAAACCCTCCAGATAAGGAAGATATAGCGGTTTGAAGACCTCTTCGATGCTTGCGCCACGAACCTCGATATCCTTCTCATCGGAGTTTCCGATGCCCCGCTCACGGGCGGCCTCAAAGTAATCGACCCTGTCCACGTCCAGATCAATCATCCTGCAGACGGTGGCGTCGAGCGCCACAGGGTCTGGACTTGCCACGATACAGCCAAAATCCACCGTGGTTCCTGAATGCGGTCCGAAGCCCTCCATCGGCCGGATGAGATCTGCGATGGAAAGATCCGCATGGACAACGGACCACACATCTATCATCGCAGCGGCCAGATTGGTAAGATGCATAATAGCGTGAACCATATCCTGCACAATTCCCTTTATGTTTTTTAGTGAGCACGTGAACACCATGCTCACATGGGATTTCAGGATTGGGACGTTTACGAGATGATCCGCTTCCAGCAGGAAGCGCGGTAAATCGACGCTCTTTATGGCCGATTTGGGATCTTCTATCTTCTTGGATATCAGGTCCTTGTCGCTTTTGATATCGCGAATATCATCTACACCCGCTTCTTCGGCAGCCTTCCTTATCCCGCTTACTTCCAGGCACTTCATGGTATCGCATCCGACGGCCGAGGATTCAGCCAGGATGATCTTCTTCGGATTTGCGCTCTGTATAGCTTTGATAACTGCGCTTACAACAGCAGGGCTTGTATTAATTCCGGTTTCCGGTCCACCTTCATGGCCTGCATTGGGTTTGACGACCACAGTGCTTCCCTCTTTTATGAAGGATTTCACACCGCCCAGGTGATTTAAGGCCTCTTCCACCATCTTGTCGGCATCGGCGCCCTTTACTATGGAAACGATTGATTTTGACATTTTTGTGCTCCTTTGCTCATGGTTTGTTTGTGGACGACTATTTTCAAGCATAATCATCTCTTGAAGACTATTTGAACCACTGACCCATTGAACAAATTTCGTAACTTCAACTATTTATAAGGGAGCCAACATTCCATCAGATCTTCTATCGGCCAGCGAGACAATATTTCGTATCCATCCGCAGTGACCAGTAAATCTTCCTCGAGACGCACTCCGTCCTTACCACCCTTTTTGCCGGTATATGTCTCGAGGGCCAAAACCATCCCTTCTTTCAACTCAACCGGCGGCATGTTGACTTCCTTAAATATCGGGCTGATTCCCGGAGGATCGTGGAGCGTGAGACCGATGCCGTGGCCCACAACGTATGGCAGTATTTCAAACCATGTGTCAAAACCCCAGTAATTGGGTGACTGGGGCCATTGGTCTGAAACATCATGATTGGTAGCCCCGGGCTTTACCGCGCTGATTGAGGCGTATAACATTGCCCGGCATTCTTCATACAGGTCTTTTTGTTCCTGGGTTGCTTTGCCGCAGCAAAAGGTGCGGTAAACACAAGATTTGTATCCTTGGTACGATGCGCCGTCAACGTCGATATAAATCAAATCACCGGGGCGGATTGGTTTGTCCGTAAACGACCAGCCGTACGGGTTGGTGTTGTACCCGGAGCAGCAGACCAAGTCCTCGGTGTGATCGTCACCTTGCTCGTACAGGGCCTTGACGCCGATTCCCACCAAATCACATTCGCGCACTCCGGGACGTATGGCATCGACAATGTCAGCGAACGCATTTTCCGAATTTGCGCAGGTGATTCGCATCAACTCGATTTCATCCACGGTTTTAATCATCCGGGCCGCATCCATTAACGGTTTGCCGTGTACGGTCTTAATGCCCCTTTTTCCGAATGCCTCGGCATACAGCATCTGCAAAGCTGTACCGTCAATGCCGAGAGGCTCGTTTTCCACACCATAGTCGGCCAACAGCTTGGCAACCGCATCAACCAGCATTACAATTCCAAAATCGGTAGCGTCTCTCGCGGTTATCTTGGGCACACCAAATGTGGAATGCACACGATCTTTCATCCACGGCATACGGCGTTCGGTCTCACTGGGTGTCCCCCCGCCAAAAAGATGCGGCTCGCCGTTTCTGGTCAGTAGCGCAAACTGCATTTCAGCCGGCCGCATGGGCGTAGTAACATAATACGACGTCAAATACCGAATGTTGGCTTCTTCCCAGGTGATGATCGCCCCCAAGCCGTCGGCATTGAGCTGATCCTTAGCTTTCTGTAGCCGTTCCTTTCGTAAACGGTCGTAGTCGAGCCGAGCCTCGTAGTCTACAGCATACTTTCCAAATGCCATGTTATCCTCCTTTACGAGTATAAATCCATTTCCAGGCAAATTAAGCATTTGTTTAGGAATATTGTGAGTCCTCCCCTCACCTTTGGCGGGGAGGGGTGTGTATATTCATTTGACAAATCCCTTCCATAAGGCTTTGAGCTTTTCGGGCTTAAAGTATTTCCGAATGGCCTCATCTGTCATGCCAATCCCGCGCAGTGCGAAAAGAGTAGCATGCTCGGTGAGTTCTTCCTTTGAGATGTCATATTGAAATGCGGACTCTCCCGACTTGTGGCACAGGTCAAGACCCATGACGAGATGATGGATGAACCAGAATCGATTTATAGGATCAATCGGCATTTCTACGATGTCGCCCGCTCTAACAGCGGCATCAAAATTTATCGTTATAGTACTACGCACATTGTCAATGATTGTCCTTAGACCGGTCTTTGCAAAGCTGATATTCCCCAGCAGGCTGCGAAAGAAGAGCCGCTCGTACATCTCCTGCTCCTCCTTTCTCCCCTCCACTTTGAATAAGACTATATCCGCAAAGACATATATGAATAAAACCAGTGTTTCGGTTCCAGGCTCGATTTGCACAAATTCCTTAATGGTAAAGGAGGATATCCTGTCGGCAAATTCCAGTATCTCTCTGTACAGTGCCTCTTTGCTGGGGAAGTGTTTATATAACAGCCCTTCGGAAACACCGGCTGCTTTGGCAATGGCTCGAACTGAGGTGCCGTTGAATCCGTCTTGGGCAAAGAGAGGCCGGGCAGCCTCAATAATGGCTTGTTTTCGGTCAGTTCCCTTCATTCGGATGTCAACCATGTTTTGCCT
>CAZGNL010000036.1:0-31460 GCA_964527475.1 uncultured Syntrophaceae bacterium
TCTTGATTTATCAAGAACAACGAGGTTTTTCACTTTTTTAGATGCGCGATCAGGGAGTTCTTCTCCGGGGGCGAAGAGGAGACCTTGTGCTCTTGTTCAACAGATCCGACAATCCGCACACTTTGCCCTGGTCGCAGGCGTTCGTTGCCGACGATGACCACTCTCAGACCTTCCTTGAGACCTTTGCCCTTCACCTCTATCAGGCTTCCCGATGTCTGGCCGGTACGGATGGGAATGGGCGTGGCCTTGCCGTCAACCACATGGAAGAGCAGCTTTTTCTGATCCGGAGTAGTGACTACCGCGTCCTTGGGCGCCACCAATGCTGTTCTGGGCTTGCCCAGTCGAAAGGTCACGTAGGCAAGCATTCCGGGCTTGAGCACGTGCTCGGTATTGGCAAGGGTTACCTTGACAGGGAATGTCCTGGATGAGGTGTCTCCGCGAGCGATGACCGACGCGATTTTCCCTTTGAGCAGCTCCTCTCCAACGGCTTCCACTCGCACATCAACCGTGTCCCCTGCTTGAAGTTTTGAGAGATCCCTCTGGGGAAAAGGGACTCGTACATAGATGGGGTCCACCTTGACCAGTCGAACGATCTCGCCGCCTTTCCCGACCCACATTCCCACGTGCATGTGTTCGCGGATTACGTATCCGTCAAAAGGCGCGCTGATAGTGTTTTTTGACACAAGGTCTTCGAGCCGTCTTATGGTGGCTTCCAGCATGCGTTTTCGGAATTTGGCGCTCTCCGCTTCAGACCACTCCTTGTCGAGCTCGTGCGTGGAGACGCTCTTGGACCGGGAAAGCGTCTTGAAGCGATCGTGCTCCTTTTCTTCCTTTTCATAAAGGACCCGTGCTCGCTCCCAGTCTTCCCGTTTGTTTTCAAGTTCGAGAATGAGCTGGCTCGAATTCAGCTTGGCAATAAGCTGCCCGGTTTTGACGAAATCTCCTTCTTTGACAGGGAAGCTTTCCACCAGTCCCTGAACCTCCGTGTGAACGTCCCCCTCGGTGAAGGCTTCCACATCCCCGATCAAGGTGATCTGAGGTCTGAGCGCTTGAGCCTGAATCGCAACAACTTCTACGGGCGAAGGAGGACGACCGCATTCACCGACCGGGACCCGGATGAGGAGCAACAGGAGCAATGTCAAGGGAGTGAGGGACCATACAGACCGCATTCAACCAAATCCTTTCTTCACTAGTGGGGCTGGAACGGAACAGCCGCTGCCGAGAAGCCCGGTAGCCGCTCTCAGCGCTTACTAGTCTTCTCCGCCATGGCGTAGTCTTGGCTTGCCAACTCCAAACGGTCAAACTTCTCGTTGACCCGAGCCCTGCTCCGATAGGCCTTGACGTTTTGCGGGTCGAGCCTAATGGCCGTGGAGAAGTATATGTACGCATCCTGGAATGAACCCCGACGCATCAGATCGTTTCCCTTGGTCACGTAGTGCGGGGATCTGGAGGGGTCGCTGTCGAAAACATATGCAAACGAACGGGAATAGTCGCTTTCACCCCGTTGATTCCAGGTGGTGACGGCGAACCTATTAAAGTCTCCTTTCTTGAGACCAGTGAGCAAAATTGAACAGGCAGGAGTATCCTGTTTGAATTTGTAGTTTCCAGGCTCCTTGCCCCAGAAAACCGTGTAGTGCGTAGCCGCGGGCACGCACTTCCATGAGATTCGGACTCCGTCCGATACCATTGATACCTGAAAATCACCGGGTGGTGTAGGCGGAATCGTGGACCAGTTCCCGTAGAAATCCGAGCTGCACGAAGCAACCAGTATTGATGCGCATAAGATAAACACGGCTCCTGGAGTGAGTTTACTTCGGATCAACCTACGACTCCTTCCCAAAGAATCGGTTGTCTTCACACTGTACGTGCAAACCTGTCGGTGTTTGCTACACACCCGGCCTCAAAAGTCTCAAAACACAAGAACTAGAAAAGCGCAAATCTGACCGCATTGCAACGATTTCTCTTCTTTGCGGCGATTTCGGCTTGGAAACGCGCACGGGCCTCTCTGAGGGCTTCGGTGACCTTGTGCCCATCTCTAGCCGAAGAGTAGAAGTTGCTCAGGAAACGATTGGCTTCAGCCTCTCCGCGGCGGTCTGTCTCCCAAAGAGGAAGGAGCACCCATCGTGCGCCGGATATTCCCAGGGCTTCCAACAACAGCGTAGTACCACGTTCGGAAGCGCGGTCAATTCTGTCTACCCACGCGAAGCTCACCACTTCCGTGGCACGGGGCGCTCCAAAAATGTCCGCTATTCCGCAAAAGCCGGCGGACAGGTCACGGTCTTTCGGAGCAAACGCAATAAAGGGTTGTCTCAACCTCCCGGCTGGAGTTGCGGGGATCAGCAACGGACACGCCAGGTGAATGAAGGGGTAAGCCGCTATCTGCTTCTTCAGGAAAGCTCGGCACGAAGCGCTTTGTCCTACGAGCAGAGTTCCCTTTTTGCCGAACGCAGCAGCGATTTGAGCCGACTGTTGAGAACCTTTGTATACCGGTGACGATTTGAAGCGGATGAGTGATCGTTTCCATATGGGCACAAGGGGGTCTTGATCATCCCGTGGCTTTCCGGTTCCGACGTCGGACGGGAAAATCGGTCCCGCAAAGACCACAACGGACTCTGCTTTTCCGAAAGAGGTCTTCCTCGACCGTTGACCCACGAATCTGAACGCGGAACTGGTTCTGGACACTTCCACACGATCCATGAGCAGAGGTGTTTCCTGTTTGGCCTTGGAAGCTAGAGGCGCCGGCGCCAGGGCCTCAAAAGGAAAGGAGTTGAGAAAACCGTCCGTCTCGATCACGAGCTTGCTGCAAGATGACAGTGCCGGCTGGGAGCTGCCGAACAGCTGATTCCACAGATCGTTGGAAAGTTTGCTGATCCGGTAATGACGTGGATTGGCAACGTCTTTGGTCAGGGAGAGCACGGCCTTACGTATCTTGGCCGCCGGCGCGTGCGCTGTTGCGGCCCTGAAGCCCGTTGCCCCGAGAAGAAAGCAGTGGATGCTCCTTTCGGTTACCAGGAAGGTCGTGTACATCTCCCCTTTTGCCAGAAGGGATTCCACCTGACCAACAGACGGCGGGCGACTCTGAAGAAAACTGAAGAACAGCGGAGACGCCGCCGAAAGCTTGGCGAGGAGACTCTCCATCCGGCCGTCCGACCCGTAGGGCAAGAGATCTAAACCGGCTGCCGCTTCTACACCGTATTTCTTCTTAAGCTTTGGATACCGATCCCGCCTGCTCTTGTTCGCGGAAGCGTACTGCTGTTTCTTAAGTTCTTTGAGCAGATCGGGAGACGTCCCGGGAAAGAGGTCTACTCCGATTGAGGCAAGTTGATACAGAGTCCTTCGCATTTTCAACACCTGAGAGAACTCCCAGGCTTTGCGTGCCTGCTCGACGGCCCCGGACTTCCGTGAGGCTTCCATGAGTAGGCCGATGTACTGTTCGTAGATCTTCTCCCGATCCCGCATGACCCGAGGAGGCACGAGCCATAAGCCCTCCCTCTTCTCGGTCAGCATAACCTCGTCGATCACTGCTCGCAAGGCTTCGGCAGTCCGTTCGGCCCTGCCTTTCCCGGGTTTGGTCATGGCCCCGACGTACCCGGGGCGCCAACCCCGCGACACACCGCTCTTTCGGAAAGCTTCCAGCGCGGCGGCGTAATCTCCTTTCTCGGCTAGAACACGAGCGAGGAGATAGTTGAAGCGGGCTATGGCGCTATCGTCCTTGTACGACCGAGCAACCTTCAGAGCATGGTCTACCGCGGTTTTCGCGGTTGAGATGTCGCCCGAGGCAACGGCCACCACGGCCCGCAGCGCGTGAATGTGGGCCCCGATGATAGCCGCGTCCGGGTCCTTGCCGGCTGAGTACCCATCGCCGGTCCAGGGCTGAGACCGGTAGGTCGGTCTGCGGAAATCTTCCTTGGTGGGCATCCCAAAGTCGGTACCTTGTGGACCGAGCCCCGGCCCGTATTGGATCAACCTTGCCGTCGGTGACTCCTCGGTCCCGGGGCTGACGACACGGTCGCGAAGGTCTCGCGCTTGAGAAGTCCTGGTCCAGGAGACGCCAAGGGGCCTACGAGCCACAGATCTTGCTCGGCTGAGATCATTGATGTCCAGAGCCAGGTTGATCTTTGCCGCCCGACACTTGATGACTCCGCGAGGGCTGACCATTGACGCATAGATCTTCTCCGCCCTGTCCCAGTAGGAATAGGCCTTCTCCAGGTTTCTCAAAGCCGTTTCTGTTCCGGCCTTGGCTTCGGCAAGCTGGGCCTTGGTCGCGGGGCTGGAGAGCTTGTCAATTATGACGTCCGCCTGATTGTATGCCTTGAGCGCGCCTGATTCATCCCCTCCAGCCGCAAGAATCAGCCCGCGCACAAAGAGCAGATCCCCCTTGCAGGCAAGGTCCTTTGTGGAATCAAGGCCGGCCTTCACGGTTTCCTCGTCTTGCTCGGCCCGACCCAGAAAACCGAGACGAACCAGGGAGTGGGCTCGCGCTATGAGGCATTCCCTTTCCGCTCTCGCGTCTCCCAGGGATCGGTTCAGTTCCAGTGCGCGGTCGTAGCTGACAACCGCTCCCGCGTCATCCTCAAGCTGCTGCCGAAGAAAGCCTTTAGCCGCGGCCGCGTCTATCTGCCCTTTCCGTGTCCCAAGGGCTTTCGCCAGATCCAGCGCCAGGTCCGTGTTCACACGCGCGCGCTGCAATCTTCCCTGCGTTATCTGGAGACGAGCCTGGGCCAGCCTGACCAGCATTTCGGTGTACGGAACCCTTAACCTTGTCACAATCTCCAGGGCCTGATCCAAGATTTTCGCCGCGTCCGGCAAGCGGCCCAAGGTGATGAGTGCCTTTCCCGTGTAGAGCATAGAGTGTGAGCGGTCCACCAGAGCTTCGGACTTGTCGAGCGTTTTTGCAGCGGCCTGCAGGCGCGTTGCGGCCTTCTCCGTCAGCCCTTCCTGACACATCACTGATGCAAGGACCGTCTCCGCCCGCGCTCCGGCTCTCTGGTCGCCGGACTCGGAAAAAAACTTCAGACAACGATAGATCTGTTTCTTGGCTTCCTTCAGGTTGCCCTGGTCGCGCAAAGTCTCTGTTTTCCGGACCAGGATCTTGTGTTCCAGGGATTTGCGACCTGCCTTCTTTGCTCGGACGACGGCATTGTCAAGAAGATCAAGAGCAGTCTTATATTGATTCCGAATGCGGTGAATCTCAGCAAGTCCCGAGAGATCCAACGCTTCGCGGCGTTTGTCATTGGTCGATCCGTGAACCTTCAGCGCTGCGGTCAGGACTTCGTGAGCCTTCGAGAAGTTTCCATGAATAATGTGCAGTCGGCCGAGCTGAGTCCTGATATCGGCTGCCAGTTTCCGGTCTTCCACCGCGGTCGCATTGGCCAGACCTTCGCGGAACAGTTTGTCGGCCTCGTTGAGTCGTGATCTCTCCGTCTCAACCACCCCCATGCGTAGAAGGACCTGGCCTTCACCCCGAATGTCCCGCGACTGAACCATGATCTCCCTGGCCTCGGCCAGTTGAACTGAGGCCTTTTCGTAGTCACCCCTGGCGCGGTAAAGGTCTGCCAGTGATACGCGGACCATCAAGACGCCCTTGTAGAAGCCTTCCTTTCGAAAAGCAGTCAAGACCTTATTCAGTTCCTGCAGCGCAATCTCACTGTCGCCCCGGGGGAAAGATTCAACAACCTCAAAATAGGAATCTATGGCCGCGGTATCCGCGGCAATTTGTCCGGACACGGGTCCGGCCACGGCTGAAATCATGACCAGCCCCATTATCAGTCCTGCGACAGACAGCCGAATCGGGCTCGAACTCCGCGCGGGCGGCTCAGTTGCGCTATACATGTTGAAGGCTTTTTGCATCCCTTGTCCCGGTTTCTCCAGCAAGGATCAGCGATTGAGATTGAGCGGAATGGTGAGCATAAACAGCGTTTCTTTCCCAGGCGCAGAGTGAACCTCCACGGTTCCGCCCAGTTCCGCGACCGATTCTCTGACTATCTCCATTCCCACCCCTCTGCCTGATATGGTATTTGCCAGGTCGGTCGTGGTCAGACCTGTGACAAAGATCAGGTCCAAGAGATCTTCGGCAGATAGCTTATCAGATTTTTCCCGTGTCAGTAGCCCTAATTTGACCGCTCTGTCACGAACCCGACCAAAATCGATTCCACGTCCATCGTCTGCAACACAAATAGTCACGGCATGGTCGCTTGTTGAAGCCTCAACGCGGATGGTCCCCTGTTCAGGTTTGCCCGATGCTATTCGCTCTTCAGGGGGTTCCAGTCCATGATAGACCGCATTGCGAATCAGATGAACCAACGGCTCGGTCAGCCTTTCCACTTTGTGCCGCTCCAGTTCGGCGTCCCTGTCGCTGATCTCCAGTTGAACCATCTTTCCTTCACGCTTGGCCGCGTCTCTGACAAGTCGTGGCAATTGTTCGAATAGACTGGAAAGGGGCGCCAGGTGGAGCTGGTGGCAAGACCGAGTCAATGCTGACGCAAACTGTTCCAGGTCCGCCTCCATTCCCTTGAGCCACGGATACGCTCTCGGTTTTATCAAGGGTCTCATCCGGCCCAGGTCGTCCGAAACCCGTTGCGCATACGCGGAAAAGTCACTCACGAGCGCTTCCAGCATCTCCACGTACTCGGCCTTGATTTCGAGGCGAGGTTCCAAAGAGTGAACGGGACGAGAAGGTGGCGACGGCAGTGCGCCGGAGTGCGCATGATTCGGCGCGGCCTTGTGTTCCAGCGAGGATCGAAGTTCAGAGATGATTGCGGCAAACTCCTCTACATATTCTTGGCTCCACTCCTGTTCCTTGTGCTCATCAAGGGCCTGCTGCGCCACGGAAGCCTTCTCTACCAGATCCTCCCGTGACGCCTCAGCCGCTTCCCTCAAGAATATACGTAGCTTGCGACTGATTGCGTTTGCAAGGCCCTTTTCGGGAATACCAGGTTTCAATTTCTCCAGGTAGAGATCCAGCCCGGCGAGATGAGCCTGCGCGGTTTCCACAAAAACGAGGCCCGAGTCCGAAGCATTGCGACCCGATACCGCTCTCTCGCGATTCTCCGCTACAATGAGCTGAAGCCGGCCCAGCCTTTCTTTCCAATCGTGGGAACGCGAGCTACCTTCCCCAAATGCTTCCAGCAGATTTCGCAGATCGTCATGGCATCTCAGCAGCACTTCCACCCATTCCGGGTCGAAGGATACTCCGTCGTCCCTGACCTGCGCGAGCAGGCTTTCCCCTGCATTTGCAATATCGATCATTTCCCTGGCGCTCACGTAGCCGGCTATTCCTTTCAGGCCGTGGAATCCTCTGAAGATCAGTCGCAACTGGTCCGCCGGCTCTTCTTGCCCTTCCAGGCGCAAGAGACCGGTTTCAATGTCCTTCAGGCGCTCCCCGGCTTCCTTCAGAAACTGTTCTCTCAGTCTTTCGGAAATGGAATTTTCTTCAGCCATCATGCCAAACCCGGTCAGGAGAGGGGGTCGAAGTCCTTTTGGCCCTGCTACCCCACATCGATCGAAGAGATTTTCCAGCCCACATCCTTCTTTATCATTTGGAGCCGGCCCATTCGGCTTTTCACGGTACCCTCAAACGCGTCAATAACACGCACATTGACCTTGATCACTACTCGACCATTCCCCGCTTTTCGGACGCTCAGTATCTTCATCCTCCACAGACGCGGAGTCCTGAAGAACTTCTCCCGGAACTTCTCGACTGTCAATTTCTCGCGAAACGCTGAAGTCAGCAAAGCCGCGGCCTGGTCGGATTGATCGAAATTCAATGATCCAACGAAACGGCTGAGCGCAGCCTTAACGGCATTGGCAGTGGCTCCATCGGCGGGCGTGGTCTCTGTGGGCGCAGGCGGCACGGTTTGGCTCTGTGTCTTCGCAACGAGTCCGGCCGCCGGCTTGGAGGCCGGGATCTTCCCGGGAACAGGATCTGCGGTCAATGAGAGCCCTATCCCTAGAGCGACGAGCGCGGCCAGACCGGCCCCTGCTGCGAGGAGCACAGTCTTGTTTCCGGCCCACTCTTTCCAGGGCGCTGATTTGATCGTGGGCCACCAAATTTCCCATCGTGAGACCAGCTTGGCTTTGATCTCCGCAAGTACCACCGCTGTCTTTTCGTACAAGGATTTGAGGAGGCCTGCTATGTCGGGTATCGTGAGCGTGATTTCCCTTTCGTGAGCCCCACCCGTATCGATCTGTGGCGGAGGCTCGACCGTTGTGGCCTCATCAGGAGTAATGTACCCCGGATCGAGGGAGGACGGGTCCTCCAGCCCATTGATCAACGGCCCACTCGCCGGCGCTCCAGTGCCCACTGAATCGCTTTGAACCCCGGTCTCCGCAACGAATGCCTCGCAAAAAGCATGCACACTATCGAACCGGTCCTGAGGATCTCGATGCATTGCCCGCAGAACGCACCGGGGGATCCCCTCATGTTCGATGATTCCGATCGGAACCGCGCCGGTCAGCGCGGTGTACATAGTGGCCCCAAGAGAATAGATGTCGGACCTATAGGAGACCGCCTTCCTACCACGATACTGCTCGGGCGGCATATATCCTACTGAGCCGGTGACAATTCGTTGAGTGGCGGTGGTGACTCTGTTGACGGCCATTCGGGCGATACCGAAATCGCACAATTTCACCGTATTGCCGGGACCCAGGAGGATATTGGCAGGCTTTATGTCGAGGTGTATCACGCCTCGCCCGTGCGCGTATTGGAGGGCATCGCACGCCTGAAGGAACACGTGACCGGCCTTTTCAAGTGACATCTTCCCGGATTTGTCCAGTCTGTCCTGGAAGCTGCCTCCAAGGACATATTCC
Source organism: uncultured Syntrophaceae bacterium (assembly GCA_964527475.1). Classification (GTDB taxonomy): domain Bacteria; phylum Desulfobacterota; class Desulfomonilia; order Desulfomonilales; family Desulfomonilaceae; genus CAZGNL01. The sequence continues at coordinate 8,809 of CAZGNL010000036.1, forward strand.
ATGACAATGAAATGTCCCTCCGCCATCTTCTCCATGCTGTAAACCTTCATGATGTTCTGATGGGTCAGCTCGCGGCAGACGATCACCTCTCGCTTCAGAAGGTTTATGGTGCCTTGGTCGCTGTTCAGGTCAGGGTGCAAGACCTTGAGAGCGACCCGTGCGTTCTGCAGACTAATCTGTCTGGCTTCGTACACTGTGCCGGAGCCGCCGGTTCCGAGTAATCTCACTATCCTGTAGTCGTCCTGCAGAATGGCGCCGGCGGAGATGATAGCGGTGTCCGGACCCGCCTGGTCGTAGTCCGGTTCAGCGGCCAGCACAATGAAGCGGCACTTGTGGCAGACGGTAGCGTCCTCTTCCAGTGGCGCTCCGCACTTGGGGCATTTCTCACTCATGTCAAATCCCTTTGCTCGGAGAATGCGCTTGAACCATGTCTCGGCGCCAATGCGCGATCGGGTTCATGCTGCGCGGAGGGAAACTCCCGTACCGCGGGATAGTGACAACGCGCCCGGCCTTGGTCCGGATAAGGTCGTCTTCCGGCCGCGCCCTGTACACTGATTACGTGTATTCCCCGGTCCTGGAAGTTCCAACAGGCCTGCGCGGATTCATAAGAAAAACCTTGGGATCCGAGTACGCCAAGTCCTGCCGTGGGGATACTTCCCAGGGACTCAAATTCCTCCGACTCTGCAAACTGAGAACACCATATTACCCGGTCAGGACAGCACATGGAATAGAAATCTTTTGCGAACAAAGGGGAGATAGTTCCGGACAGTGTGATGATATCCTGCCGGAGTCCCCCGAATGACTGAATTGTTACCGGCCGCCGGTTGCTCCATTTGCAGGTTAATCGTGCACTATGCTATAATTGCCTGTGGTATTGGCCATTAAGCAATCAAACCTTTGGGGATCCGGAGTCTTGCCATGGAACCTAGTGCGATCTCAGAGAGTTCAGTCGGGCAGTGCAATGGTGTATTGTTTGGCTGCATCATCACGACGCTTGTTTTGCTGTTGTTTCCTTTTGCATCGTCCGGCCAAATGGATCCAAACAGGCTTTCCATGCTCTTGGATTTGGCCGAAGGAGGGCGTGCCGACATTCAATATGAGCTGGGAACGATATATGAGGAAGGGAGAGGCGTTGACAGGGATTATGCTGAGGCGCTCATGTGGTACAGTGAAGCCGCGGAACAAGACTATCCTCAAGCTCAATACAAACTGGGAACCCTGTACCATCAGGGAAAAGGAGTTGAACAGGACTACGCTGAGGCCGCAAATTGGTACCGCAAGGCCGCTGAGAAGGGCGTAACCGAGGCCCAGTACAACCTGGGCGTGATGTACTACAGCGGAACGGGACTTCCCAAGGACGACGGAGACGCGTTCAAGTGGTTTCAAAAAGCAGCCGAGCATGGCTTGGCCAAGGCTCAGTATCATCTAGCCATCATGTGTGCAAATGGTGAAGGCGTTGTGGCTGATTTCGACAAAGCGGTTCTGTGGCTACAGAAATCTGCCGCGCAAGGTCATGCCAAATCGGAGCAGCGATTGCTCGGAGTGGGAATACCATTGAGGTAATGGTTCACCGGGCTTGAAGCGGTTCTGCGCCCGGTGAACCATTACGTTGACTGAAGTCGTTGATCGCCATACTATTTTAGCGATCTTGCGTTGGCGTGAGCGATCCATTGCCAGCCTGAATCGGTCTTTAGGAACACGCTCAGCCTCGGGCTCGGCTTGCCGGGGGGGAGACGTTTGCCCAAAAGCGTCTCCTCAGCCGCAACCAAATAAGTCACTACGATTACAGGGCCATTCTGAGTGGCACGGACATTGGTGATCTCGTATTTGCCAAGATTTACATCCTTGAGCAGCTTTCGCTGTGCCTCCATGCCACGCGTTCCGGATCGGTTTATGGCTTGGAAACCGTCGGCCAGAAGCTTCTCCATAGCGCTCATGTCCCGGTTCTTCAAATCCGCCCATAGCTGATGCACGAGTTTGTCTCCGAGGCTTTGGGCCGGCGCCTTATCGGAAGCCGGAAGATCCGTCCCGAGGATGAAAACACTCAAAATCAGTAGAACCGCAATCTTCATAGCTGTCATGACTACTCCTTTTCAACTCGATTTTGATACGTAAGCGTCCGTCCCGGAATAACCCTTGCAACTGACACGCGCCTCATCCTTGTAATAGGAGGGCGACGCATGCGTCGCGCCGTACGTCCTTGGTCCGCGGCGCCTTCTGTTACTGTCAGGTTTATTCTGTGACAAGTCCTAAACGTCTCACTCTCTTGGTTGTCTACAAGCCAAGGGCCAAGCAGGCCTTGATGTCCTCGCCGGTGATACCAGGGTAATTTTCCACTATGTCATCTTCGGACCACCCTTCGGCCAGGAGTCGTACAATAAACTCCACAGCGAGCCGAGTTCCCCTTGTCACCGGCTTACCAACCAGAATCTTGGGGTCAATGACGATTCACTCCTGCCGGGCCGTTGGCTCAACCTCCGTGTGATTCTTGTTTAACTACAAAGAACTATAGACGCTTCTCAAAACTCGGTCAACTCCACGAGTCAGGGACGCGCGACAGCATTTATTCTCCACCCCGGACTCTTTGCCGGTCATCTCATACCTTCTTTCTTCGATTTTGTTTGACCGGTGGCATTCCATGAGGTACTCTAAAAAGCTGAAAAGAGACTTTTTTTTGTCAGGACTACGGTTCAGCCTCAGTTGGATCACGATCGAGACGATACCGAGCCTTCTCGGGGTCCATTCAATCATCCCAAGATCCACACCGGCACAGAGGCTTCCGAAATTGCGAGACCGCCGCACAATCCCGGCAATAGGGCGGAGCTTATGAAATATGTGTGGGTCTACCTGGTTCTTTTTGCAATCAATGTGCTGATCGCATTGGCGGTATACACATGGGTACCGGAATACAGACCCCACTTTCTGATGGAAGATCGTCTGGTCGAGAATCTCACCGCCTTTTTCTATGTTGGCGCCTTTATTCTCGCCCTTGTATTTGTATTCAGGAGCAAAGAACACCAAAGAGCGTTAATAGTTATATCGGCAGTAGCACTCTTGGGTTTCTTGGATGAAATGAGTTTTGGCCAAAGATTGTTCGGATTGAATATGCCTCATATTCACGGCATTAGGATTGACGCGGCCCATGATTTCTTTTTCCTGGGATATATTTCAATCAGGAAATATGTATTGCCCCATACCACTCTTGTATATTCATTGATAGGGATTGGTGCAATAAGTGCTGTGATGGTAACATTGAAATGTCGATCCAAAATCATTGGTACATTTACAGGCAGTCATCACAAAGAAGCGTACATTCTGGCATCAATATTTGTATGTCTCGGTCTCTTCGCTCTTGTGCTTGATTTAGACATAGTGCCCTACAGGATTACCCCTCTGTTGGAAGAAATATTTGAAATGAATGCTGCAATAGCATTAATATTTTGCAGTTTGAGCTTGCTACAGTTTTGCCACCCTTCCGAAGGGATATGACCTTGGCCCAAGAAATCAGGGCGCCTGCCGAGGCTTGGGGCTGTCCAGGCGTGCGGGGGGCTCCTTCTGCGGCATTCCCATTCTGATCAATAGCTGTTGCGGTTTCCCATGACCTTGGGCTGCGGATTTCCGCAGCCACAAAACCGACTCGTCTAAATCAGCGGGTACGCCTTCTCCATTTGCACACGTGATGGCCGGCTGATACTGTGCCTTGGCAACACCGTGTTCGGCTGCTTTCTGAAACCATCTAAGCGCGTTCCGGTAATCCTCGGGGAACCCGTCGCCGCGAGGCTAGACCCGGCACAATAAAGGCCCCATCTGGCGTTACCTCTTTCGTTCATCAACGACGGGCCCATTTATGAAGTCTTTTGGAGGGGGGTGCGCTTCTCGGTTTCGGACGAGTTCAGGCGCGAGTTGGTCCTGTTCTCGTTGTAATTGCAAAAGGACGATTGCAATGATCACCAAAGCGCCGCCGACAATTTGCAGTGGTTCCAGGGATTCCCCAAGAAAGATGAACGCGATGAGTCCCGCGGAAATCGGCTCCAGGGTTCCGGTGATCAAAGCGCGAGTAGAGCGGATATGATTGATGCCCACGAAATAGAGGCCAAATGGAACGATTGTCCCGAACACGGCTATGTAGAGCATCGCGGCCCACTGCGGCGCGGAGTGAGCGGTCGTAAGGTAGTGAACCGGTGAGCGGAAAATGTGAAACGACACGGCAGCGAAGACCATGGCGTAGAACACCACTGTCCAGGGGCGATATCTGTGCATGCCCCGCTCGCCTGCCAGGGCGTACGCTGAGAACAGCACGGCCGAGGCAAACGCGGCCACAACGCCCTCTACGTTCAGACGGAATAGCTGCAGATCGTACGCCCCTGTAACGAAATAGCAGCCCCCCACTGCCAGAAAAAGAGCAGCTGCTTTTGCGGTTGTGAACCGCTCTCCCCAAAAGCAGATGGAGTACGCAGCCACGAGGATCGGCGCCAGATACTGGATCAGTACCGCGGCCACCACCTGGAGTTTGCTGATCGCAAAGAAATAGGTGAACTGTACCAGGGCCAGGATCACGCCACCAAGGAGCAGAAAATACGGCAGATCGCTCCAACGAATCCGAAAAAGCGGCCTGGCAAAGAGCGCCAGTGTAATCGCCATGATTATGGCAGACAATCCCACCCGCACCTGCACCAGTTCAACCGGAGTAATCCCCTGAGCAAACAGCGCCTTGCCCACGGTCCCGGAAGAAGCCCAAAGAACAGCCGAAATCGCCACACACACATATCCCTTTATAGGGCTGTTCATCACCGAAGTTTGCTTCATGGCATCAGCCTTTTGGAAGAGGAACTGGGGGCGCTTTCTCGTGAGAAACTGCCCCCAGACCCCCGCAAAGAGCTTTCATTTCTCGCGTGTACGCGTGCTCTCGCCTCTACCATAGACCAGCGAAAGTGCTGCGCGACTTTCGCCTTGGTCGCGGGCCATAGCTCGTTGGTTCAGAAGAAGCAGAATGCTGCTCGCAGCATTCTGCCGATAGAATCTGACCTGTTTCACCCTATAAAGCCGTTATCCTGACAGTTTCTTGATCTGAAGGGCACTCGCGATCTTGAGATGGCTGGAACACAGCCATCTCAAGCATTGCGGGTGTGCCAGATCAAGAGCATGAATCCACTGATTCGTGTCGATCCCCTATGTATCCCGGACATCACCCTAGTGCGTAGGGGCGCCGCATGCTGCGCCCTCTTAATTTCAAGTTGTTACAAACTGTCCTCCGTGAAAGGCCTCACTTGGGTAGCACGATCAGTGTGCGAGATTCAGTTTTGCAACAGCCTCCCAGCAGTTCATCAACGACGGACCCATTTATGAAGTCTTTTGGAGGGGGGTGCGGGGGGGACCTTTTCTACCGAGAAAAGGTCCCCCCCGCATCTTCTCTTCCTCTTCTCTTCCCTCTTCCCTCTTCCCTCTTCCCTCTTCCCTCTTCCCTAGAAGATATTCGGTTCTTTGAATTCGCCGAATACTTCTCTGAAGACTCCGGCCATTTCGCCGACTGTGGCGTATGCTTTGCAGCATTTGACGAGCGCGGGCATGACATTCTTTTTGGCTCTGGCGATGGTTTCCAATTCTTTGAGGGTTTGGGCGACCTCTGGGTCGTTGCGTTCAGTTTTGACCTTCTTGAGGTTTTCGATCTGTTTTTCCTGGGTTGTGGGGTCGTATTCGTGGAGTTCCACATCGGGTTCTTCTTCATCAACATATTTGTTGACACCGACCTTGATGTATTCGCCTCGTTTGATCCCCTTTTCCCATTCATAGGCCTGCTCTGCGACCAGCTTCTGGACGTAGCCGGAGGATACGCCTTCGATCATGCCCCCCACGTCGTGAATCTTTTGGCGTTCTTCCTGGATCTTCTCTTCCATTTGTTTGGTGATGGTTTCCACGAAGTATGACCCGGCGAGCGGATCCACGGTATCGCGCAGTCCGATCTCATCCATGAGCAGTTCACAGGTTCGCAGTGAGAGCAGCGCGGCCCGCGGTGTGGGAATAGTGAACGCCTCATCGAATGAGCAGAGCGCGGTGGTCTGAGCCCCGGCCAGAGCCGCTCCGAGCGCGTAGTATGAGCTACGGATTATGTTATTCTCAGGCTGGGCCTTGGTGAGTCCGAATCCACCGCCGCCGAAGAGCCCGCGTAGGTGCATGGACTTGGGATCTTGAGCCCCGTACTTCTCCTTAAGGTTCTTGGCCCACAGTTTTCTCGCGGCCCTGAACTTGGCCACCTGTTCCCACAGGTTCCCGAATATGTTGAAATTAAATGTGATTCGTCGGGCGATATCATCAATGGTCAAGCCTCTGGAAATGGCCTCGTCGATATACGCGTTGGCGATCTCCAGGCCGAATGCGATCTCCTGAGCGGGATTTGCTCCTGATTCCCTGATATGGTATCCGCACACGGACACAGGATTGCACCTGGGAAGCGTGGTAATGGAATACTCTATGGTGTCTCCGATGAGGCGCACTGCGTCTTCCACCGGATACACCCATGCCCCTCGGCCGATCATCTCTTTGAGGATATCGTTTTGAGGGGTAGCGCTTATGCGAGTGATATCGAATCCCCGCGTTTCCGCCATTGCCTGATACATGGCGAGCATCACGCTTGCCACTGCGTTGATGGTGAGTCCTGATCCGATTCTATCCAGCTCAATATCCGCGAACGCTATCTCGAAGTCCTTGAGCGTGTCAACCGCCATGCCGACTCTGCCCACCTCCCCTTCTACCACTGGATCGTCGGAGTCGTATCCCATCTGGGTGGGAAGATCAAAGGCCACATTCAGACCGGTCTGACCGTGAGAGATCAGCAGTTTGAACCGCTCGTTGGTCTCCTTCGGCGTCCCGAATCCCGAGTATTGACGGGTTGTCCACGCTCGGGAACGGTATCCCTGCGGATGAATGCCTCTTGTGAAGGGATATCCGCCCGGATCAGCGAGATCTTCTTGGTATTTGAATCCCGCGTCTTCCAGGTCTTGCGGGCCATAGCAAGGCTTCACCTTGATACCGGACTGATAGATCACTTCTTCTATGGCGTCCTTGTCGTTCTTCTTGTATTTGGCTACACCCATTGTCTTGCACTTTCAGTAGTTTGTGGCCATGCTTGCCGTCCGGGGCACATGGCGGGGTTATAGTGGATGCTTCTCTTATTCCCTGCCCCGCTCCAAGGGGGAGTGGGGATTTGAGGATCATCCGATCTCAGTTGTTTCATAGCAAACTCCTACAAAACCGGATGCGCTGGGAAGTCCCCCGAGTTCAGGCTTGGACCCCACTATCCAAGAGGGCGCAGCATGCAGCGCCCCTACGTGCGGGACCCACGACTTTGCGGACATTTTCATGCTTCGTTGTGCCCGGAACCGCACGGGCATGTTGGTTTATCTGAAAGTCCAGTGAAGAAACCACCCCTTTGCGGGTCAACGTATGGGGTGGTTTGGAGGGGAGATGAGTCTCCCCTCCAAGTCCATGCGCAGCGTGCGCGCTCTTTAGGGGCCCTGTCCGAGGCGAAGCCCCGGACCAGTAAACAACGGAAAAGACTTTCATACTTCGTTGTGCCTTTGTTTCTAGGCATGTAAGTTGGCATCAGGTAATTCCATCGGTCTTGAGCGCGGCGATTTCATCGGCCGACATCCCGAGTTCCGATCCGAGGATCGACTCGTTATGTTCTCCGAATCGAGGTGGAAAGGACAGCTTCATACCTTGTTCCTCGAGGAAATCGGTCTTCACGGGGGGCGGCGCAAGGGTAAGCTCAAAACCGGACACAGGATCTATTGATTTCAGCAGCGATCTTGACACCAACGGGTCCTTCGCCACCTCCGCTATGGTGTTGATCTTGGAAGCGGCCACCCGGATCTGTTTCATCAGCGCAAGGAACTGCTCAGTGCTCATGGTCGAGGAGGCCTGGGAGATGGTTTTGTTGAGATTCTCAACGTCGGCTATGCGGCCAGCGTTCTTCTTGTATTCCTCCCGCGCCAGCGCGGAAAACTCGGGCAGCGCAGCAAGGGCCTCGAACTGACGGTCATTTCCGACCGCAACATAGACGTACCCGTCGCTCGTGGGGTACACGGAAACCGGAGCGAAAAACTCGTGGGTATTTCCGCGTCGAGAGATGGTCTTGCCAAAGGAGCACGTCATGGTCATGGGAACGGTGAGCCATGAGGTGGTGCTCTCGAACATGGACATGTTGATCCGGGATCCTTGGCCGGTGGCGGCCTTCTTGAACAGGGCCTTCATGAGCAATCCGTATGAGTGCTCACTGGTACCCATGTCCGGCAGCGGGATTCCCACAACCTCCGGCGTTCCGCCCGCCTCTCCGGTCAGTTCCATGAGACCCCCACGGGCCTGGAGAATCGGATCGTATGCGGCTTCGTTGCTGTCCGGGCCGAATCCTGTAATCCCAAGCCAAATCAGATCCGGCTTGACGGCCCGGAGGGTTTCGTAGTCAATGCCCAGTTTTTGGTAATTCTTCGGGAGCTGGTTCGTGGCGAATATGTCCACGTTCAATTTTCGGATAAGGTCACTCAATATCTCTTTTCCCTTGGGCTCCCCAATATTGAGTGTCATAGCTTCTTTGCCCGCGTTGATTGCCGTGTAGTAGCTGTTCAGCCGCTCTTCGCCGTCAATAAAGGGTTCGCCGACCATGCGATTGGGATCGCCGTAAACGGGGTGCTCCAGGCGTATGATCCGGCAACCGTCCATAGCCAGCCGATAGGTCAAGTACGGTAGAACCGTGGCCTGTTCCAAAGATAGAACCGTGATATTCCTGAAGAGATCCATCCGCCTCACTCTCCTTCCGTATCGGACAATGATGTTGACAGTGGCACGTTGAGCGCCTATTATGACGCTCGGAAAAGAGTCTGTCTTTGGGGTTAAGTAAATCCGATAACCACCATCGTGTCAAGCCTGTCGCAACAACATGAGACGGTTTTGGGCGCGGTATGGTTCCAGCGGGCTGTCTTTTCCGATCCCTTTGCCCATTCTATTCTGCGTTTCGAGGATCTCAGATGCGATTACCGAGCTTTGACTATTACGCGCCCGATTCCCTAAAGGAAGTCCTCAAGATCAAGGGTGAACTGGGTGCATCCGCTCCGGTGTTGGCCGGCGGGACGGATCTTGTGGTCCAGATGAAACACGGCCTGGTGTCTCCCCGGGCCGTAATCAGCCTCAAGAATATCACAGAAATCAAAGGCATAGAGGAAGAGCCCAACGCAGTGACCATAAGGGCCGGGACTTCATTGGCGCAAATAGCTGAAAGTGAAGTTGTGGGGCGCCATTTCCCCATTCTGAAAAAGGCGGTCGAATCTATCGGCGCTGTCGGCATTCAGCGGTACAGAGGGGCCATAGGGGGGAACATCTGTCTCACGCCTCGGTGCAACCTCTACAATCAATCCTTCTTCTGGAGGACAGGCAAGGGAAGCTGTCACCGGACAGGAGGGAAAGAATGCCACGCTCTCGAAGGTTCCGAGTCGTGCCAGGCTGTCTGCTCCGGTGACACCATACCGGTCTTGATAGCCCTTTCAGCGCAGGCCGGCGCTGCCGCCGCGACCGGAACGCGGATGATCCCGCTCACGGAATTCTACACGGGGAAGGGCGAGAGCCCGTTCAATCTTCTGCCTGAAGAGATCTTGACCGAGATTCGACTGCCCTTGCCTTGGGCGCCGATCTCCTGGTCGTATCAGCGGCTTGCCATGAGGTCGGCGGTGGATTATCCGATCATCAACGCGGCGTGTGTGGCCATTGTGGACAAGGGTAAGGTTGAAAATTTCAGGCTGGTCCTGGCTGCTGCCGGTCCCGCGCCTGTGATACTCAAGGAAGCGGAGCAGTTGATCAAGGGGTCGGAACCGGATGCGGAGATGGTCGCAAAAGCGGCGGACATGGCGGTCAGGGCGGTGGAAGGTATAATCGTGCAAAACACGGCCGCGTCTAAGGACTATCGGATAAAGATGGCCGGGACAATGGCCGCTCGCGCGGTCAAGGAGGCCCTGGGCCTCTGATCGGCTCAGCCCATCGCGGACCACCTTTTCCTTCAAGTGGAACGCGAACGAATCAGCCTGATAAGACCATTCTGAAGAAGGTCATGGAATGAAGAAACAGATTTTGAGCATAACGGTCAACGGAGAGGATTTTGATCTTGCTGTCGCGCCGAACACCACATTGTTGGAGGTTCTCCGCGATGGTTGCGGTTTCAGCGGGGTCAAGGAAGGGTGTTCGGAGGGTGTTTGCGGGGCTTGCACAGTGCTGATGAACGGGTACCCGATCCGATCCTGCTCCACATTGGCCCTGGAAGCCGAAGGCTCGGAGATCTTGACCATCGAAGGTCTTGCCACAAGGGGAAAGCTGCACCCGATCCAACAGGCGTTTGTGGACAAAGGATCTGTTCAATGCGGGTTCTGCACCCCCGGCATGATACTCTCGTCAAAGGCGCTGCTCGACGGAAACCCCAGCCCCTCCGACGATGAAATCAAGACGGCCCTCGCGGGCAACTTCTGTCGATGCACGGGGTACACCAAGATCCTCGACGCGGTGCGAGCCGTCGCAGGCGGAGAGTACTCGGACTGATGCCAATGCGCTTTCAAACATGTGATGTCCGGTCATGCGAGGGCCGTCAATGAGCGGAAGGAATCCTTTCGTTCCCCCCTTTGACAAAGGGGGGTTAGGGGGGGATTTGCTCCGTTTAACCGTGTACCCAATCGCGTTACTTCCTTTGAAGCGCCTTGGTGTACGATCTCTGAAACGCGTTTCCGGGAATAGTTCGTAAGTCGCAGTCCCGGCAGACGCACAATATGTGACTGAGTGAGGCGGAGGTATCTATCTTGCCTGAAGAATATACCCTGGTAGGGAAAAGCGTTCCTCGTGTGGACGCCCACTCCAAAGTCACGGGTGAGGCGATCTTCACAGCTGATCTGAATCTGCCGCGGATGCTGGTAGGCAAAGTGCTGCGAAGCCCTTATCCCCATGCCAGGATACTGAATATTGACACTTCTCGGGCCAAGGCCCTGAAGGGCGTTCACGCGGTGGTCACCGGAGCGGATACCGCAGGTGAGAAATGGGGGGTCTTTCGATACACCCGTGACCAACAACTGCTGTGCGTGGATCAGGTCCGGTACGTGGGAGACGAGGTCGCTGCCGTGGCCGCTGTGGATGAGGACACCGCAAATGAAGCGTTGAGCCTGATCAATGTGGAGTACGAGGAACTGCCCGCGGTTTTTGATTGTTGGTCCGCGCTGGAGCCGGACGCTCCGCAGATTCATGACGACAAACCCGGCAACATTAACGTTGCGGTAAAGATCGACGTGGGTGATGTGGAGGCTGCGTTCAAGAACTGTAAGGTGGTTCGAGAAGACACTTTTGTAGCGGAAGAGGACTCCTATTTCATGTCCGAACCGTACGCGGTTGTGGCGAACACGCAGTCGGACGGTTCCTTGGAAATCTGGATGCCCAATGCTTCACCTCACACCAAGGCCAAGGCGCTTTCCAATGCGCTGAGGATTCCTCTGTCCAAAGTCAACGTTCGCAAAATCACAATCGGAGGCGCGTTCGGCGGGCGTTCCGACGTGTTTCCAGCCGAGTTCATCACCTGTCTGCTCAGTATTCAGAGTCAAAGACCGGTGAAGCTGGTGTACACCCGGGAGGAGAACTCCATAGCGACCCGCATGGGCCACGGGATGATCACCACAATCAAGACCGGCGTGGACAAAGAGGGCAAGGTCCTGGCCCGAGACGTGGTCGCGTACCTGGACGGCGGAGCGTATTCCAGCACAGGCCCCATAGCGGTCTCGGTGCCGTTTCTGTGCCACGAGCAGACTTACCGGCTGGAGAATGTTAGGTTTCACGGGTACAGAATCTACACGAACAAGCCTGTGCGGGGAATGATAAGGATACACGGACGCTCTTTCGCTTGCGGGGTTGACACGCAATTGGACATGCTGGGCGAGGAACTGGGGATCGATCCGGTCACCATGCGGTTGCGGAACGCTCGGCTCCCGGGGGAGACGACCACCACAGGTTCGTACGTGGCCAGTTGCGGCCTGACGGAGTGCATTGAGAAGACCGCGGAGGAAAGTAGCTTCCAGGAAAAGTTCAAGAATTCTACGCCCAACCGTGGAATAGGTATAGGGATCAATTCGGTTCAGACCGGGTTCCCCCTGGGGATCCGCGGGGGTTCCCAGGCTACCGTCAAATTCCATGAAGACGGCGGCGCTACAGTAGTCTCAGGGGTTGTGGACAACGGTCAAGGCAACGACAATATGCTCGTTCAGATTGCCGCGGAGGAGCTGGGACTTCCAATGGACATGGTGCGCCTCATATCCGCGGATACTGAAGTGACCGCAACCGACGCGGGTTCCTATTCCATGATCTCCACTTTCGGTGGCGGTCAGGCGGTCAAGAGGGCCGGAGAGGACGCCAGGACACAGCTTTTCGAGGTAGCGTCCGATATGCTCGAAGCGGATCCGCAAGACCTGGTGGCCCGAGACGGGAAAGTATTCGTGAGAGGAGCCCCTGACGCGGGCATCCGCACTGCAAAAGTCGTTCGCAAAGCGCTGATCATGGGCCGTCCTATCATGGGTAGAGGAGCGTTCTCCCCGGAGGTGGACCACAGGCGTGAATGGGTCACCAACCCGTCGGGACAACTTTCTCAGGCCTTTTCCTTCGGCGCGACGATCACCGAGGTTGAAGTGGACCCGGAAACCGGCATGGTCAAAGCCACTGACGTCACGTGCGCGCAGGACTGCGGGTTCGCGGTCAATCCCATGATAGTGGAGGGCCAGTTTGAGGGCAGTGTGGCAATGGGAGGTCACGGCGGAATGCTCAGCGAAGAGCATCGGTGGCACAAGGGATACTGTCTCAATCCAACCATGCTCGATTATAAGACTCCCATCATCAAGGACATGCCCAACATAAAGCCGATTATCGTAGAGACCATCGATCCAGGCGGCCCGTACGGGGCCAAAGAGGCCGGGATGTCCGTGGCCATGTCCGCGGCGCAGGCATACTGTTGCGCAGTGGGACACGCTGTGGGAATATATTTCAACCACTACCCGTTGACCCCGGAGAGAATCCTGGACGCAATCGAGAACAAGAAACCGGGAATAGCAACCGCGTGGGATTTCAGGCCGGCAAGAGTTATCAGAACGGAGAAGTCGACGGATAGTGAATAGCCGTCAAATTCGCGGCAAGATCGACCTCACTGGCCGCCGCGACGCCGGCGATGTGGAGAATAGACGGCTGGGTTGCAGGGCCCAGGAACCGCCCCTCTACCCCGAAACGGTCATTAGACGGTTACAATGGTAAGACTGCCCCACTGTTCCAGCCATGGCGGTTCTGAACTCGCCGGTTTGAGGTCAGGGAGGTCACCGAGATCTTCACAGAAATAGGAGGTAACCACATGTCATTCTGGAGGCGATTGTTCAAATCAGGAACCTTGAAAGGGGAAGGTATGCCTAAGATTGGGATACTATTCGATATTGATGATCTTGGCGGTGGAATGTATGGATACGAAGCTTACAAGATATTTTTTAGCTCGATTGACCCACGCTTGATCCCGGGATGCACAATCACGGACGGCGACACCCAAGAAACACTTGCGGGAGGGGCACGACATTTTTGTATCGCCGTCGAATCGACCGACCAATCTACCGTAGACATCGTAAGGGCGGCCATGAGTAAGGCCAGCGCTAAGGGGTTGCTCCCTGTCGCCTCGCGTTTTCTTGAAGCGGCAAGCCTGATGGAAGAGCCACTGCCACTGTCATTTCGTATTAATCATTCTGGAGATCTCGTTGATGTTGAGTTTCAATCGGCAGTCGAGGCGCTCAAGGAATGCAGGGGAAGGCGACTTAGCAAGACGTCGAGCAAGTGGATACACATGGGGGACGTCCTTGCCCAGCATGCCACCCACTATCCGGACAAACTCGGGTGCCAGGACAAAAACAAAGACTTCACATTCAAGGAATGGAATGAGCGAAGCTGTCGCCTTGCCAACGGCTTGGCCGACATGAAGTGTGGGCACAAAGACCGGTTTGCGGTCCTCGCGTTCAACCGAGTCGAATGGATGGAAATCTACGCGGGATGCGCAAAAGGTGGACAGATTTGCGTGCCGCTCATGTTCCGGCTCGCTGGACCTGAAATTGACTACATTGTCAACGATTCCCAATGCAACGCAATGATAGTTGAAAAACCGCTGGTAGATTTGGTAGACGGAATCAAGGATAAACTTTCCATTCCTGCTGAAAACTACATTTACCTTGGGGACCCGGGAGACACAACTCCCCCTGGATACGTGGGGTATGAGGACTGGCTCGCTTCCGCGTCCGCGGAAGAACCCGACACCGTGGTGGACGCTGCAGACACCTGGACCTTCATGTACACTTCCGGCACCACCGGGAGGCCCAAGGGCGTGGTGCGCACCCACGAGAGTTACCTGGCTCAGTACTACCTCGACATGGCCAACATGGCGCTGGCGCCAAGTGACAAGGTGCTCATGGTAATGCCCATGTGCCATGTGAATTCCATCTTCTATTCCTTCCCTTACACCCTGGTAACCGCGCCGGTGTGTGTTTACAACGAATCGAGCTTTGATCCGGTGGATTTCTTGACCACCGTGGAGAAATACCGCATCACCTTCACGTCGCTCGTTCCAACGCATTACATAGTCATTCTGTCGCTACCGGACGAGATCAAGAAGAAATATGACGTGTCCAGCATGCGACAATTGCTGATAAGCTCCGCTCCTGCCCGAAAAGACACCAAGGTCGAGATATTGGAATTCTTTTCGAACGCTGAATTGTGGGAAGCGTACGGTTCCACCGAGGCGGGCCTTGTCACGCTGTGCAGGCCGGAAGATCAGCTCAGAAAGCTCGGGACCATCGGCACTGAAATATTCGGCATAGATCGCATCAAGGTGCTGGACGAAGACGGGAACGAGCTCCCCGACGGTGAAGTCGGCGAACTGTACGCTCGTACCCCCATGCTCTTCAAAGAATACTGGAACCTGCCCGAGAAAACCAAAGAGGTCTTCCAGGGTGAGTGGTTCACGGCCGGTGACATGTGCTATCGCGACCCGGATGGCTTCTACGTGCTTGTCGACAGAAAGGCCAATATGATAATATCCGGGGGCGAAAACATCTTCCCCTCAGAGGTGGAGAACGCGATCGGGAGCCACCCTGCTGTGAAGGATGTGGCCGTCATCGGTGTCCCGCACGATAAATGGGGTGAGTCTGTTCACGCGGTGATCATTCCCCATGAGGGAACCGAGCCTACTGAAGCGCTCGGTGAGGAGATCAGAAAGTTGACCCGAGAGAAGATAGCCGGGTACAAGGTACCCAAGACCATTGCCTTCATCCCGGAGGATGAGATGCCCCGAACCGGAACCGGCAAGATTCTTCACCGTGTGCTCAGGGAACAATACGGAAAGTGGAGCGATTCTCAGTAGGCGCGGAATCCCGTTCACTCGGATGAGCCTGGAGAGATGCTCCCGATTTGGTCGTCGGACGCGACCTGCGTGTTGTCGTCCGATAGGCCGCGGACCGGCCCAGCATGAGGCCGATCTCCACGACCGGTGGGTCCTCACGGACTTGCCGGCCAACATAAACAAAGCCTTCAGTCTCGCGGGGCAGATTGTCTCATCGAGCATGTCATTGCGCGGAGTGAAACGACGAAGCAATCCCCACATTCACTACGACGAAGATTGCTTCGCTGCGCTCGCAATGACATCTCACGAGAGCCCCCCGAATGACTGAATGATTACGACATAAGCTAATAATCTATGGATGTTATTCCTGCAATATGCTATACTCTATAGCGTTCTTGGCTAAGGTCCAGAGGTCTTCAATGAAACGCGTTCTTATCATCGCGGCTGCTATAGTAATCGTCCCCTCTCTCTCAATGGTCGGTAGCGCGGACGCGTATCGAGTCCAAGCCAAGAAGCGTCAGGATGCCAAGCAATTGATGAGCCATCAGATGCACCAACCCCCTCCTGGTTCGGGCAAGAGGTATAAAATGTCTCAGGAACGTCTGGAAGAGATCCGCCAGCTCTTCCTTGAGGCGGAGAACGACCGCAAGAAAAAGCCCGCAAAGTAAACCGCGTGCCGACATACGGACTCGCCGCATAACGAACCCTTTCTGATCGCTGTCTTCCCTCGCTCCCGAGCCCCGCCGGAAATGCACATCGCGAGGCTCTGCCGCGCTTCTCCACGTCACTTACACGTCCTTGCGCCAAGGCCCGCGTTTGCATCACTCGGCGTGGCCTGGAGGGATCCCGAGTCTGCCGGAGCTACCTGACTCGCTTGTTCCGGCCCCTATCGCGGCTTGGGTTTCGTCTCTTCCTTCGGAGTCTCGATTTTGGGTTTCCGCGCTGATTCGGAAAGTTCCGCAACCTTCTTAGTCAGATTTTCGTTCTCCTGAACAAGTCGCGTGTTTTCGGCCTTCAGCTTGTTGTTTTGAGCGGTGAGGTCCGCGGTCTCCCTCTTGAGCCCGGCGATCTCCGCGGTGAGCTTGGCGCTCTCCTTCTTGCGCAGCGCAGCCTCACCGGTGTACTCCGCATTCATTTGTTTGAGCTTGGCCGACTCTTCGGTCAGGTCGGCGTTCTGTTGCATGAGTTTCGCGGAGTAGTCCGTGAGTTCGGCAACCTCCTTTTTCAGTTCCGTGGTTTGCTCTGCAAGCTCCACGGTACTTGCTTTCAACTGCGCGATCATTCCACGCGCCTGCTCAAGCTCCTTCTTATAGGTTCCACACCCGGAAACGAGAAATGTGAAAAGGCCGATAAGGATTAATAATGCCGTTGCTGATTTTCGCATGAGACCCCTCCAATTCAGGCGGTTTGTGCGTCTTATGCCGGACGCGGCCGTGGACATCGTGATCCTCCCGATGACCCATTGCACAAATATGCGCCACAGAGCGGGCACAAGTCAACGCAAAAGACCGGGGACCGTAACACCTCACTCTCGTGTGGCACCATCTTCTCCTCGAGCACGTCATTGTGAGGAATGAGGCGACGAAGCTCATATTCAGCGCGCAGGAGATTACTTCGCTCCGCTCGCAATGACATGTTAGGAGAGCCCCCCGAATGACTGAACGGTTACAATTGTGCCCGGCTGCCACTTGACAAATCAGTCAGATCTGTACAAGAATGATAAACTTTTTTTTGAATAGGAGTGAGTTATGAAGTTTTCGAACCTATTGAAGGCCGGATTCCTGGCGTTGGCCCTGACAGTCGCATTCCCCTATTTCGCGTCCGCTGGTTGATGCTCCGTGGGTTTCTCCCGGTCGGGAGGCTCCAACTACTATCAGGGCGGTTACAACTACGCGACTCAAGCAACTTACGGATACCGCGCCAATTGGGACTACGATTCGTATTTCACCAAGTCTTCAAAGAAAAAGGCCAAAGCCCGCCGCAAATCCAAGGCAAGATAGAGAGCGAAACGAAACCGCGGAGGGCAACCCGCCCTCCGTACCCGGTTTCATTGTAAGAGTTCACGGCATGGCCACAAGTGTCTCCGATCACGAGTATCACCCTGAAAACCCTGACATCGGGAATCATGATTCCAGAGGGTAGGCCCGTCCCGGTGAACGGTTACGTTTCATTTGACAGACATGGGGCTTGCATTCCTTGGCGGTTCTGCGGCTACCGGCCGCGTCTTTCCCTTTTGCCCATTGGCACCGCCACCGGGATTCTGTACGAACAGTGGTACGTAGCCAATAGCCCGGCAGCGGAATTCCTGAACTCCACCAACAGGTCAATCTGCTCCTGTATACCCTGTTCCGGCTCCGCATGCTCCGTGATATCGTCGATACGGACGGTACCGAGGAGTTTCTCACCCCAACCCGGGGTTGTTAGATACCGGAATTCCTCCCGCACCAGTCGTACCAACATAGGATCCACGCCGAGATCTTCCCACACTATCAGCAGACAAGCTGCGCCGTGAAGTGTCAACAGAGCAGGCCATATCAAAGGCGGGGTCCGCGGCTCCGAAGTCGGGACATCCGGGGCTGAAGACCGTATTGAGGAAATACTCCCGAAAAGCCTGTCCACCTTGGCACAAAGATCCTCACTCAGTTCGACGGAGAAAGAAGGATATTCCTTTGCAACTGTGGAACGATCAATCACGTCTTGTCCTGCCCGGTGGTGTCATACCAACTTACATGCCTAGAAACAAAGGCACAACGAAGTATGAAAGTGCTTTCCGTTGTTCACTGGTCCGTGGCTTCGCCTCGGACAGTGTGCTCAAAGAGCGCGCACGCTGCGCCACCCTCCAAACCACCCATACGTAATCCCGCAAAAGGGTGACTTTTTCCACGGGACGTTCATGCGAATGCGCTTTTAAAGAGGAAACATATGGCTCAAGTCCGGAAGGGAAAAATCCCCCTGCCCCCCTTTGCTAAAGGGGGGGTGGTGCCGGTCCCAAGTAGGGGAGGCGGAGCCTCCCGGCATGCATTCCCAGGCAGAGCCTGGGAACGAGAGGAAAGGACCTTTATGCTTCGTTGTCGCTCTCGTGCGATGGGAGTTGGTATCAGACGTATGCAAAATCGGGAGAAGGAGTCCCGAAACGACTGCGCATCCGCTCCACCCTCCCCAGACTGAATTCCTCCACATCCTGCATCTCGGAGGCCAAGGTATCCAGATTCCGGAACGGCTGAACAATGAAATGTGAATCACTGCCCAACGATTTCCGGATTTGAGCCAACTGACGTTCCTCCACCAGCCCCGGGATGACCGTAGTGCGAAAGCCGACTTCCACGTCCGAAGACCTCAGCAATCCGATGCTGCGTCTGATCACGTCGGTGTCCACATGGACGCCCGCCACCCGGGAATATTCCACGGTGGTGAGAGGCGCTTTCACGTCCATCGACACAGCGTCCACGAGATCACGGTCTAAGAGATCCTCCAGCATCGAAGGATTGGAGCCGTTGGTGTCTATCTTGATCTGCAGGCCCCTGTCCCTGAACAATCCGAGCAGGCGGGGAAGGTCCTTCCGAAGAGTTGGTTCTCCTCCGCTCACGGTGACCCCGTCGATCCACGATCTCCATTTGTCAAGATAATCCAGGATCTCTTCCAAAGGGTAATCCGGAATGGACGCGGGTTCCAGGACCAGCCTGTGATTGTGACAGGCTGGGCAACGGAACCCACAGCCCCCGAGAAAGACCACGGACGTGATCCTCCCAGGCCAGTCCACCATAGAGGTTCGCACAAATCCCTTAATGCCCATACTCTCGGCAAGATTTCGATTCATCCCGGCCTCACCCACTATTCTTACTCAAATGATTTCTCACGTGAATAGCGCCCGTGATCACGTCATTGGACTCTGAGATCAATATGGGCAGCTTCTTCTCAGCGAGCGTGACACACTCGTAGTAGGCCAACATGGCGAGAGCGTCGGAGTTGTCTTCATCCAGGCTGAGCACCTGAACATCCGCTCTTTCCGCCAGATCGACCTTGTCCTTTACCCAGTCACATTTTTCGCAACCCTGCTTTGTAAAAAGATACGTCATGATGACCCCCTGTCATTGAATTCAAACCAAATCCGTCCACGAGATACGATCGAAAGACTATCCCACAAGCGCATCTCGTCTTAATTGCAAAATCAAATCGTAGGCGCCTGAGAAGATCCCGGTTGGGAGACCAGTTTTCAG
This sequence comes from uncultured Syntrophaceae bacterium, assembly GCA_964527475.1. Classification (GTDB taxonomy): domain Bacteria; phylum Desulfobacterota; class Desulfomonilia; order Desulfomonilales; family Desulfomonilaceae; genus CAZGNL01. The sequence continues at coordinate 28,450 of CAZGNL010000036.1, forward strand.
CGCTGTTTCAACCCGTTGCGTTCGGGTCGTTTTCGTCCTTTGTTGTCGCTTACCGGCGACGGGAGATCCCATAGGGGATTTCCTTCCTCGATACCGCGTCGGCCTCAAGTAGGGGAGGCAGAGCCTCCCGGTAAGCATTCCCAGGCTGGAGCCTGGGAACGAGGGGAACCGATGTCTAACAGCACCGGTTGATTCCGCGCCCAAGAGGGCGTGCCATGCTACGCCCCTACGACCTCCCCCGATCAGGTGTCAAAGCCCAGCAGTTGGGCGAGCACTATGCCGAGCTGGTCATCGGCCTTGGACTGGGATTTCTCGCTCTCACGGTCCCACGGGGACCCAGACTTCTTGCTTGCTCCGTAGCCGGCTCCGCTGAACATAGACGCGGGAGGGCCCGGCGTGTCCCTCGGACCACCCGGCCACGGCATTTCCGGCGGAATATCCGAAGCTCTACCTTTGCCCCAGGGGTTCGGCGAGGAACCCAGCCACGCTGGTGGTTGATGGTCCGGAATAGCATCCCAGGTCCCACTACCAGCAGGTCGACGGCGGTTCCAGCTTCCCGCTTGAAACAACGTTGAACCCGGTTGCCTTGCGGCGTTGGTTCGCCAATGTAATGGTCGAAGGTTCCAGACGTCGCTGCTACCGCCCATCGCATGGGGGACTATGTGATCGATCTCCCACCCGAACTGAGAATCTCGATTCCCGTATTCGTGACGTGAGATGAAATAACCATGATCATCAACGCGTATGAATTCCGGCAGACAGCCTGTCACAGGCTCGCCTTTCTCCCAAACTTGCAAAATAGTTTCATTCGAAAAACTCATTTGCTTGACCTCTTGCCGTAGCAATTACTTTCGCTCTCATCATGTCACACCATGCTTGAGTTCGCGGACCGCATCTGCACAAACGAAACAATGCTGTCCAACGACGTGCCCATTTTGGGAGTTTTTTGGAGGGGGGTGCGGGGGGGCGCTTTTTTGCAAAAAAGCGCCCCCCCCGCATTCTTCTTCCCTCTTGCCTCTTCCCTCTTCCTCCTACTCCCTTCCCTCTTGCTTCGGTTCTTTTATGCCGAGCCCGGGGTTTCGGTATCTATCTTTGAGTTCACCTATTTTGCCTTTATTCCAGCTTGAGACCTTTGTGAAGTATCCGGTGATTCTGGTGATTTGTTCCACCTTGTCCGAATTGCAGTATGGGCATGAATCGTTGAGGCCGCGGCTCGTTTGGCCGCATGCAACGCATGAGGTCACTTCAGGCGAGAACGCCACCTGGTCGTTCTGCGAGTTACGGAAGGTCTTCACAACGAAGTTGGCCAGGGATTCGGGGCTGGGACGACTCTCACCGAGCCAGATATGGGTGAGCGCGCCCGCTTCGATCAATGGATGGAACAGGCCTTCCTTCTTGATCCGCTCGATGGGATCCACGCAAGCGCCCACATTGAAGAGGGTGGAATTGGTGTAATAGATCTGGTCCTCGTCCATATTGCCTTTGACCACGCTCTGAGCCACGGGATGGTGCTTCACGTCCAACTTGGCAAACCGGTATGCGGTGCTTTCCGCCGGGGTCTGCTCGAGCACGAAGCGCATGTTGTGCTTCTTTGCGAGACGGGCCGACACCAGATTCATGTGTGCGATGACCTTCAGGCCGAACCTTATGGCGTCTTCGCTCTCGTGCAATTCCTCGCCGGTGTGAAACTGGACGAGCTCGTTGAGCCCAACCATTCCGATGAGGTAGGTAACTCTGTGCATCCTGAGGTATGCTTCGCCGTCCCGGTCCATGCACAGCAGCGCCAGGGGCCCGGATTCACCCAATGCCAGCAGCCTCTCGATAAAGGCTTTCTTCTGCAAGTGGGCCCGTGCGCACAGCGACACCTTCTCAGTAATGAGTGAGAAGAGCTTCGTGTCATCTCCCTTTGCCTCGTAGGCGATCCTTGGAAGATTGATGGTGACATTCTGCATGGCGGAATATCTCATTTTCCACGGATAATTCGCATCTTCAAGGTCGCTCTGTTCCAACTTGAAAGATAGGCGACAACACTCTGAGATCTTGGCGGTCTCTCCACGATCAAATACGAAATAGGTGTTACCCTTCTCCGAGGAGATGTCGCATATGTGACGCAGGAACTTCTCGTGCCCCGGTGTCTGGAAAAACCTTTCCGTAATGTGAACGAGGGGCTTGGGGAAAAAGAAGGGGCGCCCTGAGCCATCTCCTTCACGATACACGTCGAACAGGGTCCAGACGAAGTTCTGAGCCTCGGGAAGATAGTCGGAGTAAGTGGAACCCGTAAACTCACCACCAGGTCCTATGGCGGGCACGTTCTCAAAATGCTTGGGAATCTCCCAATACAAGTTGATATCCGTGAAGATCGCCTGGCCTCCCCTGGCCACGGCCTGCTGTGAAAACTCAAAGATCAGCATTTGCGCTATCTGCTTAACTTCCCGCTGAGGGAGCCCCCTGAGATACGGAGCAAAAAACAGATTCACCGCGTCCCAACCGATCGCACCCGCAAAATGACTCTGAAGCGCCGCGGCAAACTTCACCATGTGGGCCAGCAGCACCTCCGGATGCTTTGCCGGCTTGGCCATTGCCAGTGAATTGGGAAGATTCAGACCGAACTTCTTTATGTATTCCAGCGACTGACCCGAACAATAGGGCCGGTCCACAAACCCCAGATCATGAAGGTGGATGTCCCCCCGCATGTGAGCGTCCCCCACATCCTGATCGAACACGGTGAGCAGCGCGTATTCCTTCTTGATATTCTCCGCGAGAGTGAGATTGGTAGCCTCGGGACCGTGGGGAACATTTGCGTTCTCTTTGTTGGGATTGGTGATGAGCTGGTCAACGTCGTACAGAGGAACCCCCAGCCGCGTATGGAGGCGCCTTACCGTCTCCAGTCCGCGTTCCAGGAGCTTGGCATTGACAATTTCCCTGATCAGCGGCGCGGTGATCACTTTGATTCCGCTTCGCGTGATCTCCTTCTCCACTTCGAGGCTGATGTCTTCCGCGGTTCCTTCGTC
>CAZGNL010000036.1:31560-36684 GCA_964527475.1 uncultured Syntrophaceae bacterium
TCCGTAGTCTCGAGACGGGGAGACGGCTCCTTTTGATATTCTTTGATTTCAGTTACTGTGGCCATTGAAAACTCCTGTCAGCACAGCCGGTGTAGACCATCCAGCTGTCGGGCAATTAAGTGTTTCAGGTTTTCTTCCCGTATTTCAGTATATTGACCTTGCTCAATGTGAACGGGAATGCCATTTCAATATAGGCGTCCATGTGATTGGACACGCCCCTTTTGAGCGCTCAAACAGGTCCATCCATCGATCGAGCGCGTTGTTGTCCGAGCATGTTTGCGAACCACGAGATTCGCCCCTATGGAAAAACGCTTCCCATCCATTACACTTGCCACCTCAAGCGCTATGACTCGACTTAGTTTTGCTTCCCAGGTCTCAGCCGCCGTGTCTTACGAAAAGTCGAAGACTGTGCGGCAAGCCCCGAGAATCGGGGGATGAATCACTCGACGACCCTTGCTCTGTGTGTGGATCATCTTGTGGGGGCCATTCTTACCTCCACAACATATAGTGTGTCAAGAAGAAAAAACGGGTAGTGATCCTGAACACAGATAGGTCTGTGGAATTGCAAGCATTATTTTTATCTGGTGTATTATCAGTGAGTTAGGTCTAACCCCTCGAATTGTCGGAAGGGGGTGGCGGCGGCGGGCGCGCTGAACGCGGCTCCCATGCCCCCTCCGACACCGCCGGCGCGGGCCCTGCGCGTTTGCTGGTCCTTCTCAATCTTGGGACAGGTGTTGGGCATTTGCCCCGGACAACTGTCAACCAGCAGACCGCTTCATAGATGCCCTCACACCAATCCCCAGCCAGAGAGGGAGCTACCGGGCGCAGAACCGCTTCAAGCCCGATGAACCATTACGATCACACGAACCACCGGCGCGCTATTGCTCAATTCGAACGTGATCGGAGTTTCTCACCACTACAAAGATGAGTTCTTCAGGAGTGTACGGGCTCATCGGCCATGGTCTGTTCCAGTACCGGGCAACCTCGGCGGCCAGGTCGTTCACGGTCATGGCCCCCCCCTGGTGTTGTAATATCCCCAGGACGACGGTCATCAGAGGGGTGCGCGTATCGGTCTCCGTGTCCGCGTTTATCCGCTGAATATCCTCAAGAGTCGGTCCACCGGCGCGCTCGCCGGCCAAAGACACTTTGAGGCCCCCTATGTTCCCCTTTGGCGCAGCGTCGACCATGGTCTCAGGTCCGGGCATGTCAATGGCGGACACCATCGGTTCCTCTTCCTGATCTTCGGCACGGGTAGGTTCCGCTTCGCCTGCGGCCTCCTCGGCTTTAGCCGCCTGGTCTAGCTCCTCTTCAGAAGCGGGTTTGCTCTTCTTTCCTTCTCTGGCCATAAACGCCTCCTAGAAATCAGGTTCCTCACGTAGTGCAGCCGTAGGACCTGAATCAGATTATCATCGCCAATCAGTCAACACTCCGCAAAACCTTACTTTCTTATCCCACTGAGCTGGTTCTGTCAATTGTTTTGTGCGCAGGAGTTTAACCCTTCAGTCATGCGGGGTTAACTCACAAGATGTCATTGCGAGCGCGGCGAAGCAATCTCCTCCACTGTGGATATAGGGATTGTTTCGTCGTTTCCCTCCTCGCAATGACACGCTCCATGAGAACATCTGCCCCGTGAAACTGAAGCCTTACGCACGAGTTTAACCATTCTGTTTCCCCTTCCCCTTCCCCATGTAGCGGTTCTCTAAAGTTCTCACGGATTCGCAGGCCGGAAAGCCTGCGCGACAGGAAGAAGTTTCCGAGGCATCCGAGACCAATTTCGAGAACCGCTATATTCAGAGGTCTGAGACAGCCTCTTCATCGCAGGGTAGAGGACATCAAGAAAGAGTGCGCGATCCGGCCGGACCTTGACCCTTTCTTAATGCATTACTTTAAGAAACGACTCTAACATTTTGATTGACATAGCTTTTTCTTCGTGCTATGTCCCTATTGTCGTCAGGGAGGAGGGCATTTGGGCCCACTCGCATCTCCTCCTAACGATGATAAGAAAAGCCCCTTCTCGGGCGATTGCTGTCGAAAGGAGATCCTGACATGGGAAGAATAGGCGCCGCAATCGCGGCAGTCATATTACTGATAGCGCCGTGGGCATCCGCCGGCACTTTTGATGCGTTGGCGGACACGCAAGCGTTCAAGCCCGCCGTATCCCGTTACTTGGCGCCCGGGTCGATCATCAAGGCGGAGTTCAAGTCCAGCCACAGGAGGGGCTCGAACATTGAAGCCGAATCCGACACTCTGCTGCCTGAAAGGGCCCCGGCAGCGATCGGTCCCAAGGTGACCTCCAAGCCCGGTGTAATCCACAGAGAGCGACCCGCAGGGAACATGGCCCCGCCTCCCCGGACCGCGCAAAGAGAGAGGATCGACTCACCGGCTACACGCGACTCCAATAAACGCACCGAAGATCTAGAAACTGAGTTGGAAAAGGACCTGGTGCTGGCCCCACCACCACCAAAACCGGATGACGCTGCGGTTGACGCGGCCGGCACTACGCTGCTGCCTCCCCGGAAATCCAAACGGACTCCCCGGACACGCGTTCGAAGAGTTGCACCGGTACAGCCGGACCACTATGCAGTATCACAACGCCAGGTTCGTAAGGTGCGTCCTCTCAGCCGGAATTTGTGGCATACTCCCGCGGGGACCCACAACCCTCGGTCCTGCCCCGCTACTCGCAGACCAATGACTGCCGGCGCTCCTGAAATGACGCGCAACGCATCGGATTCGGAGCGATTCGTCCGCGACGGTGTCACGATCAAACTGACCCCCAGGGCGATTCCTGCTTCCTATCCCGGGGAAATGGAGCAGTCTATTCCCGCAGAGATCGTCTCTGCCGCCACAGATATCATCGGACTGCCTTTTGCCCTGATAAGCTCGCTATTCTAGTACACAGTCTCTCAAACCACGAAAAGGAGCGCCTGTCCTTCAAGGACTGGCGCTCCTTTTGCTTGTTCCAAGTCCGATGCCTCAGATTATAGCTGCTTCCGGAAGTTCCGTCCGAATACCCTCGCACTGCTGGGCAAGCCGGCAGCGGCTGAACATTGCGGACTCACCCTATTCCATGTCGGGAACCCTCGTTTTCGCTGTGATTTGCAGGGATTCGACCAGACGCGCAAGGGTCTTGTTGACCGGCGTTGGGACACCCAAACCCTCGCCCTCCCTCACCATGGCCGCGTTGATATAATCGATTTCAGTGGGGCGCGCCGCGAGGATGTCCTGGAACATGGAATTGATGTTCCCCGCGGTGGCCTCGCACACAGCGATGACCTTTGCCTCGGGATCGTCAAATATGAGTTTAATGCCCTTGGATTTGACGACGCTGAGACATTCTTCCACAACATCGTGTACAAGCTCTCTTCCGGAGCACGTAGACACCAGGTCACCGTTACGCACCCTCAGAAGTGTGGCAGGCGCGTTGATGGCCGCATTGAGAATCAGCTTCGACCATACGCACCCCATCGCGTTGTCCACCACGTGAACTCCCCCGGCTCCCATTCCTTCCAGGAGAGCGCCCACTGATTCGGCTCTGTCGGTGATGCTCCCATCAGGTTCACCCAGATGGGTTTCTCCGAACCCGGTGTGACGGAATCTTCCCTGTCCGAGGGCCAGCGCTCCGATCGTAGTTGTGCCCAGGAGGACCCGGCCCGGAAAGGCCTCAGCGATTGTTTCAAAGTTCCCGATGCCGTTCTGGAGTGTCAGCACCGTGCCCGTGTGACTCACTGTCTTTTCAATGGTCGGAATGGCCCCGCGCGTGTCATAGGCCTTTACCATGACAATTGCGAGGTCTACCTGCCCGTAATCCTCCTGCTCTGCAAAGATCGGAGCGGAGATGTTTCGGTCTCCGGAAACGCCTTCCAGACGGAGACCCTTTTCCCGGATCAGGTCCACCTGTTCCTTGTTGCGACGAATCAATGTCACATCAGCGCCGGCGCCCACAAGGAGGGCGCCGAATACTGATCCGAGCGCTCCTGCACCCACGATACCTACCCGCATCTGGTTTCCCCTTCTCTATGCGGTTTCCACCGATCCACAGCGCATCAATCCTTGTACAACTTTGCCAGTTCCGTTGCCACATCGTCCGGCATGGGATAGCAATGCTCGGGGCCAGGGAACGATCCCTCGGCCACTTCCTTCTTGAACTCTCCGAGAGCTTCCACGATTTGCCGTCCAACGTCCGTGTATTTCTTAACGAACTTGGCCACCTTGCGGTCGTACATGCCGATCATGTCGTGAATCACGAGCACCTGGCCGTCACAATGAGGGCCTGCGCCGATGCCGAAGGTGGGCACTGAGGCCCGACGGGTTATGATTTCAGCCACCTCGGCGGGAACGGCCTCCATGAGCAGGGTGGACACGCCGGCTTCTTCAAGTATCTTGGCGTCTTCAATGAGCTTCTTCGCGGCGTCCAGGTCACGACCCTGTGCCTTGAACCCGCCCATCTGCGCGGCAGCTTGTGGCGTCAGACCAATGTGAGCCATGACAGGAATGGTGGCGTCCACCATGGCTCGAATGGTGTCGGCCATCTCCCGGCCTCCTTCCAACTTTACCGCGTCGCACCCGCATTCGGCCATGAACCGGCCTGCATTGCGGATAGCCTCGCTCTTGGACACCTGATAGCTCATGTAGGGCATGTCGCCGACCAGATAAACATCCGGCGCGGCCTGCCGGACCGCTTTGACGTGCGGAATCATGAGATCCATGGTCACCGGCAGCGTTGAGTCGTACCCATACACCACCATGCCGATGGAGTCGCCCACCAGTATCACGTCGATTCCCGCGTTTTGCTCCATCATCGCAAACGCATAATCGTACGCGGTCAGGTAGGTCATCTTCTCACCTTTGCCCGCCTTGTCCCTCAATGTTTGGATTGTGATTTTTGCCATAGTCGCTCCTCTTTTCTATATAGTGTGCCGTCACCACAAAGGGTGTACAGCCGAGAAAAGCCGGTCGCGCAGATCAGAACGGCGTGGGGCCGAACTATCCGAGGGAAAGAAGGTAGGATACATGAATCAGGCACGAAATTGCAACAACCTTTCCACTATTTTTAGTAAGCCCTCGCGATAGCCGCAGCTCTGACGGGCGAGTTTTTTTGCGCGTTAGAACGGTGGTATGATCCGC
>CAZGNL010000037.1:0-36527 GCA_964527475.1 uncultured Syntrophaceae bacterium
CTTTCAGGGCTACGGTCTTTCGAGAAAGAAGCGAGAAAGAAGGGGCACGCCAATGGGTCAATCCGTGATTACTTTTGAGAATCGCTATAAATGGCGAAGTGGTATGAGATCAATGTTCTTGGCGTACCCCCCTTGCCCACGCGGGGAAGGTCTACAGTCATTCCAGAGCCTGCCCCGGACGCAGATCCGGTGAAAACCGGAATCCGGATTCTTCAAAAGCTTCTGGACCCCGGTTGTGTCTCCCGTGACATAACCGCCGCATATTATTACCCTTTCCGTTCAATTCTCCTTGACTGCCGGGAAATCCACGGGTAAGCTGAAGTACTCATGAGCAGACGCTCAGGAATCCCGGCAAATGTGATTCAAGTTCTGAAAATAGGCCGGCCCTGTGAGGTCCGTCAACCAAGCAAACAGGAAAGGGAGGTATCGCAATGGACAAGATACTGAGAATCAACATGGGAGCCGACGGCGGTCCCAAGGCCACGGAAACTACTGTGGGGGATTACGCAGGACTCGGGGGCCGCGGATTGACTTCCGCAATAGTTGCCAAGGAAGTGCCTCCACTTTGCCATCCGCTGGGAGCGGACAACAAACTGGTCATCGCCCCAGGTCTACTCAGCGGAACCGTTGCCGCCATGTCCGGCAGGCTCTCCGTGGGATGCAAGAGCCCCCTGACAGGTGGGATCAAGGAAGCCAACGCGGGAGGCCAAGCCTCGCAGTGTCTTGCCAGACTGGGGTACGCCGCAATTGTTCTGGAAGGCAAGCCGAGTGGGGATGACTTGTACAAGGTGGTCATAAACAAGGACGGTGTCACAATAAGCGCTGACAACAGTCTGAAAATGTTGGGTAACTACGACGTGATCGACAAGGCCAAGAGCGAATACGGCGACAAGGTTTCGTGCATGTCAATCGGCCCTGCCGGGGAAATGAAGATGGCCTCGGCCTCAATCGCGTGCACTGACATGGAAATGAGACCCACACGGCACGCGGGCCGTGGAGGTGTGGGCGCGGTAATGGGCACAAAAGGCGTGAAGCTCATTGTCATCGACGACAGCGGATGCAGCATGCGGGCGCCCAAGGACCCGGACAAGTTCAAGGAAGCCACCAAGGCATGGGTGGACGGGCTCAAGAAACACCCTGTCACCGGGGAAGGGCTCCCGGCTTTCGGAACCAACGTCTTGACCAATATTATCAACGAGGCGGGCGGGTATCCTACCAATAACTTTTCGGCCGGTCGGTTCGCGGGCGGGGAAAAGATCAGCGGAGAAACTCAGGCCGCGCTGGAAACCGAACGGGGCGGGAACCCCACTCACGGATGTCACCGGGGTTGCATCATCCAATGCTCCGGCATCTTCAATGACAAGGACGGCAACTATCTGACGAAGCAGCCCGAATACGAGACCGTCTGGGCCCACGGCGGGAATTGCGGTATCGACGATCTCGACGCGATAGCTCAGATGGACCGACTGGACGACGACTTCGGTTTGGATACCATCGAGATGGGCGCGGCAATCGGCGTGGCCATGGAAGCTGGTCTGGCCAAGTTCGGGGACGCACAGGCGGCCATTGATCTGGTCAAAGAGGCCGGCGCGGGAACGCCCCTGGGCCGCATCATTGGGAACGGCGCGGGTGTCACGGGCAAGGTATTCGGCGTGGAAAGAGTCCCCGTGGTAAAGAACCAGGCAATGCCCGCTTACGATCCCCGTGCGGTTCAGGGAATCGGCGTGACCTACGCTACCAGCACAATGGGCGCGGACCACACCGCCGGGTACGCGGTTGCAACCAACATCATGCAGGTAGGCGGTTCCGTGGATCCCCTTGTTGCCGAGGGCCAGGTGGACCTCTCCAGGGGGCTTCAGATAACCACGGCAGCACTGGACGCCACCGGCATGTGCTTGTTCGTGGCGTTCGCGGCTATGGATCAGCCGGAGACTTTCCAGGCCCTCATTGACATGATCAATGCTCTTTACGGGCTCAATCTTGACGCTGACGGCGTGGCCGAACTGGGCATGAACATCCTCAAGAGTGAGCGGGAGTTCAACCTGGCTGCCGGCTTGTCCGCCGCGGACGATCGTTTGCCCGCGTTCATGAATACCGAGAAGCTGTCGCCTCACGATATCGTCTTCAAGGTGACTGACGAGGATCTGGACAAAGTCTATAATTGGTGATCACTGCTGGTTTCCTTTCCTAATGAACGGGAGGGCCCACAGCGAATGCTCTCCCGTTCTACTTATTCTGATGCGCATTGATATTCGGTGTTAAGATCACCCTCCCCTACCCCGGCGGGAGAGGGTTAGGGTGAGGGGGGACCGGCCGTACAGCCCATTTTCTATGCGTGGAGCCACAACCAAGCGCCAGGGAGCCTGTTGGTCCAATGGGCAGGCTTCCTTGTTTTTGGCGCCCTTAAAGGAGCGTTCGTTGACCCCAGACAAGGATCTGCACTGCTGTTCCAACGCTGAAAGTAAACCCTCATCCTGCTTGGAGCTTGGTTGGGATTCTGCGCTGATCTCCGTGTTTTTCCCGCTCTTTCAGCAAGGGGTCATGCTCCAGGCCCGGAGCGGTTCGAGCATACGTGGCGTGCTCTGCCGCCAATATGGGATAGCCGACGAATACCTGGACAACAGAATCAACACCCTCTTTCTCGACGGCAAAGCAGTTGATGACGTGGACAGCGCTTCAATAAAGGAAGGAGCGGTTCTCTCCCTTTCGGCTTCCATGCCGGGATTTGTGGGCGCGGCCCTGCGCAAGGGGGGCTTCTACGCGGGGATGCGCGACTCTGTAACCCACACAGAGGAAAACGCGACACTCGACCGCGGCATCGGCTTCTTCGTCCTCAAGCTCTTCAATATGACAATTAGGGAACTGGGGCCCCGCTTTCTAAACAGCGGGATCCGGATCAAGGCCCACAGGCTCGATCAATTCTTCGGTGAAAAGTCGGACAAGTTCTGGGACGGGTGCAGAAGCGTCCTACTTGACCAAAGGGAAATCCCGTTGGCAGAGCTTCGGCAGCGACGGTTCCAGACAAATTCGGAGATAGTGCATTTCCGCGTCACGGGTCAAAGCTAGAGTGATACCTATTGTCTATGCGGCTATACAATCCGTCGGATTCTTGTACGAGCCCGTCTCGAATGAGCAGATCCAGTTGCTTTTCCGCCATGTTTTCTTCAAAGATCTTCTGGATCATCTTCTCGGGAAGGCGGTCTTCATAGAATGGAGAGGCCGCGGCGATCTGTTCAAGAGTTCGGGGAGGCCGGCACAGATCCAGGATTCTTTGTCTGTGGCGGTCAAATACCGCGAGAAAGGCCTCAAACTCCCCGGTCGCATCGCCCTCTATGGGCGGTCTGTGGGAGGTGCAAACCCGCTGGTAGGGAACGTTCATGATCATCTTTGTGGAATCCGCGAACTGTTCGATGGCGGATTCCGGGTTGCCGTACCAGGGGCCGAAAGGGGTAAGGTCGATGTCGGTGGTAAACAGGGTCCCGGTAGCCGTGTGAAGGAAACAATAATGATCGTCCACGTGGCCCGGAGCGTGGATAGCTTGGAGCACATGGCCCCCGCCGAAGTCCAGCAGGTCCCCATCCGAATATCGAGCGTCAGGCGCACGCATGGGTCGGATGCCAAGCGCTTCGCCGATAGCCTTTGCCCAGTAGGCGCCTCTCTCCGCGGTCCCGGTGAATCTATCCCCGAGGAGTTCCAAGTCTGAGATGACCTCCGGCGTCTCCCGCGGCATCAAAATGTGCCTGTCCTCAAATAGATGCCAGTACCGAATGTGGTCAGGGTGTGAGTGGCTTATGATAAGGATGTCTATTGGAGTATTCTCGTCGATCTCTCTTATCCTGGCCTCTCCGATTCCCGCGTCGATCAGGACCGTCTCCTTGCCTTTCAGCAGAAGCGAGTGAGAGTACGGGAATAGGCCTCTTCCTTCACCAAACACGAAATAGAGATTTTCCGCGATTTCTTTGAAATTGTCCTGTTTCACTGGGATAACGTTCTCCTCATTTCGGGGCGCCGTTGAGAGGTTCTACCCTTCCCTCCCTGATTTCGTTCACAAGGTCGTCCACGGTAGACACCCGGTTGAGGAAACGGGTGCTGTTGGACCCCAGATGATACAGCTCATGCGCGTCGCCGCCGCCGGTCATTGGGATGCCCAACTCTTCTGCCGCGGATCTGACCTTTTCTCGCGCCTGCTCGTCGTGGTCCGGGTGGTAGAGTTCCACGGCATCCAGGTTGAGGCTACGTATCTCATCACCCGCGCCATGATAACCCACCCCCAAACGTGAGGGCTTGAAAGGATGCGCGGCAACCACAAGGCCCCCTTGATCGTGGACCAGATCTATCAATTCCTCGGGGGTCCCGGCCGAACCGAGGCTCGTGTCTATTCCGAATACGAGGAAATCCTTTCGTCGCCCCCCGTGAAAACAGCTGATCTCCTGACCGGCCAGGATCAGCAAGCCGTGCTTTGCCGCCTCTTCTTGCAGGGGAGCGATCTTTTCTTGCCGCCAGAGTATGCCGTGCTCGGTCAGGACAAGGCCGTCCAGACCGACCTCCAATGCCCGTGGAATCAGGTCACTCGGGTCGATGCTGCTGCACGCTGAATAACGCCTGGTATGGACGTGTAGGTCGATGATCACTGTGATTGCCTTTAATGGTACCTGGACCTCGGCTTTCGCCGGGGTGACGGCGCAGCCGGACATTCAGGCCATCATTCCACAATCATCTCATAGTGGACCGTGTACCGCGCGAGGATCTCGGTGACCCTCTTCTTAACGGTTTCCGGGTCCGCTCCCGCGGCCGTGTTTACGTGGATGTCCGCGTTGGTTCCGTGAACGTTGTGCTCCGCGACGGTCACTTCAACGGAATCGGCCAGATCGCCGAGGGCCTCCAATTCCTTTTCGTAGATTCTCCTGGTGGCGTCCCAACGGAGGGCCGGTTTGAAGATCTTTCCGATCGCGGTGAGTGGAATCTGGTCCATTATGATGATTTCCTTGGGAACAGCGGCTCTTTCTCCGATGTTGTTCCGGGCCCATTCCATGAGTTCATCGGAGGTGGTGGAGGGGTCTGATACTTCCACGTATGCCACCGGCACTTCGCCCGCGTGCGCATCGGGTCGGCCCACCGCTGCCGCGACTTTGACGCTGGGCATCTTGTAAAGCGGCTCTTCGATGTTGGCGGGGTCGATGTTGTGTCCGCCACGGATGATGAGTTCCTTTCTCCGGCCGGTCAGCCAGAAAAAGCCGTCTTCGTCCTGGCGTCCCATGTCCCCGGTATTGAACCAATCGCCCTGGATCCAGATGCCCTTGTTATGCACCTCTTCCACATACCCCTTGAAAACGCACGGGCCATTGATGCAGATTACACCGATCTCACCTGTTTCCGCGTCCCGAACATAGGCGCCCTGTTCATCGAGGATGACCACCTTCATCTGCTGATAGGGCAGCCTGGCGCCGATGCTGCCGATTTTTCGTTCGCCGTCCTTGGGATTGCACGCTGACGCGCAAGTGGATTCGGTGAGGCCGTACCCTTCCAGGATCTTCATGCCCGAATACTCTTCAAATCGGTTGAACAGCTCTACGCTGAGCGGGGCCGCGCCGCAGATCAGGTATTTGAGCGAGGAAATATCCGCGTCGCCCACCGGAATGTCCAACAGAACCGAGAGCACCGTCGGGACGCACGAGAAAAAGACCGGCTTGTAATGCTCAACGATCTTGTAGAAATTCTTCATGACCGCGGGATCGCGGTATCCCATGGGAGATAGGATAACCACGTGCCCGCCCACGCTGAAGGGCATCAACCCCGTCACGCAGGTCCCGTTGCAATGGAAGAGCGGCAGCCCCACCATGACTGTTTCCCCGGGTTGAAGGTCAGTCCCGATCTTGAGATCCCAGCTGAGGACCACCTCATTGTAGTGAGATCGACGGGCCAGTTTGGGCCTGCCCGTGGTGCCTCCGGTATGGTACAGGGATGCAATATCATCAGGGTCGATCACCCGGTCAAAAGTAAGGCGATCAGCGGGATACTGTTCCACTTTCTCCTCGTATCCGTAGATATTCTCAGCCTCGTCAGTGGGTCCCATTACGCGAACCACATGGGTCAGCGAAGGGATCTCCTTGCGAATCGAATCCACCTTCTGCCATATGTCCGCTCCGGGGAACTCACCCAGCGCAACCAGCACCTTGGTACCCGCGGCAATGCATATGTCCTTTATGGTGTCTGCGTCCAGCATGGGATTTATCGGGTTGGCAATGCCCACTGCCTCAGCGCCCCAGAGCACGAAGTGGGTTTGGGGCACATTGGGCAGGAGATAGGTAACCACATCCGTGGGCCCCACACCCAGGTCGGCAAACATGTTCGCGGTCTGGTTCATCCGTCCGATAAATTGGCGGTACGTAATTTGCTGCGGTTGGTCGTAACCGTCGCCGGTCATCATGAAGCTCATGGCAACCGCGTCCGGATTGATGTTCGCGCCCTGTTGTATGAGTTCGTAGGTGTTTTTCGCGGTTGTCCGCTCTGAGAGGGGCACCTTTTCAATGTCCTCAATGTCTGCCACAGTTGCAATGGTGTAACGCTCCGCCATTTTCATCCCTCCTGTCCGGAAAGCTAGTCCAAACGATCAAAAAATATTACCTCTCCTCGACCGAGACAGCCGTGTTGTAACCATGTCAAAGAGAGCCTGCTCAGTCGCTGTTCTTCTTTGCCATCATGATCTTCGTGATCGAAACCGCGGCGTCCTCACCTCTTTGGTTTTTCGCGTTCATTTCAAACGTGACAACGCCGCCAATATCGCCCTTGTCTTGTTTGTCCGTGATTTTGATTTCCAACCGGAGCGTGTCGCCGATCTTTGTGGGGGCACGAAAACGAACCTTGTCCATGCCGTAGAACGCGACAATGGCCATTTCCGTCAAGGGCCACAATCCTGATGTGGCCGACAGCACCAGCATTCCGTGGGCAATCCGCTCCCCAAAGACGCTCTTCTTCGCATACTCCACATCTGAGTGAAGAGGGTACCAATCACCACTGAATGCGCAGAAATTGACGATGTCGGCCTCAGTAATGGTTCTTCCTCTTGTCTTTATGACTTCTCCGATTTCAAAATCTTCGTAGTATCTCAAGACTGATCTCCTTTGCTATGGAAATGGATGTGCCGGGAAATCCTCCGAGTTCCGGTTTGGCCCGACTATCCGGGAGGGCGACGCATGCGTCGCGCCGTACGCCCGGGACCCCGCGCCTTGCCGACATTTTCATGCTTCGTTGTGCCTTTCAATGCATGGTAGTTGCTTGGAAGCCTCGGCCGGCTTTAGATTATATCTTGAGGGCCTGTTCAAATCCCTCCTTTATCGCGTCGGTGATTTTCCTGGGCTCTTTGGCGTCTCCGATGGTGATAACCTTGATCCCATTGCCCTCAATTTCACGGGCGAGATCGTCCACGGAAACCGCGCCCACCGCGATGATGACCGTGTCCGCGGGGATGGTCTCTTCCTGACCTCCCGTTTCAACCTTTACGGAATCATCCAATATCTCCAGCAGCCGCGTGTTGGGGCGCATGTTCACACCCATGAGTCGCAGGCTTTTCAGCAGCGACCAACGCGCGGTCCGCCCCACATTTGTGGCCAGACGATCCACCATGTCTATGACGGTAATCGTCCTGCTCGACTTGTGGAGCAATTGTACGGCGCGGTCCGGCTCTTCGGCATTGTGATACAGCAGGAAGGTGAAAGTCTCCGCGTCCGGGGCATTCAAGGAACCTATGAAATGGGCTGTCTCGCAACCGGTGGCGCTCCCGCCCACGATCACCACATTTTGTCCGATATTGTGGATCCGGTCCATGAGCACGTCCCATGCATCGAACACGTGGGGCTTATCCACGCCTTTGACGTTCATCTCAATGGGCTTTGCGCCCGAGGCTACAACCAGGACGTCAGGATTCATTTCCTTGACGATCTCCGGTGTCAACGCTGCGCCGAGCTTGACGTTGACGCCCCTACAATCCATGAGGTTCTTCAGGCTTCCAATGATATTTTGAAGTTCCTTTTTCCCCGGGGGCGCCTTTGCGAGATTGACCTGACCTCCCAGGCGGTCACTCTTTTCGTAAAGGGTGACCTCATGGCCTCTCTCAGCCGCGGTCAGGGCAAATTCCATGCCCGCGGGCCCGCCACCGGCCACAAGAACCTTCTTTGGAGACGGGGCCTTCTCGATTATCAGATCGTTTTCCATGCCGGCCCTGGGATTGAGGATGCAGTAAACTGACGAGAGCGAGAAGATGGAGTCAAAACAGCCCTGATTGCAGGCAATGCAATAGACCACTTCGTCAACTCTTCCCTCCTTCACCTTGTTGGGAAGATTGGGATCAGCGATCAGCGGCCGTCCCCAGCAGATCATATCGCAGGCCCCGGACCTCAGGACCTTTTCCGCGAGATATGGGTCGCCCAGTCGATTGGACGCGAAAACCGGAACTCCGACCTTTTCCTTGATGCCCGCGGCCAGGTACACGAACCCACCCGCGGGCACGTTGGTGGTCAGTTGAGGCACGTTGGTCTCATGCCAACCGCCGGTTACGTTTACCGCATCGACTCCGGCCTTTTCAGCCGCAGCCGCGAACAGCGCGGATTCTTTGTTGGTATGGCCTCCATCCATGAAATCATGTCCGGCCACTCGCACACCGAGCGGGACGTCATCGCCTACAGCGTCCCTCACCTTACCGATCACTTCCAATCCGAACCGCATCCTGTTTTCAATGCTGCCGCCGTATTCATCGGTTCGAATATTGGTTATGGGAGACAGGAACTCGCTGATCAGATATCCCGTGCAAGCGAGGATCTCGATGAGATCAAACCCAACTTCCTTGGCCCGCAGCGCGGCCTTGACATAGCACTCCTGGATCTCCCGGATGTCATCTATGGTCATCTCCCGGGGAGTCTCACGGGTGAGCTTGCTCGGGAGCGGCGAGGGAGCGAGTGGAGTCATTCCCGTCAACATTGAAAACGCGTACCGACCCATGTGGAGGAGCTGGGTGGCCAGCTTGACATCCGTATCCCTGTGAAGCTCTTCAACAAATTCCTTCAGGGGCGCCACATAGGAGTCCTCCGACAGACCAAGCATGAACGGAGCGCTTCCCACTTTATCTATGGACATGGGCCCGATGGTCATCAGGCCGACTCCTCCTCGAGCCCGCTCTCTGTAGAATCCCCTGTATTTGTCGTTGAGACTGTAGTCCCGGGAATATGAGAGGCCCATCGCGGGCATCACGATCCGGTTCTTGATTTCGAGATTGTTTATGGTAATGGGCTCGAAAAGCCGTACAAATTCCATCTCGCTATTCCTTTCTCATCCTGAAACGGTTTCCTTCTATTGGGCCCCGTCTCCTTTAACCTTATTCGTTGCGTTGGTCAGACATTCCAATGCCTCTTTGGCCATGGTGTCCAGGAGTTCCTGACACGTCGGCACATCGTTTATGAGGCCAATGGACTGGCCCACCATGAGCGGCGCATAGTCCACGTCTCCCACCTCCCACGCCTTGAGTATTCTCTCACCCGCGATCAGAGGCGCCAATTCCGCGATGCCGCCGCCCTTTTCCTCGATTTCGATGACCTGCTCGATAGCCTTGTTCATCAGGGCCCGTCCCTGAAGTCCCAGAGACTGTCCAAAGAGTGTAGTCTCGTACTCTTGCCGCTTGATGAGCTCATCCCAGATGTTCTGGTGAACCCGGCATTCTTGTGTGTTTATGAAGCGGCTCGCCATCATGACTCCGTCCGCGCCGAGGGTCAGGGCAGCCGCGAGACTACGGCCGTCCGCGATTCCACCCACGGTCACCACAGGGATATCGACCGAATCCACTATCCTGGGCGTTAGAACCATTGTTGTCACGTCGTCGTTCAGAGGATGGCCGCCCTCTTCGATGCCCGCGGCAAAGATGCCGTCGTACCCGACCTTCTGCGCGTGCAAGGCGTGGCGAACCGAGCCCACCTTGTGAAACATCTTCACATCGGCCTTCTTCAAGGTCTCGATCGCGTCCATTCCCACCCCGCGATCAAGTGGAGCGCCCGATATTTCAACCGCGGCCACCTGCTCTTCAGCGCATACTCGAACGTACATCTTGTGGTGTTCGAGAGTTATTCGCAGTGACGGGAGCACTGTGATATTCACGGTGAACGGTTTGTCGGTGAGCTTTCGTGTTTCGTGAATGGATGCGCGGAACTCCTCTTCAGTGTCGTAGTTGCCCGCGGTAATGTTGCCCATGCCGCCCGCATTGGATATGGCCGCGCATAGAGGCGGCTTACAGAGCCACATCATGGCGCCGCAAATTACGGGGTACTCGACCCCGAACATCTCGGTAATGGCTGTCTTCATTGCTATGAACTCCTTGTGGAAGAAAACTTTCCTATGAAAATGGATGGGCGAGGAAATCCCCCGCTTTCCGGCCTGGACCCGCTATCCAAGAGGGCGACGCATGCGTCGCCCCTACGCCCGAGACCCGACGCCTTGCCGGCATTTTCATGTTTCGTTCCTATGAAAGTCCCTTTGACTTGAGCACAGCAATCGGGTCAACGTATGGGGTGGTTTGGAGGGGAGATGAGTCTCCCCTCCAAGTCCATGCGCAGCGTGCGCGCTCTTGGCGTACCCTGTCCAGGGCGAAGCCATGGACCAGTAAACAACGGAAAGGACTTTCATACTTCGTTGTGCATCTGTTTCTAGGCATGGAAGTTGGTATAGAACAATCATGACGTTACCTTGGTCAGGATACGAATCCACCCGAAAACCGGCCGGCGCTACAGCAGGATCTCAACATCTTCCAGGGGATATGAAGCGCACGAATGAATGTACCCGTATTTTCTATCGGAACTACGCACCAACGATCCCGCGGGTTGGAAGACTTTGCCGGAGAGCAGCTTTACCCGGCACATGCTGCACTCACCGGACCTACACACGGAAGGCGCCAACACACCATTGTTCTCCAGGGTCACCAACAGCGGCACACCGGCACGGGCATCGAAGGCGCCCACGCCCGTCACGCTCACTTTCACGGTGTCATCAACCTTTGTGTCCGAAGGCCATCCCGGTTCTGTGCTGATATCCATTGGAACACCGTAGACCTCGTTTCTGATCTTGCGCCTGGGGATGCCCATTTGTTCCAGACTGGGCATGCAGAAGTCGTACATTCCCTGCGGACCGCACAAATAGAATGTCTTGTCCGCCAGGTCGCCCAGCTTCTCCTTCATGAGATCCGCTGTGATCAATCCGCGGGCGCCTTCATATCCATCAGGAGGGTCTTCGAGCACCGGAAAATAGTGGATGTTGTCAACCCGCCGGGAGACCTCCACCATCTCGTCATGGAAAATGACTTCGTCCAGGGTCTTGGCGCCATAGAAGAGGTACACGGTTCGATCCAGGGAGAGATCGACCTTCTCGCGAATCATGCTCATGAAAGGCGTAACCCCGCTGCCTCCCGCTAGAAATACCATGTTCGGATCGTGAAAGAGCGGATTGTAGTAGAAGTGCCCGGAAGGTCCGGAACTCTCCAGGTCATCGCCTCTCTTTACCTCATCGAGCAAATAGTTGGAGACCAGCCCATCGGGAACTCGACGCACGGTTATGTCATAGTAGGCGGTCTGATTGGGAGACGAAGAAATGCTGTACGGACGACTTGTCCGCACATTGCCGACTTCCACGTACAGGGCGATGTACTGCCCTGCCTGAAACGGAGGGAGATAACCGTCCCTTGAGACCAGCCGCAGCGTCTTTGTGGATGGGGTTTCCTCAATTACGTCTGAGACGCGAAGCGCAACCCGATCCGGATGCAGCAAATCGATATACTGATCCGCGGAATCATTTTCATGGGAATAGGGCCGGCCATATTTCCTGGATACTTCGATCTCCGCAAGGACATCGTTGTACCCATCGAATTCTTTCAGGATATCTTCTATCTTCATCTGTCGCTTCTCCTATTCCAGGTCTCGGGCTACGGATTTGGCCGCGGACACGCCGGATTGTAGAGTGGTCTGGAAGCCGGCATCGCCGACCCATCCCCCAGCGAAATAGAGTCCTTTGATGGGTGATCGCCGTGACGGCTGAAAGAACATCGAGTCCTTGGTGTACTGCTCAAATCCGTAAATGGCCCCGGCCGGAGTGCCGAGATAGCGCATATGAGTGAGCGGTGTGGCCACCTCGCACTCTTCGATGTGATTCCTGAGATTCGGAAAGACGCTCTCCAGCCTGCGCAGCATCCCCTCAGCGCACCGATACTTCACATCCGCGTACTTGGTAGGCGGGATGCGCAGCCACGGCTCACCGTATTTCAAAGTGACCACGTTCGCCTGGCACGTTCCCGGTGGAGAGAAATCCGGGTCGGCGACATCGTAACAGCTGAGCACCATCATTTCGTCGTCAATGGTGAGTGTCCGCATTTTATCGAAGACATTGTCGTCAAAGACCGTGTCGGTCATGACAAAGTTGGTGCACTCGGTAATTCCCAACTCTGCGGGTTCACAATCAAAACCCAGGTACATGGTGAAAGCTGAGGGGCTCAAGCTCCTGCCCTGCATTTCCTTGGCCACACCGTCGGGTACCTGTTCCGAATCAATGAGGTCCACATAGGTTGAAACCTGGGACGCGTTGGAGATTACCGCCTTGGCGGGAATTTGATCCCCATCCCGGGTTATGACACCTTTGACCTCTCCGTTTTCGACCACTATCTTCTTTGCCCCGCAATTAAACCGAATTTCACCGCCAAGCGCCTGGAAGCGATTGGCAATTGAGTTGGACAAAGCCTGAGAGCCGCCTTTTACATGAAACGGCTTGAATTCAATGTACACAAACAACAACATGGCCAGATACGCGAAGGAGAGCCGGTTTGGAGGCAGCCCCAGGTAGCTCCAGTACACCGACAGGACCGCGTTCAGCAATGGATCGGAAAAACAATCATCCAGGACTTCACTGGACGGCTTGAACGCATATTCGTAGAGGAACGGATACTTCTCCCGCGTAATCTCGGGATCTTTGAAGAAGAACGCGCCGAGCATCTGATTTGCGTACCCGTAGGCCAGGTCGAAGAACTTGTCGATGCCCTCCTTCTGGTGAGGGAACCTCTCCTTGAGATCAGCAACGACCTGCGACCTGTCGGGCTTGAGCGTGATCTTGAATCCGTCCGGCATTACAATGTTGTACAGATCCGTCATCTCAACAAATTCCAGATCATCCAGGACCCCCAGTGTGTTCAAGAGCATCCTCAGCGGTCCCGGTTTTTCGGGCACGCCCATGCTGCTGAGCTGGTGAAGAGCCACTTCGAACTCGAACCTCCCGCGGCAGAAGGTGGTAGCCGAGCCGCCCGGTATGTTGTGTCGCTCAAGGAGCAGAACTTTCAAGCCCTTTTGAGCCATGGCCGCAGACGCAGTAAGCCCTGCATTGCCCGCTCCGATTACTATGGCATCGTACCCGTCCATAGACACCTCCTTGTGTCATCGGTGTGCCGATCTATAGTAATGTGCATTGAGAATGCGGTGTAAGGGCGTATTGCAATACGCCCCTACGTCCTCTAACCCTGGGGAGGGTGATCTCAACACCGTATCTCAATGCCATTACCATGGATCGTCTGGGTCAAAACGCTTCTTCCGGGATGTCCACAGCGGATGTGTCCTCCTGCTGAAAGGACAAGTGACGGCTGAACACGTTTGTCAGGATGTTCCGGCAGTAAAACCGAACAGTCTCCACCTTTCCGCGATAGAAAATGCCGTCAGCGGTATCCGGGGTCACTTCCTTGAGTTTGTCGCGGGCTATGAGGCCCTGCTCCAACATCAACTGGCCCAGGAGCGTCTCGGAAAAGCACTCCAGGAAGCCTGTTGCGCTCAAGGCAATCAAAGGGAGTTTGCCGCCCTGGAAGTACTGCATGTACCGCATTGTGTAGTCGCCGGTGGCCTGAGCGGCCTTGAAAAGGAGTTTGAAATCCTGGGCAAAGTCCGGGTCCTCCTTGTACTCAGCGGTAAATGCCATGACACCCTCGATCCAATTTTGGAAGACCTTACCCCCGTCCATTCCCAACTTGCGCCCGACCAGGTCCAAAGCCTGAATATAGCTGGTCCCTTCGTAGATGGACGCGCTCTTTACATCTCGGGCATATTGTTCCACAGGGAATTCCCGGCAATAGCCCACTCCACCGAGAACCTGAATAGCGTCGCGGATCAGCTCGTACCCGAAGTCTGAACAGTACGCCTTCACGAGCGGAGTAAACATCTCCATCTGCATCCCTGCTTCCCTTCGCCGGTCTTCATCCGGGTCGTGCTGGGAAACGTCGATAAGGTAGAAGACCTTGGCGACGATGGCGCGCATGGCTTCAGTGCCGGCCTTGAGCCTCATCAGCATGCGGCGCACATCCTCGTGTTGGATGATGGGGACCCGATCCGCGTGCCGGTTTGTGAACGGCGGGCCCTGGACTCGCTCCTTGGCGTACACCCGGGCCGTGTCATATGCGTTCGCGGTTAGTGTAAGTCCCACTAAACCAGTGGCCATTCGGGCAGCGTTCATCATCTCGAACATCTTTGCCATGCCGGTTCCCGGGTCACCCAGAAGGATGCCTCGGCATTTGCCCTGATCTCCGAAGTTCAACGTGCAGGTGGGTGAACCGTGCAACCCCATCTTGTGTTCGATGTTACTGCACTCCACGTCGTTGGGCTCTCCAAGAGCGCCGTCAGGTTCAACCCAGATCTTGGGGATGATGAAAAGGCTGATGCCCTTGGTACCCTGCGGCGCCCCTTCGATCCGCGCAAGAACCAGATGGATGATATTCTCGGTCAGATCGTGCTCGCCTGCGCTTATGAAGCGTTTCGTGCCCTGGATCTTGTATATGCGCGGATCGCCCGAATCGGGATCAGGGATCGCCTTTGTTCGGAGCCAACCCACGTCGGTGCCTGCATCCGGTTCCGTGAGACACATGGTACCGGTCCACACCCCGGAGTACATCTTCTCTACAAACAGCGCTCTGTCCTCGTCCGTGCCGAAGCTCTCGATCAGGCGTCCATTTCCCGCGCTCAGCCCGGCCGCGATCATCAGGGCTGCGTTCGCGCCGTCGAATAGTTCAGAAGCCATTCCCGCGAGCGGCAGCGGGAGACCCTGTCCGCCGAACTCGGGCGAATTGTACATGCCGATCCAGCCGTTCTCGGCCAGGACCTTCCAGCAATCGTGAAAAGACGCGGGGACCTTGACCACCCCGTTTTCGATTTTGCAGCCTTCTCTGTCCCCGTCCTGATTTGTCGGACCAAGAGACTCTGTGGCGACCTTAAGGGCTTCCTCGATGATCATGGGAAAATCATCGAGGCTGAAGTCCCGGTATTTGTCGTACGAAAGGACTCTGTCCATGTCCAGGTGTTCCAGGAGCACGAACTTGGCGTCCCGCACGTCGCGATAAAAGTAGTTGATACCCATTTAAGTTCCTTCTTTCCGTTTCAGATTATTCATTCACGTGTGCAGGGAGATACCTTGCTCAGGCGCCTTTGAATTCTCCCGTGCGTTTTTGCAAGTACGCGGACACAGCCTCCATCAGATCTTCGGACGGCACGATCATACTCGACCTCGCGGCGTTGTAGTCCAGGGATTCGTCAAGAGGAGCTTTTTCGTCAAAGAGCAGAACCTCTTTGGCGCCCTGCACCGCGAGCGGAGGATTGTCCGCGATTTCCTGGACCATTTCCATGGCCTTGGCTTCCAGGGTTTCCCTGTCAGGGTAAACCTCATTCACCATATTGATGGCCTGAGCCCGTTGCGCGTTGAATCTGTGCCCGCGAAAGGCTATCTCCCGCGTGTGAGCGGGCCCCACAACCTTGGTGAGACGCTGCAATCCGCCTACGTCCGTTATGAACCCCAGCTTGGCCTCGGGGAAAGCGAAAAGGGTTTCCGCGTCACAGAGCCGAATGTCGCAGCAAAGGGCCAATTCCAGACCCGCGCCGAGGCAGTGCCGTTGAATGACCGCGATGGTGGGTCTTTTCAGGCGTTCAAGGCGTGTGTGAATGTCCTGGGTCTTTCTAACTTCCCGGTAGAACCACACTTTCTGAGCCGCGTTGACCGGCCCGTTCAACACCGTAAACAGTTCATTTTCCGGGGTAAGATCCAGGCCCGCGCAAAAAGACTTCCCCGCTCCTCGCACGAGAACCGCGCGGGCCTCGTCGTCCTTTTCCGCGTCGTCTATCGCGTCGTCCAGGGCGCTCCAAACCTTGGGATTCAAGGCGTTGCGCTTCTCCGGCCTGTTGAGGGTTATGAACCCCACGTGGCCCTCTCGATGGTAAGTCACCAGGGCCGCGTCTGTTGAGTTCTCTGCGCTCATGTAGAATCGCTCCTTTGCTGGTCTGATACCAGTGCGCTTCCAAAGGGGGAACATATGGCTCAAGTCCGGAAGGGAGAAATCCCCCCTGCCCCCCTTTGCTAAAGGGGGGTTAGGGGGGATTTTGGGACTCGGTCCCTCATCTGTACACTGTACTTCTTTGAACGCAACTTGGTATGAATGGTTTTATCGAAAGACGGTTGACCGGTAATGGTTCACCGGGCGCATTACCGCTATTCTTTCTTCTCACCTCTCTCCATTTCCATTTCCCTGAGCTTTCTCCTGAGGACCTTTCCGACGTTGCTCTTGGGAAGTTCGTCCATGAACTCCACCATTTTCGGTACCTTGTAAGGGGCCAGTTTTTCTTTACAGAAGGCTATTACCTCCTCTTCCGTAAGGGTCTCGCCTTCCTTTGTGACCACAAACGCCTTCACCGTCTCCCCGCGATAGGAATCGGGCAGGCCCACGGCCGCGGCCTCCTGGATCTTTGGATGCTCAAACAGCACTTCATCGATGTCGCGAGGATAAATATTGTACCCGCCGGCGATTATCATGTCCTTCTTGCGGTCCACGATGAAGAGGTATCCTTCCTCGTCGATGTACCCTATATCACCGGTGTAGAACCAACCGTCGCGAATAGCGTCAGCGGTCTCCTGGGGCCTGTTGTAGTATCCCTGCGTGACTTGGGGACCTGCCAACGTGATTTCTCCGGACTCGCCCTGGGGCATTTCCTTTTCGCCTGTTTCCAAATCTACGATTCGGCAGTCGGTATCCGGGATCGCGAGCCCCACGCTTCCAACCTTGGTGGTTCCTCCCCACGGGTTGGCGTGAGACATGACCGATGTCTCGGTCAGGCCGTAAACTTCGATTATTGTGGCGCCGACCTTTTCCTCCCACTCACGAATGGTCTCCAGGGCCAGTGGCGCAGCGCCCGATACGCATCCCTTGACGGATGAGAAATCGGTCTTGGGAAAATCAGGGTGGCTCAGGATACCCACATAAATGGTCGGGACGCACGGGAACCAGTCGGGCTTGTGCTTCCGAACCATTTCAAGAACGATAGCGGGCTCGGGACGTGGAATCAGAACGATGGTGATTCCGCGGAAAAAGGACTGATGCATTACCGCTGTGAATCCTGCGGCATGGAAAAACGGGAAGATACCCATGATGGTGTCTTCCCCGTCTCTCGCATCCGGGAGCCAGGCTATCAACTGTTGAACGTTGCAGGAGTAGTTCCTGTGGGTCAGAACAGCGCCCTTGGACAGGCCGGTTGTGCCTCCTGTGTACTGAAGCGCGGCAAGATCATCTATAACGACATCGCCGGCGGGAGGATCGGGCGGGAATTTGTTCACCAGGTCCAGGAAGTCATGCACACCCTCGTTGGGGTCGGTGTTCCTGTGCATTTCCTTCTTGATGAGACGGCCGAACAGCTGCTTTGCAGGGAACGGAAGATAATCGCGGATGTGGCACGCTATTATGTTTTCGATCTGTGTATTCGGTTGAATCGCTTTGATTCGCGGGACCAGCAGATCGAGGACTATGGCCGTCTTGCACCCGGCATCGCTGATCTGGTGCGTCAATTCCGCCTCAGTGTACAGGGGGTTGCACATGACCACCACCGCGCCAAGCTTCAACACAGCATACGGGGCTATCGCGGCCTGGGGCATGTTCGGGAGGCTGATGGCTACTTTGTCTCCCTTTTGAATGCCGAGATCCGCCAGCGCATTAGCAAAACGATTCACCAACTCGCCCAGTTCACGGTACGTGATTTTCTTACCCATCATTATCAGGGCGACTGTGTCGGGATGGTTTCGAACCGTTCGCTCCAACGCCGCCGGTAGTGTTATTTCGTCGTAGTCGATGCTCGTGGGCACTCCCGGAGCATAAGACTTGTGCCAGCTCCTGTCGTCCATTGGTTTCCCTCCTTGAGTGAGTGTCAGTGAATCGGCCTTTTTGTTTGAGATCTTCCTATTTGAGTCCTTTCATGAGTTCCCTCATGATAATGAGTTTCTGAATCTGGTTTGTGCCCGCGCCGAATTCGATTCCTTTTACGTCCCGGTACATGCGCTCGATCGGGAATTCCCTGATGAATCCGTACCCACCAAAGACCTGCACGGCCTTGCCCACAGCCTCCACGCCCACCTCAGCGCAAAAGAGCTTTGCATAGGAGGCTTCCAGTCTTACCTTTCTTCCGGAATCGGCCATGGTCGCGGCCCAGTACGCCAGAACCCGTCCTGCCTGGACCTTGGCGGCCACGTCGGCCAGGATGTCCTGAATCATCTGGAACGTGATGATAGGGGCCCCGAACTGGACCCTTTCCGAGGCATACTTGAAGGCCAAATCAAAGGCCGCCTGAGCAACTCCGATGGGCGCTATGGACCAGAGAATCCTCTCCCGGTCCAGACCGCTCATGAGGACCCTTACACCTTTGTTCTCCTCACCGAGAAGATTTTCGGCCGGAACTTCGCAGTCTTCAAATATGAGTTCGCCGGTCGGAGACCCCCTCACGCCCATCTTCTTCAGGGTCCTGCCCCGGGAGAACCCGGGGAAGTCCTTCTCAACTATGAATGTGGAAATCCCCTTGTGGCCGGCCGCGGGATTGGTCTTCGCGTACACCACAAACACATCGCCCACCGGCCCGTTTGTTATGAACATCTTTGTGCCGTTGAGGATATACTTGTCACCCTTCTTTTCCGCACGAGTGCGCAGGGACGTGGCGTCGGAGCCGGCCCCGGGCTCGGTAATGGCCATGCCGCCGATTTTCTCTCCTGCGATCAGGTCAGGTAGGTACTTGCGCCTTTGAGCGTCTGTGCCGTTCCGGTAGATATTCTCGGCGCATAGTATGGCATGTGCGCCATAGGTGTTCCCTGTGGCCACACAGCCCTTCATCAATTCTTCCATCACCAGAACGCACGAAACAAAGTCAACACCGCTTCCGCCATATTCTTCAGGGATTGACATGCCGAAAAGCCCCATTTCGGCCATCTTCTTGAAGCTCTCTTCGGGAAACCGCTCCTGCTCGTCGATCTCCGGGGCCAAAGGGACGACCTCCTTGTCCACGAACTTGGCCACCGTCTCTTTGAGCATTTTCTGTTCTTCGGTGAATTCGAAATCCATGAGAATACTCCTGAATTATAGTGATGCGCATTGACATTCGGCGCCGCGATCACCCTCCCCCTACCCCCATATGCGTTAACTTATCGCTGGAATCCAATGTGTCCCGGAGGGACGACTGAAATTGGGTCCCTGGATCGCGGAGTCCGGGTATGCCTTCAGTCATTCGGGTGGGTCTCGCAAGATGTCATTCCGACTCCGGGCTTGAACCGGAGGAAGCAATCTCATGCGCGCTGAATATGGGGATTGCTTCGTCGTTTCACTCCTCGCAATGACATTCGTGATGTCAAGATCTGCCCGGGGAAACTGAAGGCTTACGAGTTCAGCCCTCTATTCCTCTATTCCTCTATTCCTCTATTGTCTCAAAATATCGAATATCCAGGAGGTGCCCTCTTCGCTCTTCCTCAAACACGACCTGCACCCGCATTCCGATCTTGAGCTTGTCAAGATCGGTTTCCTCGAGACAATGGACAAAGGTGTTGTCGGTGCCGTCCAGCTTAATAAAGCCCCAGGTGTACGGCACAGGACGTTGCTTACCCGTATCCGGATCGACAAATCCGAATGAGAGCACGGTGTAGGTCTCCACGGTCCCCTTGCCGCTCAGTTCCACCAACTCATACATGGCCACGAAGCATTCTCCGCAGACTCGCCTTGGCGGGACAAAGACCTTTTTGCACTTGGGGCAACGAATACCGACGATTGTCTTGTTGTCCCTGAGTTCCGTGAGGAACCTGGAGCCGTATTTCCCGACCGCATATTCAAACGGCTGCTCAGCTTCACCGGAACTGATGCTCAACAACATCATTTTCTCAGGCATTCGGTCCTACCTTTCTTTTGGCACGTTGGACCGGCACTCAATCCGGTTTCTTGGCCCCGACCGCCATCAGATCAGACCAGAAGCATCCACCGAACCCGCTGATCAGAGCGAGCTCGGCATCGAGGACCTGTCTCCTGTCACCCTTGCCCATGATTTGAATGGCCGCCTCAGCCGTTCTCTGGAGACCCGTCGCGCCGATCGGATTGCTGGAAAGCACACCACCGGACGGATTTATGGGAAGCTCACCTCCCATGTCGGTGACTCCATCCCAGTGAAGCTTGGGGGATCCTCCTCGCTCGCAAAGCCCGAGGTCCTCGACCCAGGCAAGACCGGACCAGGAACAAGGGAAGTAGAGTTCCATTACGTCGAATTCCTTCAAAGGCTCCTTGATCCCCAGCTTGTCGTAGAGCTTGGAGGAAGCCTCATGGAGCGACTGCAAATTGTCCCACGACGGATCCCCGGTATTCGTGTAGTTGTGACGATTGGTCGTGCCGTGTACCCAAGCAGGAGTGGGGGTGATCTTTTCAGCCACGTCCTCGGATGCGAAAATCACAGCGCAAGCCCCATCAGTGCGAGGACACATGTCCAGATACTTCACGGGATAAGAAATCATCGGAGATTTCATTACGTCTTCGACGGTTATGTCCATCTGGAGATGAGCGTACGGGTTATTCAGCGCGTGGCGCCGATCCCGAACAGCCACCCTGGCCGCATCCTCTTCCTTGGCGCCGTACAGGTGCATGTAGCGGGTGGCCATGATTGCAAGGCCGCCCACCGCGCCGCCGAAGGTGGGACGGTCGAACACCGGATCAAAAGCCGTGATAATCGCACCGGTAGTATCGGACTCGGAATTCTTTTCCCATCCTATTGCAAGGACCTTATCGAAAAGCCCCGAGGCCGCATGATAGTAACCGGCCATAGCCACAGTGGTGCCTGTGGTGCCGCCGGTGGTCACCTTGAAAATCGGTTTCATGTATCCGCCGGAGCCGTCCACGCTCCAGCTGTCCACATAGTTGATCCCCTCGAAATGATCCATGTTGCCGATCACGATGGCATCAATATCGTCCCTGGTCAATTCCGCATCCTGAAGCGCACGCTGGACGGCTTCATTGATGAGTTCCTGTCCATTGACATCTTTTCGGCTGCTCCTGCACTGAGTCTGCCCTGTTCCAACTATTGCCGCGCGTTTGGCCATAGTATGTCCTCCTGACTTTGCGCGAATGTCCCTTATGCTCCGATCACCATCACGCAATGACCCTGTCCGCAGGGACCGTTGATCCCATGCGCCAGGGCCGTCTTGGCGTCGTCCACCTGCCGGTCGCCGGCCTCGCCTCTAATCTGAAGCGTCGACTCGATGAGTCTGGCCAAGCCGGCCACCAGAACCGCGTGCGCTGAAAGGCACCCACCTGAAGGATTGACCGGCAACTCGCCGGCCATCTGCGTCACGCCTTCGTCAATCAGTCGGCCCGCACCGCCCTCCTCGCAAAAGCCGAGGCCTTCCAGCCACATAAGTTCCTGATATGTGAATGTGTCATAGAGTTCCACAACATCGACCTCTTTGAACGGATTCGTAACGCCGGCCATGGCATAGGCCTTTTCCGCAGCCTTCTTGAGCGCGGGAGACCGGGCCAGGTCACGATCCCCAAGATGATACGCATCGGAACAATGGCCCACACCCTTCAGCCATACCGGCTTGCTCTTGCACTTCTTTGCAGCCTTCTCGTCGGCCAAAATCACGGCCGCGGCCCCGTCGGTTATGGGTGACGCGTCCAGCAGCTTGATGGGGGCCGAGAGCATGCCCGATGCCATGACATCACCAACGGTGATGTCCATTGGCAGCTGAGCGAGTGGGTTGTTCTTGGCATTGCCGTGATTCTTCACCGAAACCTTTGCGCATTGCTCCTCGGTGATCCCGAAGGTGTCCATGTAAGCCCGGGCCTGCATAGCGCAGGAGGTAATGGAATCGAGTCCGAGCGCACGGGTGTAAATGGGATCGAACATCGCGTTGGTAATCAGGTTCATTCGGCTCTGGGAACACTTCATGTGAGAGACCACCAGAGTGGTGTCAAATGACCCGGACAGCACCCTCATGGCCCCATAGAGTGCTCCGAACAGCCCGTCTCCCTCTACCGTGGAAATGTCCTTGTGCCGCGAGCCGCACGCGTCCTGAATCGCCATACTGGAAATGGTTCTCCCGTCCCAGAAGTCGTTGGAAACACTGATCACATTGCCCACATCTGCGATGGTCAGGCCCGCGTCGTCGAGGGCCTTGACCGTGACCTCGTAGACCATATCCGCGAAGGTGTCGCCCTTTTTCTTGCGTTCATATTTGGTCTGTCCAACACCCACAATGGCAACTTTGTCCATTTTTCGCCTCTCCGATCTGTTTGCGCCTGTGGCTGATTGCTACTTCACGGGCCTGAAATACTTGATATCGAGAATATTGCCCTGGGGCTCTTCATTAAACACCGCCTCAAGCCGCATGCCGGCTTTGATCTCCCCTTCTTCGTATTCGGAGATCAGGTGAGTGATACCCGTGTCCGCGCTGTCCAGCTTGATGATCCCGTACGCAAAACCCGGTTCCAATGGATGGATGTCTGACCGGTACCCGGGAACAGTGTACGTGATCAGCGTGCCCTCCGGACCCACGTCTCTCCACTCCATCCGTTCATTGAAGCACCTTCCGCACGCCTTTCTCGGAGGGATGAAGACCATTTCACATTTGGAACAGTACGTCCCCATGATCTTCTTTTCGCCCATTAGTGCGTTGAAGAAATCGGTCCCGGTCTCCCCAACCCACCACGTGTAAGGAACCTTAATTCGTCCCGAATGAACCAGTTCCTCTGTTTCTTCCAACCATTTCGGCATGTTCCAGCCCTCCTTCTCGTCCCCTGACTACGCAACCCCGGACCTTTCTCAGCGGAACACCATGAGAATGGGCTTTGTGTCAAGTTGAAATCAAACAAGAGCAAAGGCCACGCTCAGGAAAAATGTGCCGTGTCTCCACGTGACCGGGGTAGTCTGTGCGCGTTCCGGGGCTATGGTTCACCGGGCTTGAAGCGGTTCTGCGCTCGGTGAGAATGGAGGGGGCGACTCATCTCCCCCTCCAAACCTCCCCCATACGTAATTCCGGGAGCTTGTACGGTTCGCGGTGAACGGTTACGTTCCGGGAACCGACTGTACCCGGTTCTTGCCTCATCAGCTGTAGCCTGGTATTGCGTGATCGCAGTGCTTTGGGTTCGGTGGTGGCACATGAGGCGCTTCGTAGGCCGCAGTCCCTGCTTCAGATAATAACGCGGATACTGGTTCCCATCGAACTGGGATCACAGCGAAGATTTCTCTATATGATGGTTGTGGTTTGATTCCAGCCAAACTTTCCAACAAACGCTGGAAACAATGAGACAGTTCAGCACAAAAGTCAAGAAAAAAGTGGGCTGTGGGTAATCATTAAGCCAATCGGAGGCCAACGGGAACGACCACGTTCTCGAGTCCGAGGGATGGTAAGAGGGCGCACACACAGGTGCGCGCCGCACACTCTGCCCAGCGACGGGTCTGCGAGCATTTCTGTGTTTCGTTGTGCCTCGATTTTGTTGCTGCATCAGCGTTCCCACAAGAGACCTCCTTGTTCGCGAAAGGGCCGGCCCCAAGTTGGGGAGGCGGAGCCTTCCGATATGCATTCCCAGGCAGAGCCCTGATCTTTACCCATAAGTGTGTCGCTGGACACCGGGTTTGTGTCCCATTGACTTCGACGCGGGGCTCGATTCAGCGGACAACAACAGGGCGTAGGAGATAGAACGGGGAGTGAAGCGGAATAACTGCCCCGAAGGGGCAGACCACGAATAGCCGTGGGTTTCAGAAACAGTCTCTAAATTCCAGAGCTACTGTCAGTCGTCCCTCCGGGACTCTTTTGAGGAAAGGATCCTGTTCTGTGAACAAGGCATGAACATGCCGGCCGCGCCGCTAAGGGTCTGTCCCAAAATATACGTCGCAAAACGTTGCTGGGCCGATTGTAGGGGCAGTTATTTCGTGACGGGCCCTAATCAGACCTTCAGGTCCGCTAAACCAAATTTCTCCAGCATGAAGCGGTGAAACGCCTGGTCGTCAAGATCCCTGCGTTGTTCGAGGAGATCGTCGGTAAAGGGGCCCGCGGCATAGACCGCGTTGGGATTGTCCGAGAGAACAGCCTCCAGGATGAGATCCGCTATCAGATCCGGACCGGGAACGGATAATCCAGCGAACATCTTCCCCGTGGCCGCGCCGGCGGCCTGATAGACGGGTTTGTAATCCGGGTCGGTTCTGGCCATGAGGTCGCCTGTATGTTCGTTGCCGACATCATTGAATTCAGTGCCTATGGGGCCGGGTCGGATGGCCACTACTCTTATTCCGAACGGCGCCAGCTCCATGCGTAATGCGTCGGTGATGCCTTCCACCGCATATTTGGCGGCGGCATAGACCCCGCTCCCGGGGAAAGTAAATTTTCCGACGATAGAGCTGAGGTTCACGATGGTTCCCTTTCTCAGCTTACGCATTCCGGGCAGACAGGCCTGTGTAACTCGCATGAGCGCGAACAGATTGACCTCAAACAGGCGTTTGGCGGCCTCTATGGGGACATCCTCCAGAGCGCCCCGCACACTGTACCCGGCATTGTTTATGAGAACGGAAACAGGGGTCGGCAGCTCTGCAAGATAACGAAGGAATGCCTCCGTGTCCTCAGGTCGTGAAAGATCGACCTGCTTGGGGGTAATACCCTGAACCTGATCAGCCAGTTCATTGAGACGATCCAGTCGTCTCGCGGCAGCTATGACCTCAAATCCCTTTCCGGCCAACCTGATGGCTGTCTCCCGTCCAATTCCACTACTTGCCCCGGTGACCAACGCTGTCTGTTTTTGATCTGCCATCTTTGCCTCCTAATCTAGTCATTGAATGTCAAAAGGTAGAATATCAAACCACCTTATAGCGATTGTCCAAAACAATGTCCATTTGGCGCCCGGGACACAGAGTCCTTGATCAAGTACTGAAGAGACATGTACTTGTGGCACTATGTGATATAATACCATAGTCGGAACCGAGGACGCGCACAGGGGAGGATACAATGGAGCCGTGTCAATTCATTAGCAAGTGTCCGATGTTCAACAAATTCCGGAACCAAGTGGTCAAGGATTTCTGGGCCAACAGTTATTGCGAGAACAACTCAGGCGCCCGGTGCGCAAGAAAGAGGTTGCGAGACGCAGGCAAAGGCCCAAAGGACGTTCCCATCACGCTGCTGCCGAACGGAATGCACCTTGCCGAGTTTGAGGATACCGAACGTGACTGGGAAAACGTCACCGGAAAAGCCTGCATGAATTTGCGGGCATGCTCGGTCATGCTGGACAGACTGCAAGACCCGGAGTCGAAAGTCTTTCTTGGCAGGCGCTATTGTCTCGGATCAGGCACGCAGGACTGTCAACGCAAACGCATGATCGACTCAGGCACGGACCCACCGGAAATCGCGGTGACCCTGTTGCCCAATGGGGAGCACTTGCTCAGTCTCCAGCGCTAGTCCTATTTGCAGGAATACGCGGCACATTTCATACCAACTTACATGCCTGGAAACAAAGGCACAACGAAGTATGAAAGTCCTTTCCGTTGTTCACTGGTCCGTGGCTTCGCCTCGGACAGGGTGCTCGAAGAGCGCGCACGCTGCGCACGGACTTGGAGGGGAGGCCCTAGCCGGGCAGGCATTTCAACGTCATGTTACCGACAGGTGTCAGGTCACGTAAGCTGTCCGGGGCCCGCTCATTCGCCCCACGCGTACTGCGCGACCCTCCAAACCACCCCATACGTTGACCCCGATATTTTGCTCGTCAAAATGGCGAAGCGGTATCAGTTGTTCAATTCTCCGTCGATGTACGCATTCGTGATCGGCGGTCGTCTGTCCTTTCCAAAGGCCTTGGGGGTTATCTTGACACCAGGGGGGGCCTGCCTGCGTTTGTACTCGTTTCTGTCCACCATGCGGGCCACTTCGGCCACAATTTTCGGGTCAAAGCCGGCCGCGACAATTTCGGCCGGAGACTTATCTTCTTCAACGTACGCGGTCAGAATGGGATCCAGGACTTCGTACGGAGGCAATGAATCCGTGTCTTTCTGATCAGGTTTCAGTTCCGCGGTGGGAGGCCTGCGTATGACACTCTCCGGTATGATTGCTCTTCCCGCCTTCCTGTTCACGTAGTCGGACAATTCGTACACCAGGGTCTTGGGCACGTCCTTCACAACAGCGAATCCTCCTGCCATGTCTCCATAGAGGGTGCAGTAGCCCACACCGTGCTCACTCTTGTTACCGGTTGTAAGCACCAGCCGGCCGAATCGGTTGGAGACCCCCATCAGGATGTTGCCCCGAATGCGGGCCTGCAGGTTCTCCATCGCGATTCCCTCTTCTCCTTGCCCGAACGGGCCTTCCGTTTCGTCAGTGTAAGATTGGAAGATTCTGTCTATAGGAACGGTCAGCAATTCTATGCCCAGATTTTCCGCCAGACGTCCCACGTCTCTGAGTGTCTCGTCGGAAGTGTACTTGGACGGCATGGTGACTCCAACGACGTTTTCAGGCCCCATGGCATCCACAGCTATCGCGGATGTGAACGATGAATCTATTCCGCCGCTCAGGCTTATTACGACCTTGCTGAAGCCGTTCTTGCGCGCATAGTCTCCGGTTGCGAGCACCAGCGCTCCGTATATTGCCTCAAGCCTTTCCGGTTCCGGAGCCACAGAGGGACCGATCGGTTTTCGGTCTTTCGGGCCAAGCGCGGTCAGCCGGTGTAATTGAGCCCGGGTCTGGTCCACTCGCCCACGGGCATCGCCGGGTTGATCGCGATCAATCTCCACGTCGCTGACGAGCAGATCCTCCTTGAAGCTCTCGGCCCTCGCCGACAGTTCACCCGTAGGGCTTATCACAAAACTGGCGCCGTCAAAGGCCAGTTCATCCTGCCCCCCCACAAGATTGGTAAAGAACACTGTGGCGCCGGTGGCCTGGGCAAAACCACTCGCTATGCTCCGGCGCAGGGCGAGTTTGCCCGCGTGGAAGGGGGAAGCCGAGATGTTGAGCGATACGTCGGCGCTGTTTTCCCACGCCCACTTCTCAGTAACCGAGCCCCGAATCCAAATATCCTCGCAGATGGTCACCGAGAACCGTATGTGGTTCATCTCGAAAATGAGACATCGCGAGCCTGACAAAAAATACCTCTTTTCATCAAAGACACCGTAGTTGGGAAGTTCCACCTTGCGGTACACGTTTACCACCCGGGCATCGTGAATGAGCGCGGCCGCGTTGAACACATTGCCCGGTTCACCCTCGGCGAACCCCACGATCGCGGTAATACCCGTGCATCGAGGAATCAGCCTTTCCAGGGCCCTACGGTTGTCCTGCACGAATCCTGATCTTAAGAGCAGATCCTCCGGAGGGTACCCGCAGAGACAGAGCTCAGGGAACGTCACAATGTCCGCCCCGGCATCCTTTGCGAGCCCGACCCATCGGGCGATCTTGTCCACGTTTGCAGCGAAGTCGCCGACAGTAGGATTTATCTGAGCCTGTGCGATTCTAACGGCACCCATGTTTTGCGCCTCCCTTATGGGCCTACTATATCATGAGACAGACAGCCGTCGGAGCACAGTGGTTCGCTTCCGACGGCTGAAGTTCAAACTCGGGCTTCCCAATCCTCACCTGAAACCGGGAAGCCCGTGGAATCAGCAATCAAAATAGAGCGCGAACTCATATGGATGAGGCCGCATGCGAATCGGGTTGAGTTCGTTTTCGGTCTTATACTGAATCCACATGTCGATCACGTCCTGGGTGAAAACATCGCCCTTCAGGAGAAACTCGTGATCCGCTTCAAGGGCCTCCAGAGCCTCCGCCAGACTGCCGGGAGTGGACGGAACATCTGCGAGTTCCTCCGGTGAGAGCGCGTAGATGTCCTTATCCAGCGGCTCGCCCGGATCTATCTTGTTTTCTATGCCGTCCAGACCGGCCATCAACATCGCGCTGAAGGCAAGGTACCCGTTGCAGGAGGGATCCGGTGTCCGGTATTCGATTCTCTTGGCCTTGGGAGACGCGCTGTACATGGGGATACGTACACATGCGGAGCGGTTTCTCGAAGAGTACGCCAGGTTTACGGGGGCCTCAAACCCCGGCACAAGCCGTTTGTACGAGTTGGTTGTCGGGTTGCAGATGGCGCACAGGGCCGGCGCGTGCTTGAGTATGCCTCCGGCTGCCCAGAGCGCGTCCTGGGATAGTCCCGCGTACTTGTCGCCTGCAAATAGTGGGTTGCCGCCCTTCCAGATGCTCATATGAGTGTGCATACCGGTTCCATTGTCTTCAAATAGTGGTTTCGGCATAAAAGTCACGGTCTTATTATGACGTTTTGCAACGTTCTTCAAAACATACTTGAACCACATGAGCTGATCGCCCATCTTGACCAGGGGAGTGAATCGCATGTCGATTTCCCCCTGGCCCGCGGTGGCAACCTCGTGGTGCTGTGCCTCGATCACGATTCCCAGGCTCTCCAGAACCTGAACCATCTCCGTGCGGATGTCCTGCTGAGAATCGGTGGGCGATACCGGAAAGTACCCTTCCTTATGGCGCGGCTTGTATCCGAGGTTGGGGCCTTCCTCCCTGCCGGTGTTCCAGCAACCCTCCACCGAATCGACCTGATGAAATGACATATTCGACGCGTAATCGTAACGCACGTCATCAAAGATGAAGAATTCCGCCTCAGGTCCGAAAAACGCGGTGTCACCGATGCCGGTCTGCTTGAGATACGTGGCCGCCTTTTGAGCAATGTTTCGGGGATCACGACTGTAACGGACCTTCGTGATAGGATCCACGATATTGCAGATAAGCGACAAGGTAGGATGGGCCATGAAGGGATCCATGACAGCCGTATCGGGATCGGGAATCACCAACATGTCCGACGCGTGGATCGGCTGCCAACCACGAATCGACGAACCATCGAACCCGTACCCGTCCTCGAATGAATCCTCCTCCAATTCATGAAGGGGCACGCTGAAATGTTGCCACATTCCGGGAAAATCCATGAATTTCAGGTCTACCATCACTGCGTCGTTCTTTTTCGCAAATTCGATTACCTCTCTTGGTTCCATGCAATACTCCTTTTTCGCTATGAAATCTTGATTTCGTAAATTCCTTGGACCAATTTCCGTGCCATGAACAGGCGCCACAGGGCTACATTCACTCCGGGCATGCCTTGTGCTGGATCAATGGAGTCCACACTGGTGAAGAAGCAATCAGTATGCCAAACAGCGACGGGACAGGGTGCAATAGGTATGTAATTGATCTTTTTGGTTGTTTTGCCAACCTTGCCTGATCACGAACAGATGGCGTAAACCTTATTCCTACCTTCAGGTAGGTTTCTCTCCCGTAGACCCACGCCCTTGTAGGAATTCACTCGCCCGCCGCGCGCCCGGCGGGCCGGTTCGGCCTGCAAATAAAGCTCCCACACCAACCGGCTCGCAAATTGGCCCTACGCCCGGTAGCTCTCCTGTCTCAAGTTCGAGACCCCTCTATAGCGCATCCAGGTCGTGTTCTCCGGTTCGGATGCGGACCACGGTATCCACGGAAGTCACAAAGATCTTGCCGTCTCCTATCTTGCCGGTACGTGCGGCCGAGATGGCCTTTTCAATCACCTGCTCAACCACGTCGTCGGCTACGACCATCTCCACCTTTATCTTTGGGAGGAAATCCACAAGGTATTCCGCGCCGCGATAGATCTCTTTGTGTCCCTTTTGGCGGCCGAACCCCTTGACTTCCGTGACGGTCATTCCCTGGACCCCGATCGAGCCGACCGCTTCTTTCACGTCGTCCAGCTTGAACGGCTTAATGATGACTTCTATTTTTTTCATCTCTCTCCTCTTTTCGGTCACCTGCAATCCGGTGAGACCAACTTACATGCCTAGAAACAGAGGCACAACGGAAAAGACTTTCATGCTTCATTGTGCCTGTAATTTCAGGCATGTAGGTTCCTATGAAAGTCCTCCTTGTTCGCGAGGGTACCGCCGCGCCCGCGAACTCGTGCCGGGCTAGAGATTGTACGCGGTTTCGCCGTGGCAGGACGTGTCAACTCCCATGACCTCTTCGTCTTCCTCCACTCGGAGGCCCATGAGCGCCTTCACCACGTAGAGGATGATCACGCTTGCCACAAAGGAATAGGCTATTGTGGCAATCACGACGATGACTTGCGGCCACATCTGCCCGGAATTCCCGAAGAAGAGCCCGTCGGTCCCTCCGATGGCCGCGCTGGCGAACAGGCCGGTTGCGATTGCGCCCCACGCTCCGCCTACGCCGTGAATTCCCACCACATCCAGAGAATCATCGTATCCAAGGGAACTCTTGGCTAAGACCGCCAGATAGCACAAGACCCCGGCAACGCCGCCAAGAATCACCGCGGACACAGGCCCGACGAACCCGGCCGCAGGTGTGATCGCGACCAGGCCCGCAACCGCGCCCGAGGCAACACCCAGAGTGGTCGGCTTGCCTTTGATGATCCATTCGGCAGACACCCAGGAAATGGCCGCTGCCGAAGTGGACATGTGGGTGACCACAAATGCCATGGATGCGCCGGCATTGGCCGCCAGAGCGCTTCCTGCGTTGAATCCGAACCACCCGAACCACAGTAAACCTGCCCCGAGGAGTGTCAAAGTCAAATTGTGCGGCATCATGGGCGTGGTCCCGTACCCTTTCCGTTTGCCGATCACCAGGGCACACGCCAGAGCGGCCGCCGCGGAATTGATGTGCACCACGGTTCCGCCTGCGAAATCGAGCGCACCCAACTTACCGAGCCATCCGTCAGGACCCCAGACCCAGTGACAGACCGGTGAATACACAAACGTCAACCACAGGACCATGAACACGATGAAGGAACTGAACTTCATCCTCTCGGCAAATGCGCCTGATATTAGAGCCGGCGTGATGATGGCAAACATTGCCTGGAAAATCATGAAAGTAGTGGCCGGGATCGTGGTGCCCGGCCAGACCTCGCCTCCAATGCCTGCGAGCGCAAAGTAATTCAGCCCCCCCAGCAAACCCTTGAACCGGTCCGGACCGAACGCAATGCTGAAGCCCCAGAAAAGCCACACAATGGAGGCCAGCGCCATGAGGAAGAAGCTGTGCATCATGGTCGACAGCACATTCTTGGATCTGGTCATGCCGCCATAGAACATGGCCAGCCCGGGAGTCATCAAGAGGACCAGAGCGGAACTGGCCAGAACCCATCCGGTATCAGCAGCATTCATGACAAACACCTCCGATTTACTATTTCCTGTATGAGCCCCTGAACGCGTATGGGTGTCATACCGATGTGCGATCAAACGAGTACTGAAGAGCACTGCTGGGCAAGCCGGCAGTGGCACCCTAGAACAGAACCGTAATCCTTCGAGCTCAACTTGGTATCAAGCGCGCATCACCGACTCGCCTCTACACTGAGACAACGGCCCTGATTGCGTCGGGCCGATAATCACGAGACGCGACTGCCATTTCTGTGGTTAAGCAATTTTGATGCCAAGACAAGAGACTGCGGAGGTTAGGAGTCTCCAAGCTGTTGATATGATATTGAGATGTTGGTTTGCGGAGCAAAGCGGAGGGGCCTTGACGCGGGGGGCGGCGGCGACATCCAAGTAGGTCCGAGCGCCGCGTCCTACATTCAGGTACGAAATCGCTTGCAGTGTATCTGGTACTCCTTCACCCGCAGGCCCATTATTCGTTCCGAAATCCCCAGGGCACGGGCCGCTTTGGCCCTGTTGCCGCGAGACATCTTCAGCGCGTCCTGGATCAGTTCCTTCTCCAGGTTGGCCAGAGCCGCGGCGAGGGTCCCTGAATGGGATGTCCCGCTCGCCTCGGCCGTCTGAAGAGTAGGCGGAAGGTGATGAGAGTGGATAACCTGGTCGGAACTGAGAAGAACCGACCTTTCAATCCCGTTTTCC
Organism: uncultured Syntrophaceae bacterium; assembly: GCA_964527475.1. Lineage (GTDB taxonomy): Bacteria > Desulfobacterota > Desulfomonilia > Desulfomonilales > Desulfomonilaceae > CAZGNL01. The sequence continues at coordinate 32,193 of CAZGNL010000037.1, forward strand.
AGCTCACGGACGTTCCCGGGCCAATGATACGCCATGAGCATGTCTATGGCGGGAGTGGAAATGCGCCGAATCGTCTTGCCCGTGGCCTTACTGCACTTTTCTACAAAATGATCGGCCAGCAGGGGGATGTCACTCCTACGTTCCCGAAGCGAGGGAACATGGATAGGAAAGACGTGCAGTCGATAGTACAGATCCTGTCTGAACATGCCGGCTTCGATGAGCGTCTCCAGGTTCTTGTTGGTGGCGGCTATTATCCGTACGTTGGATTTGACTGTGGCGGTCCCCCCGACGCGCTCGAATTCCCTTTCCTGAAGCACGCGCAGGAGCTTCACTTGTGTGACCGCGGATAGATCTCCCACCTCATCGAGAAAGATGCTGCCGCCCTCAGCAAGCTCGAACCTACCTTTGCGAGCGGCCACAGCGCCGGTAAACGCTCCCTTTTCGTGACCAAAGAGTTCGCTCTCCACGACACCTTCGGGCAAAGCGCCGCAATTGACCTTCACAAAAGGCCTGGAAGCCCTGTGACTGTTGTAATGAATGGCATTGGCCACCAGTTCTTTGCCGGTTCCACTCTCTCCCCGTATGAGGGCCGTGGTGTCACTCTTGCACACCCGCGCTATGAGGTCGTACACGTTCTGCATGACCTTGGAAGCGCCCACAATATTGGAAGGTCGAAAGCGTTCCCGGAGTTGGCTCTGAAGTATCTCCTTCTCTGCGATGAGCCGGCGCCGCTCCTCCTGAGCCGACCTCCTAAGACGAACCGCGCCCGCTATCATGGACGCGACAATGGAAAGCAGCCGCACATCCTCCTCGAAGGACACGCCTTCCTCAAAGAGTCTGTCCGCGCTGAGCGCTCCGACCACCTCGTTGCCCAGCTTGATGGGAACGCTGATAAAGGAGATATCGGTTTTGCGTAAACTCTTTCGCGCACGCGTCCGATCCAGAAAGAGCGGCTCTTCCGAAATATTGGGCACCACCGCGGGCCTGCCGGTTTTGACGACCTTGCCTGTAACACCCTCGCCCAGCCCGTACTTGCCTCGCTCCTTCTGTTGGTCCGAAAGTCCATGCGCAGCTTCTATGAATATCTCGCCGGATTCCCTGTCCACAAGCGCGATGGTGCCCCTAAGCATTCCCATGTGTTCGGCCATGGCTTCCAGCACGGGGGAGACCACTTCCCTCAAATCCATGCTCTGATCCAGGATCCGGCTGATCCGGAAAAGGAGCGTCAATTCTTGAACTTGTCTTTTCACTGTCGTTTGTCCATTCACTTCGGCCATAACAGATCCGGTTACCGGATCGGGATGTCGCCAGTTGAGCATGAATCGTACCAAATTGTAGGACAACAGGGCTCGGATGTCAAAGCACGTGGCAGGAGGTGGCAAGTGCATGTGGCTTCGGCGATTCCCTTGGCTCGACATTACCGCACCGTGTTCGGGTGACAAGGACGGTGGAAGAACGGTTGACAGAGAGAGGGAGGGTGAAGTACGCTCAGAAACAGGAATAATGGCCCTTTTTCACCGACTTGACGACGGTCTTGCCTCCCTCCCGCTTTGTGAGGGACTCCAGGGGGCTTCTCGGAGTAGGGGAGATCGTAGGGTGACCGGATTCTGGGGTGAACACCCCCGAATTGGCAAGACCGCCGCATAATTCCAAACGATGTGCCAGGTAACCGAGCCCGGTTCCGTCCGGACGAGACCCCGGGACCTCAGGCCGGAAAAGCGGAGCCCCGAACAAGACGCTCCAGTGGACGCGGACAAACCGCTCCGCTGAGCTTTCACCTCAGGCCGAATTACAATTTGCCCTGTTGGCGTACATGTACAAATTCATAAGGAAAGGACATTAGTCAATGAAAGTATCCACATGTTCTTCTCGACCTATCTTGGAGCCTTGTGGTCTGAAAAATCTCGATTATCAAGTTGACCCTTATGTCGGCTGTGAACATTACTGTTACTATTGCTATGTCCTTGACGAAATGGAGACAGACTGGACCAAAGAAGTTCTTATTCATAAGGACATTACCGGTCAACTGAGTGAAGAATTGCTAAGGATAGCTCCTCAGAAGATATATATGGGGTGCAAAACCGACCCCTACCAACCATGTGAGGCCGAGTATTATCAAACCCGGCAGGTTCTGGAGTTATTTTTGGAAAAGGGATTTTCTGCGAGCATTCTCACTAAGTCTGACCTGGTTCTCCGTGATATGGACGTATTGCGGGAAATGGACGGCGCCTCAGTCAGTGTATCCGTGGCATTCAATGATAATCGTGTCCGTCAGCAGTTTGAAGCCAATACCATGGACACTGAATCCAGAATCGACGCTTTACACAAATTGAGGAAGGCCGGTATCAAGACTTCCGCTTTGATTTGTCCGGTCATACCCTATATTACGGATGTGAAACCATTGATTGATATGTTGGCTCCATGCACTGATATGATATGGATATACGGCCTCAGCATCAAAGAGCGCTCAGACCGAAACCGGCAGAATGTTCAAGGCATATTAGACAGTCATTTCCCCAATTTGAAGGAGCAGATTGAAACGGTAGTTTTCTCCAAAGATCATTCCTATTGGACACAACTTAGGCAAACTTCACTGGAACTACAGAAGGATAGGCGCCTAAACCTGAATATCCATTTGTAGGAATTCTTCAAGTCATGCTGCTCAATTGCCTAACAAGGTGCTTGCAGCCGACGCAAAGCGGCCGCGCGGCTGTGGCGTAACGTTAGCCGGCCGGAATGGTTTCCTCAAAATGGTTACGCTCAACGCTCTGGTGACCAGCGGGGAATGCAAATCGAAGACACTATTATGTTTGAAATCGTATCCGGCCCCGATACGCGGAGATATACGACTTCACAAGTGATAATGGGGAAACTCTTGAATTGAATCGTTTCGTGAGTTCCTTGCCGTTGGTGAATGCGGAAAATCGCCTTGCTCACTCTCCCTCCCGGAGATGGTCGGCCTGAACGTGTTTGTGGGACGGTCTACCGGGTTCAAGACGGACTCTCATCCAAATCATCATCGGTGACGAACACTTTGACAGGACGCATAAAAAGATCCGACCCCTTGGGCTCGGGTCGAACCAAAATAAGTACCCCTCCGTCTCCGTACACCACCTTAAACAGTCGCGGGGGTTGATCTTGTACAGTTTTCAACTCGGTCAACCTGGACCTCGGGAAAATGACCGGGTTCCCTCGCATGAGTCTTCCTATATCCTGCGGGACGATCAGGATGTCGGGAATATGAGCCAGGGCCTGGGGAAGACTGATGAGGTTCTCCCGAATCATTTGGGCATCTCCCAGGGAGATGTCGTCAAGAGCCAGTGCGTCCTCCACTTTGAAAGGGCCGCTGGAGGTCCTTCTTAGGCTCTCCAGCCGTCCACCCACATCCAGATCACGTCCGATATCCCGTGCCAGGGCTCGCGCATAGGTACCCTTGGAGCAGACCATCTCCAGTTCGAGTATGGGACAGTCCCATTTCTTTAATTCAAGGACAAATACTTCCACCTTGCGAGGCTGCAGTTCGGGGAAAACCCCCTTTCGGGCCAGCTTATAGAGTGGCACCCCATTCTTCTTGATCGCCGCGAAATGAGGCGGAACCTGGTCAAGGACACCTCGATACTTTTCAAGGACTTCTCCGAGCCGCTCCAGGGTTATTCCTGTGGGATCTCCGGTCCGAACGATCTTGCCTTCTCGATCTCCTGTGTCCGACTCCTCACCAAGTCTTACTTGCAGGGAATATCCCTTTCTGTGCTCGTCAAGATAGTCCAGGGTCCGTGTTCCCGATCCTATCATAATCACCATGAGGCCCGTGGCTGCGGGGTCCAGTGTTCCCGTGTGCCCCACCTTGGAAGGCTTGACGTTCCTTTTTACGATACCGACCACCTTGTTTGCGGTGATCCCCTCAGGTTTGTCCAACAGAAGAATACCATGCATGAGTTTGAGTCCCAGGGTACTTGTTTTGCGGTCTGCCAAGCCGATTTCCTTGGAGCAACCGGCCGCCGCAGACTGAAAGTCAAAGTTCCACCCTACCTGACGGTCGGGACGGAACGTGCAATTCCGGATAACGGTGTTCCTATGAACACCCATGCCTAAATAAAGACACAACGAAGCATGAAAGTGCCCCTACAACGTCGGGTCCCGGTGCGCTTCCTGCATTTTCATGCTTCGTTGTGCCTCTGTCTCTAGGCATGCAAGCTATAGTGATGCGCATTGACATTCGGTATTAGGATCACCCGCCCCCTGCCCCTCCCGTCAAGGGAGGGGGGATAGGAGTCCCCTCTCCCCTGGCGGGAGAGGGTTAGGGTGAGGGGGGGGCCGGCTGTCGGACCCATCTTC
>CAZGNL010000038.1:0-36474 GCA_964527475.1 uncultured Syntrophaceae bacterium
TCGCAAAGCAACACTGTGACGGACGCGTGATTCTCGTCATGGAGGGAGGGTACCATCTTGAAGCCAACGCCGAGTCACTGGCCTTGGCCATCAAAGGTATCCGGGCTGCCGGTTTGGATAACTGAGAGGTCTGATTAGCCGCGCTGGGGCATCGGAAACACAGTTGCGATTTGACGAAGCATGTTCCGGTCTCGGTTCCGGCATCCGGCTTCGGGGCACACGCCACATTCCTACAGGCTTCTCTCTCGGTTTCCAGATTGTCCCGACCCCCGGGGCCTGCCCCGGACTCCGATTCTGGGTTCGCCGGGCAGGCGACCAAGGTTCGTGGGTTTCGCTTTCTTAACCCCTCTATGGGAAGCGAATTCTATTTGCGCATACCACATGTTGTGGTTGGTGTAGTCAAGTGCATACCTTCATTACATTATTTGGCCAAAATCAGCCCGGCCGCCCACAATCCTCGCGGCTTGAGCGATCCTTTTGCACTGTGGGCAAAGCTCGCGGTAGAACACGTCTTGGGGCGCCTGCACCAGATTGTCCACATGCCTGAGCAACGCTACCGGAACGTAATAGAGGCCGCACCCTTTGCACTCTTCCATTTCCATCCTTGCGATGACAGTCCCGGAAATCAGGATGAGACGTTCGCGGCCACGCTCTTCAATCCGCAATCCGCTATTCGGACAGCGGTTTGCGCAGGCGCCGCAACCAATGCACCTCGGCAGTGCACGGACGCGATCTTCCACTGATGTCTCACCTGCGTGAAGCAACTGCAAACAGAGATCATAAATACAGGGCGGAAATGAGAGGCCTCCACGGTCACCGAAGGAACCGGATTGCCTATCTTGCGAGTCTGCCATGACAGGCCTCCCAACATAGTCCGAGGCGTCGGTCGGTATCGTCAACCACGGCTTGACGCTCCAGGTAAGCGCGCACACATCATCGATCGGGTATGTCTTTGGCTATCCCTTTGGCGAACCTCTCGCGCCTCAGTGCGGACGATTCAGCGGGCGTCACCCATTTCAGAGCCGCGGTGGTGCACCCGGTGACGCACGAGGGTTCGAGCCCCTCGTCAAGCCGGTCCTTGCAGAAGTCACACTTGAACACTTTGCCCGTTTCCTTATCCCATTGTGGAGCGCCCCAGGGACACGCCGTGATACAGGTCTTGCAACCGATGCAAAGGGACCGGTCCACACTGACAATACCGTCCTTCTGTCTTTGGTTCATGGCCCCCGTGGGACACACCGCGACACACCACGGCTGCTCACAATGAAAACAGGGCATGAACACAAAGTGTATCCGTGGCACGCCTCCCACTACCTCAGGGCCCACAGGAATTATCTTGCAGAAGCTGGGGCCCACGGGTACGTCGTGTGTGGTTTTGCAGTGGAGTTCACATGCTCGGCATCCAATGCACCTTTTCTGATCCTGGTGTATATAGTAGTCACTCATACTGAATCTCCCGGCCGTAAAGCCCTCACGGTTTCTTCTTGATCTTCACGAAGCATTCCGTGATTGGGCAGTTTCCGCCGACCGTAGGCTTCAGAAGGCCCTTCATCAGGGTATTGTCACGCATTCCCTTTTGATAGGCCCTTGTTTGCAACGGGATTTCGCGACCGTACCCGTGAAGAGTAAAAACAGCCTCCGGATGTATGTGATCCGTAACAGAGGCTTTCACCTCCTGGGTTACCCCTTTTACGGAAACTTCAACGGTGTCGCCGGTTGCGACCCCAAGCCTTTCAGCTTCACCGGTGTTTATCCACAACGTGTTTTCGGACTGAATCTCGTTGAGATAAGGGTTGTTCAGGGAAGTCCCCTGAGTGTGCACGCCAATTTTTCCGGTCACGAGCCTGTATTGACCCTTTGGAGGCTTCTTGGGACTCTCATACACCGGGAAGGATGGGATGCCGTTGTCCTCCAGCAGGCTCGAGAGGAACTCTATTTTTCCCGAGGGTGTCTTGAACTGGAGACCGTCCTTCCTGTCCCAGAGTATCTGTTTATCGGAAAGCGACACAACTCCCTTCTCGTCGAAATCGGAGAGCTTGATCCCGGTGTCCTGAAGTTGCCACTCGATCAATTCCTCGATGGTGTTGTAGGGGAAGTACTCTCCTATGCCGAGTCGCTCTGCCAGCTGCTTGAATATCCACCACTTGGGTTTGCTGTCGTACTTTGGCTCCACAGCCTGCCTTCTCAGCCACAAAGCCGGTTTTGGCCCCTTCTTGACCAGGACCGGATCGGTGCGCTCCAGGTATGTGCACTCCGGCAGCACTACGTCCGAATACCAGCCAATGTGGCTGTAGTTGACGTCGATACTGAGCAGGAGGTCCAATTTCTTGAGGCCTTCTAAGTAAGCCGCTGGATCGGGAAAGGAAGAGAGAGGATCGAAGCGATAGCATATGAGGGCCTTCACGGGGTAGGGGTCCTCTTTCAAGATGGCGTAGGGAAGCATCTGGGCCATCCCGTAGTCCTCGGAGAGATGCTTGTACTTCCAGCCCACGCCGTCCAACCTTTTCCTGTCGACCTTAGGGGAGAGCGGCTTGAGCATTTTCACCGGCTTGTAACCGGCCGCGGCTTCGCCCTTGCTGAAAAGAAGTCCGCCCTTTGCCTCGTAAACGCCCATGAGCGCGTTCAGTATGTAGATGGATCGCCTGAAATAGTAGTCGTTCTCGGTCCAGGCGGTCATCCAACCCTGGTTGAAAACCACGGCGGGCTTCAGATCAGCGGCTTCGTGCGCTATGGCTCTAATTTCTTTAGCCGGAATGCCGGTTTCCCTCTCAGCCCACTCAGGCGCATAGGGGCCTATGAATTCCTCCAACTCCTTCATTCCCAGCACCCACCTGTCCACGAATTCGGCATCGTAGAGATTGTCGCGGAGTATTGTGTTGATCAGCGCGAGATTGAAGGCATAGTCAGTGCCCGGCCTGATGATGAAGAACCGGTCGGCCTTCGCGGCAGTGTAATTCCAGCGAACGTCAATGTGTACGAATTTCATTCCGCTCTCAAGGGCATCGATGAAGTCTTTGGCTTCTTTGGTGCCGATGGATTCGAGAATATTCCTGCCGTACAGGACGGTGTACTTGCAGTTCTTGAAGTCGTACGCGACCGTATTGCGCCTGTGACCGGCAATGGCGTTGTGTGCGTTGTGTACGCTGCTGGAGCATGCTCCGTGATGATTGAGATAATTGGGCGAACCCAGCGCTTTGATGAAAGCCTTTTGAAGATCGGTGAAACCGCCGCCGCGGTCACCCAGCACAACGCTCTCTCCACCGTACTTGTCAATGCTCGCCTTAAGTTTGTCGGCGATATAATCCAGGGCTTCGTCCCAAGTTGCCCTTTTCCATTTGCCTTCGCCCCTCTCACCGTCCCGCATCATGGGATACTGGAGCCGCTCACTGTCATTCTGAAAGACTTTCCCCGCGGCTCCTCTCGGACAGAGATGGCGGCCGCCCAGGACATGAGGGTTGCCCCAGATTTTCTTGACTTGACCGTTTTCCACCTCCACCTCGATGGGACAGCGGACCGTGCACATCACGCAGATGCTGTACACGGTCGCTCTTCCGGTGTCAGCCATTCTTGCCTCCAGTTTCTGAAATACTCTTATCGTTCGACTCGTGTGGACGACTGGTTTTCCAGGTTCGGCAACTCGAGAGACTTGGCCGTCAATCTTTTCATTCGAGCGCGGAGCCTGCCGTGCTCAGTCCCATCATTTGCCGGACGCAATATCGGTCTTCTTCTTCTTCGATGGAAGCAGGTCTGCAAAGCTTCTCATCTCCCTGTGGCGGTTTGCAGATGAATCGAGGATTCGCCGTATCCGACGGAAATACGGTATCTTGTACTTGACCCGTTTGAACAAGAGATATGCGCCCACATACAGGGGAAAGAACACGAATGGGTACCCGACCGTGTGATCGGTGAACAGCAATCCAAACTCCAGGTCTGCGAATCTGTAGCTCATCCAGGCCAAGGCAAAGGGAATGGGCCACAGAAAAGCGGTTGACAGCGCGATCTGCATAAAGAAAGATCGACCGAAGGCCTCATTTGCCACCTTGTTTGCAGCTTTGTACGCGGGTTTGTTGCCGGCTTCTATGGCGTCAACAGAGATGTTCTGGTATCGCACGACCTCATCCGTGGTCTTTTCTATGAATTTGCGGTTGGCCAGAAAAGCCAGCGATATGGTGAATTCCCCGATGACGACGGCAATCATGGACAGAACAAACGTCCCGATCAGGAAATCGACGAACGGGTAATCGGTGATTCGGTAGAACCAGATTAGGTAGGGATCGAAAACCGCGTACACCGGGTGCACCTGCATAATCAACCCGCGAGGATGTTTTTGGATGTGGCCCAAAAGAAGGACCTCATCGGTTCAATGCCAAGACTTCAGCCCAGCGCCACATTTAGAATGGCGGAATCAGGGAATATCCGAGGAAGCCCTTGGAGCAGTATCGAATTCCCACGTAAAGAGCCAGGACAACGAATATCCGTTTCAACCAAATATCCGGTATGTACTTGGATGTTCGGGGGCCGATCATCGACCCGATGAAAATACCGACCAACTCCGCGCCGATGAGGGTCCAGTACACCGGAATCCCCTTGATCACCATGTACGAGAAAATGGATACGATCATTCCTATCAGGACGGTAAGCGCGGAAGTCCCCGCGACCAGGAACATGGGAAGACCGGCAATGGAGGTCAAAAAGGGAACAAATAGAAAGCCTCCGCCGATGCCCAGGAACGAGGCTATTGCCGCGATAATGAAACCGCCGATTACAGCCACAATCGGGCGGAAGGAGAACTCAACGCCGTAGAAACTGAATATGATCCTACCAAGGCCCCACTTGAGTACTCTGACCCCGCGGGCTTTCTCGTCCACTGCGCCTTTGCCGGCCTGTTTCACGTGAGCCGCTTCGAATGCTTGGGCCGCGGCCTTGGCCTCTTTCTTGCCCCTCTGGCCCCGTTCGGTGGTCTCGTAGAAGAGAAACGCGCCGATCACGAAAACCGCGATCCCGAAATAGCCGATGTACGCCTTCAGAGAGATCTGCCCCGCGGTGAAGATGGGCACGAGTATGGAACCCACTATGCTGCCAATTGCCAGGCAGATTCCCAGCGGAAGCACAAGACGGCCCATTCGGTAATAGTTTGTGACTGAAACCAGCGCGGAGAGACCCACCAGGAACTGGTTGCTCACCCGTATGGAGTCGGTGAGCAGCTTGTTCATGACCGGGCTCGTCTTTTTGAAGGTCTTGGCGTAGTCACCCAGGCCAAATATGGTGATGTGACCAACGCCTGCCATGATTCCGCCGAACGCGCCCACGGATGAGAAGATCCAGCCGACCCAGATCGCCCAGAGGAAACCGTAGATCAGGTTGGGGTCAGGCGCTCCTTTGATCCCCAGGTATCCGGGAGGAGCTTTGGGGTCGATCTTCCCGGCCTCGGCGCCTACCGGGGTCTTGGCAATCGCGTCCTCCAGTTTGCCCGCATCAGCAGGACACACAAGAAACAAAGTCGCGACTACCGCGAACATGACCACCAGTGCGATTATGGACCAATGCCCGTGCTTCATAACGTCCTCCTTGCCTTTCATGCAGCAACCCGAATGATTCAGAGACTAATACACGGTTTCGTAAGTACTTTACCATTGGTGAATGCGGAAATCCGTTTGCTCCCTATCCCTCCGGGAGAGGGATAGGGTGAGGGTATTTGTGAAACAGTCTACTAGCGGGACATCCGTGTGATTATCCGTTTCCGCGGACCTGAATATCGCATGATAGCGGAAGAATGACCTCTTTCCCTCAGATGGACGGAGAACGTCCAACCTGCGACCAGCCATGCCGAGTCCGATGTCAACACTCCGGCTTCAAGTTGATGCCAATGCTTCCCCAGGGATCTACGATCCCCGGACAGAGGGAATAGGAAATGCCGGAAGTTGCTTTCCGCGACAAAGAACAGTGTCGGTACGGATGGAGAGCGTAACTATTGGTCAAGGGTAGCCGTTCACCGTGAACCGTACAAGCTCCCGGAATTACGTAAGGGGGAGGTTTGGAGGGGGAGATGAGTCGCCCCCTCCATTCTCACCGGGCGCAGAACCGCTTCAAACCCGGTGAACCATTACGGTCAAGGCGAATCGCCTGTGGCTCTTCAAGCCGTCTGGATCTGCCGGAGCACGCTACACCGACAGGTGCGCAGGTTCCACAGATGAAGGCTCATAGCGCGCCAACAGTCAGATCTGCCGCGAGGCAGACGTGCCTACCCCGCATCCTCAGTAACAGTTTGCCGCTGCAAGCAGCATGGTAGCATCACGGAGTTCGGCTGGCAAGGCTGATGTGCCTTGCATCGCAAGGCTTCAGCTTCAGGGGGCTTCGAAGGCAAGGGCAGACACATAGGTCTGCCCCTACGTCTCGGCCCAGGCCCGTCATGGGGCACAGTGTACGGCGCGCACCTGTGTGTGCGCCCTTTTACAATCAGCTAGACTCGAGAAGGTGGTCGTTGCCGTCTCCCCCGGATGACTGAATGGTCACCGTCGGGTGCTGCGGAAATTTGTTCTGCACCGGTTATCCGGAAGGCCCTCACCCCACCCCTCTCCCAGAGGGAGAGGGGGCAAGAGGAGTCCCCTCTCCCCCATTTTGGGGGAGAGGGTTAGGGTGAGGGGGTCTTCACACTTCGCTACTCCCGTACTCCAGTGCTCGATTCGCAAATCATTCTCCATTCCCACAGCACGTGGCAGAAAAGCGCGGCACACGTCACCGTCGTGGTACTGTTCTGTTTCGGCAATCTCGCGTAACGTGGTAGGTATGTGATCTGTGATCCGGACCATGTTTTGAACAATGCGGCCAGCTTGTCGTCTGAGACCGACGCATCGTGTCAGGTTGCATTCATTCAAACATTGGTGCGATCTGCGATTGTGAAAGGAGAACAGGATAGTGACGCTTCATCTGGTGCTCTGTCTGATCGGATTTGTGATGCTCTACTATGGGGCCGAATGGCTTGTGAAGGGTTCCTCAAGCCTGGCGCGGAGTCTGGGTGTCACCCCTGTGGTCATCGGATTGACCGTGGTCGCGTTCGGCACTTCCGCGCCGGAACTGGTGGTGAGCGTGGTTTCGTCCTTGGAAGGAAAGAGCATGATCGCGGTGGGGAACGTGGTGGGGAGCAATATCTGCAATATCGCGCTCGTTCTCGGTCTGGCGGCTCTGTTTCAGCCGGTCACGAGTCACCCTTCAGTTGTGAGAAGGGATATACCGATCATGCTTGCCATTTCTCTCTATCTGCTGTTGCTCTCGCTGAATTCCATGCTCGGACGAATCGAGGGAGCTACCTTGGTGGTCGGCATTGTCTTGTACACACTCTACAACTATTCCCTTACAAAGAAGGTGTCCAAGGATGAGGGCGAGTACAGGGAAATGATTCAGGACCTTGGGGTCGATGAAATCGGCTTCGTGGAGTCGAGGCGTAGGCAGATAATCTTCATAGTTGTCGGGATCATCGGCGTCGCTCTGGGCGCCAAGGTCGTCGTTGATTCCGCTGTACACATAATGAAGATCCTCGGGGTGAGTGAGAAATTCATTGGGCTGACAATAGTAGCCTTGGGGACATCGTTGCCCGAGCTGGCCACATCTGTGGTCGCGGCCATTCGGAAAGAGATGGACATCAGCATCGGGAATCTCGTGGGCAGCAATGTCTTCAACATTATGAGCGTGCTCGGCGCGGCAGCTCTGGTTCGGCCCATTCCAATTCCAGGGGGTTTTGTTGAAAGCGGTCTCGTGATCGACTACGCGGTGATGTTGTTTGTCAGTATCCTGGCTTGGCTGTTGATGAGGAGGGCCAACACGGTTACGCGAGGGGGAGGCGCCGTCCTTCTGGCCTGCTACGTGGGGTATCTTGCATTTCTTATCAGCAGGGCGTAGTAGTCCTTTGAATATGAATCGGCATGAGAAGGAGTTCTAGCGCATGTGCTCGGCATTGAGATATGTTCCCGGGTCGGCCGCTTCGCCGCTTGCCCCACCGCCGTTCTATCTGGATCGGGAGATCCGGTTGTCCGGCGTGCGAACCGCTATGCTCGCAACTGTCCTGGGCCTTGGGATAGTGACGCTCTTCTTGTTTGCTCATGGGCCGCTGTCCGCGCCCCTGCCTTCTCTGGGGTTTTCGACACTGGTATCCGTGCTCAGTGCCGCTGCATGTCTTGTGGTCCGGTTCGTATGCTACCGGCTGGTCTGGACTTTCGTGTCCAGATCGTATCCACTTCGCGGCAGTGTCCATCCAGCGGCCAGGGGTGAGCTTCCAAGGAACGCGTACCTGTTCGTCCTGACGGCCCCCACAGCACTGCTGGTTGCCGCATTTAGTGTGGCCGCCCTGTGGAACATAGAATTTGGACCGGAAATGTGGCTTGCCGTAGCTGTCGCGGCAGCGGTCTGTTCGGGTGACTTCGTAGCCGCAGGGCACGTTGTACGGGTAAACTCCGCGTTTTGGATCATGGAGACCGGTGCGGGGCTGGACGTCTTGAGACCGGTGGCCTGGTCCAGGCAGGATTGACCTGAACGAACTGCGCGATTGCCGAGTACTTCTTGGCGCCGATGCCCGGGACCCGTTGCAGATCCTTGACTGAGGAGTACCGGCCCTGGGAATGCCGTTGCTGTACTATGCGGCCGGCAAGATGTGGGCCGATTCCTCGTATGGCCACCAGGTCACTCTCCGAGGCCAGATTGAGGTCGATGCGTTGGCCCGCGCAAATCAGGTTCCCGCCGCTCATGGGCGCTATCCGCGCCAAAGGCGGGTCTCCCATGAGCCTGACTTCGCTGCCGCACGGGATCTCCGCGTGGGGGGGCTTCGGACGCGGTCGGTCGACACAGCCAACAGCTTCAAGGATCTCTGAAAGCCTCTTCGGTTCATCCAGGAATATTGTTCCTATCACCACGCCGTCATGAACGATCTTATACACGCACGCGCCGCGTGTAGAGGGGAAGACGTTCCCGGATCCGGAATAGCTGTTGGGAATCGCGGGGCAGAGCAATCCGCTCAACAAAGTGACGACGGCCAACAAGACAAGACCCTGCAACGGCCCCGGGCGTCCCGGATTGAGTGGAATGGAAGTCACGATGTTCCAACCAGGTCCTTCTGAAGTTTGAAGTCGATACTGTCCACGAGAGCGTCCCATGAAGCCTGAATAATGTTCTCGTTGAAACCCATGGTCCACCAGGACTCCTCGCCGTCGGAAGATTCAATGAGGACTCGCACCGTTGCCTTGGTCCCTGATGTTCCTTCGAGCACTCTCACTTTGAAATCCGTGAGATGAACCTGACTCACGTTTGGGTACACCGCCTGCAGAGCTTTCCTGAAAGCCGCGTCGAGAGCATTGACCGGGCCGTTTCCCTCGGCCGCGGAATACTCCATTCTGTCCCCGACAAAGATACGTACGATGGCGTCGGAAAAGGTTTGGGCATCTCCCTCCCTTTTTGCGTTGTATACCTGGAAGCCGTGGAGGGTAAAGAATTGCTTGTGAAGCCCCAGTATCTTCTTCAAGAGCAGCTCAAAGGACCCGTCGGCCACGTCGTAATTCGCGCCTTGGGCCTCAAAGTCTTTGATGGTCTTCAGGATCTCCGGTACCCGCGGATCGTCGGGCGCAAGTTCGATGCCGTATTTTGCCGCCTTGTGGACAACAGCCGCGCGGCCGGCCTGCTCGGATATTGGAAAGCGCCGCTTGTTTCCCACCACTGAGGGGTCCATGTGTTCGTACGCCACGGGATTCTTGATTACGGCCGAAGTGTGAAGCCCCCCCTTGTGCGTGAACGCGGAAGCCCCCACATAAGGCTGCGATCTTGCGGGGGTGCGATTGGCCATCTCGTCCACGAATTCGGATACGTGCTTGAGCAGATACAGGCGTTCGGGAGGCACATCCATTCGGTCCATCTTCACGGCCAGGGAAGGAATCACGGAAATGAGGTTGGCATTACCGCATCGTTCCCCGATCCCGTTTATGGTTCCCTGGACGTGGGTCACGCCGGCCTCTACCGCCATCAGGGTGTTGGCGACGGCTGTGTCCGAATCATTGTGTGCATGAATCCCCAAACGCGTGGGATTCACCTCTTTCACTCGACGAATGATCCCGACCAATTCCGAGGGGAGCGTTCCGCCGTTGGTATCGCACAATACCAGCACATCTGCGCCGCCCTCAGAGGCCGCGTGCAAAGTCTGTATCGCGTATTCCCAGTTGTTCTTGAACCCATCGAAAAAATGCTCCGCGTCAAAGATCACTCGAGAGAATGCCGACCGCAGATATGCTACGGAGTCTCTGATCATTTCCAGGTTTCGCTCCATTGGTATGTTGAGGATCTCTCGAACGTGGAGATCCCAACTCTTGCCCACAATGGTGACGATCTGTGCGCCGGACTCAATCAGGGTTGCTATTTGGGGATCAGTTTCCGGCGTTAGATCGGCTCTGCACGTGCTCCCGAATGCCACAATCCGGGCATGTTTGAACTGTTGATCGCGGGTCGCTTCGAAAAACCGCCGATCCTTGGGATTTGATCCGGGATACCCGCCTTCAATAAGATCTATTCCAGCTTCATCCAGTTTTGAGGCGATCCGGAGCTTGTCTTCCAATGAGAAAGTGATCCCCCAGGTCTGGGCGCCGTCCCTCAACGTAGTGTCGTAAAGCTCAATGCGTTCCAATTGTTCTTTCCTCTGTCCCGGGTCCGTGGTTCGGTGGAGTCACCATTGCACTCTTGCTAACAAATACCCATGCCCAGGAAGGGCACAACCAAGCATGAAAACACCCCTACCGCGCCGCGTCTACGCGCGGGAATGGGCAGGGTCAACCACCGTGCCAGGATTCCTTGTGCAGCCCGAAAGCGTCATGCAGCGCTCTTACGGCCAACTCCGAGTATTTCTTCTGAATGACGCATGAAATCTTGATTTCAGAAGTGGATATCATTTGAATATTGATGCTCTCCTGGGCCAGGGTAAAGAACATCTTGGCCGCTACACCCGAATAGGACCGCATTCCTGCTCCGATAATGGAAACCTTGGCGATGTCGGGGTCACCTAGAACAGCCTCTGCTCCGACTGTGTCCTTAATTCTTTGACCTATTTCCATGGCCTTGAGCAAATCAGACTCTGCAACGGTAAAGGTGATGTCCGTGGCGCCCCGATCGCTGATGTTCTGGACTATCATGTCTACTACCACATTGGCGTCCGCCAGGAGTGAGAAGACCTGAGCCGCCACCCCCGGCTGGTCTTTCAGGCCTGTCAGCGTTACCTTGGCCTCATTGGTGTTGCACGCAACCGCGCTGACCACTTCTCCTTCCATATTCGCCTCCTCATGTGTAACCAGAGTTCCTTCAGTTTCGTCAAATGTGGACCGCACAACCAGTGGAACTCCATGATTCATGGCGAATCCCACGGCCCGAATGTGCAGGACCTTGGCCCCCGAAGACGCCATTTCCAACATCTCCTCATGACCTATCCTGTCCAGTTTTCGTGCCCTGTTGGTAATTCTGGGATCTGTTGTATAGACACCGTCCACATCCGTGAATATTTCACACAAATCTGCACCCAAAGCTGCTGCTACCGCCACCGCGGATGTATCTGACCCACCTCTGCCAAGGGTGGTGATGTTTCCATGGGGATCGATTCCCTGGAATCCGGCCACGATCACTATTCGACCCTCATCCAGGTCAGCCTTTATCGAGGCGCCGTCCAGTTCCGTTATCCGAGCGGAGCCGTGTCCACTGTCGGTTGTCAGGGGCATCTGCCAACCCAGATAAGATCTTGCGCTGTACCCCATAGACCCGAGTGTTATGGCCAACAGGGCGACCGTCACCTGCTCGCCTGTGGAGACGAGCACATCCAATTCACGCTCGTCAGGGAGTTCATGCACACTTCGGGCCATATCCAGAAGCCTGTCGGTCTCGCCGGACATGGCCGATAACACCACAACGAGTTTGTTTCCTTCGTCGCAGCGCGCAGCGACCTTCCGAGCCACGTTGGCAATTCGGTCCAGATCCCCTACCGAGGTTCCTCCGTATTTCTGCACTATTAGGGCCATGATAACTAGCTCCGTTGCGGCATGCCCCTTAGGTCAATGGGGTGAGGCGCCGCTACCTAAATGATTAGAATACAAGACATCCAGTCTAAAGCCAAGCAACGCTGAAGGTCAACACGTAACCTTTCAGCTGTCGGGGGCCGGTCCTCGTAGACGCGGAGCCTCCCGATGTGCGTTCCCAGGCTGGAGCCCGGGAACGAGAAGAAACTGAGGAACTGTGATTGCTCCAGATCCGAATCCCCCAGGAGAACTGAAAGTCGGCGGCCATAAGGTTTCCCGGTCATTCCTCCGGAAACGCGGCGGCATCAAGCTTGTTTGCCCAAGGACCGTGTTCGCTCCATTCAAGGATTATCCTACGGGCATTTTCCTCTTCTGCGAACAGGATCAGTATCCTCAGATGATCTTCTGCAAAATCCACGAGCTTGTCCGCCCATTCGACCACCAGAGCGCCGCGTTCATCCAAAGCGTCTTCGAGCCCTATCCCGTGGACCTGGTCCGCGCTTATCCTGTACAGGTCCGCATGATGAACGGGCGGATCCCCGTCGAATCGGTTGATAAGCGTAAAAGTGGGGCTCACCACATCATCTTGTGATACCCCCGTGGCAGCGGCGACGATCCCTTTGGCAAGCCTGGTCTTTCCCGTTCCCAGGTCCCCTTCCAGCAGGACCACGTCGCAAGGTTCCAGGACTCTCCCAATCCGGCAACCAAGTTCAATGGTCTGCTCTTCCGACAAAGTCTGAATCTCGTGTGTCTTCAACATGACTCTTTTCCATGCACCGGCCGGCCCCGGCCTTAGGGCCGCGCAATCCGGTCAGGACCGGTCAGACTCCCAATTCATTTCACCTGGAAAATTCCCGAGGCTCGCCCGATGGAAGCCATTCTTCCATGACCAATACTTCCTCGCACTTGTTCGGTCCGCTGATTTCTTCTCGTCGCCTGCCGATCAGCCATGTCCCAAATGGTAACGAACATCTTGCTTTATATCATACGACAGGAGTTGCGCTACTGTCTAAGACGAATGTTCGCATGTGATGCCCCCATCACAATCGCAGTTTTCCCAATATCCTGGTATTGTCGGGTACAGAGCTTTTGAGAAGTTACTGGAAAGCGAATGAAAGGGCATTACAATGATGGCGGAGAACCAAACGGGAAGAGCAAACCGCGGGAGACCGTATGACCGACTGGGATTCTGGATAGCCTTGATCACACCATTCCTTGTACTGACTGTACTGGCCGTAGGAGCAACTGTGGGACTTGTCAGTATCCTCCACAAGATATGGACCGCTCTTTTCGGAGGTTGACGATTCGACTGATCAACGGTCTAGACGTCGCAGAGGCGCCCGTACTTCCTGTCAAGATAGTCGATCAGGTATTGAGGGTTCAGGTCTTCTCCCGTTACTGTGCGGACCAGATCGCGGGGGAGATATCTTGTTCCCTGTGAGTGGATGTTCTGACGCAGCCATTCAAGAAGAGGCGCGAATTCACCGCGCGCGAAGAGGCTTTCCAGGTCGCCCAATTCCTCGTTCGCTTTGGCGAAAAACTGGGCAGCATAAAGGTTGCCCAGGGTATATGTGGGGAAATATCCTATCGCGCCCGCGGACCAGTGAACGTCCTGCATGACCCCGGTGGCGTGATCCGGAGGTGTGAGGCCAAGGTAATGTCCGGTTTTCTCGTTCCACGCGGACGGCAGGTCATCCACGCTCAGATCGCCGATCATGATGGCCCGCTCCAATTCGAAGCGCATGAGGATGTGCAAGTTGTACGTGACTTCATCGGCTTCTACTCTTATCAAATCGGGCGTCACCCGGTTGATGGCGCCAAGGAAGTCGTTCATGCGGACCGCAGCAAGTGAAGGGAACAGATCCTGAGCCCTGGGGAAGAAATGACGCCAGAATGCCTCGGAACGAGCCACCATGTTCTCCCACATTCTGGATTGGGACTCGTTGATACCGAGTGAAATGGGGCGGCAGAAGGGCTCTCCCCAGTGTTCGAGAGGAAGCCCTTGATGGTACATAGCGTGGCCTGCCTCGTGGACTATGGCAAAGAAGCCTTCCCCGAAGTCGTCTTCGCTGTAACGGGTGGTGATACGGGAGTCCCCGGGGCCGATTCCGGTTGTGAAGGGGTGAGCCGACACATCCAGGCGACCCGCATCCATCTCATACCCGAGGCTTTGGGCCACGAACTTTCCAAAGCCCTCCTGATCGGCCGCGGGGTAGGAGCGCCCCCCTACCAACGACTCGGAGCCGCTTGGACTGCCCCTTAATCGGTTCAACAGATGAACCAGGGAGCGGGTGAGCCGATCGAATACGGGTTCCAGGTCAGTGGCGGTCTCTCCTCGTTCGTAGTCGTCCAATAGAGCATCGTACGGTTCCCGTTCGTATCCCAGGGCCTGGGCCTCTTCCCGCTTGAGAGCAACGATGTGCTCCAGGTGCGGTTTGAATCCGTTCCAATCGTTGGCGGGTCGAGCCGTTTCCCAGACAGCCTGGGCCTCGGCTGTGGCCCGAGCCAGTTCCACCGCCAGGTCTTCCGGGATTTTTGTCGCGCGGTCATATGACCTGCGCCAGTCGCGGATGTTCACAGCCTCCACGGACAGCGGATCTTCCACTAAATTAGTCGTTTCCACAGCGGTAAGCCATTCTCCTATGGATGGATCCGTCAGACGTTGATGGAGGATTTTCTCGAGGAATGACAACTGGGCGACTCTGTGGGGATGCCCTTTGGATGGAATTTGAGTCCGCTGATCCCAGGCCAGAACGCTGATTGTGGACGCGAGATATGCGGTTTCTTTACTGTGCGTCCGCAACCGGTCGTAAGCTTCGTATGAATTCATGGGTAGGCCCTCTCCTGACAGAAATCGCGAGGCCGCGGCAGCGCGTCGGCCGTCATTTCGCCTCAACGACACGTCGAATGCAATGGGTATCACTCAAATCCGACGCGGTCAATTGTCAATACACTTTCAAAATATCCCTCTGTCTTTTGGGGGACTTCGTAGGCTGTCCTTGCAAGGCAACTCCCGAGTCCCAGAGGGACGACTGAAATTCCTTCCCTGCTTGTCGGAGTTCAGCCGTCCCTCCGGGACTCGGGCGGGTTGGTAGGCACGGCGGGCTGAAGGGCGCGGTGCGGGGTGTGATGAAGAGCTATCCTGACTTCCGGTTCTTCTGCAAAACCGACGTGAAGTCTTACTATGACTCCATCGACCACTACACCCTGATGATGAAGCTGTATGAGCACATCGAGGATCGAACCATCATGGGTTATGTATGGCAGTTTCTCAACCGTTGCGTGGAATGGGGCGGGCTGTATCAGGACATCAAACGAGGCATTTCGAGAGGATTGTCGCTCTCACCTCTGTTGGGGGCATTCTACCTGACCGATCTGGATCATCGCATGGAAGGGGTGGATGTAAAATACTTCCGTTACATGGACGATATCCTGATTCTGGCTTCCACTCGGTGGAAACTCAAGAAAGCGATCCGAGTGCTCAACGAGACGCTGGAAGAACTGAAATTGGAGAAGCATCCCGACAAGACCGACATGGGAAGGACTGAGAAGGGATTCGATTTCCTCGGGTATCACTTCAGCCCTCGGGGTCTGTCGCTTGCGGACAAGACCGTGGAGAACTTCCTCGAAAAGGCCCGCAGGATTAACGAGCGGGGCTCTGAAACGTCGGGCAAGGAGGAGCTAGCCGATTAGTTGAGAGGTGGCGACGCTGGACATGGAGCGGCCTGAGGCCTCTGCTGGACTGTGGCCAACCTCCCACGCAGCAGCGACCACCTAAAGAAACGATGGATTGTCCTGCCCATTGCGACTCATTTTCAAACTCTCCGGCTTTATGAGCAAGAGCCGACCCATCGAAGGATGACGGCTTGGAGACGGCCTAAAAGGGCATCAGGTGCCTCTCGCTACTCTTATAGTGCATTGAATGTGGGATCTTCTAAGTAAAGAATGAAGTCGACTGGTGCGCTAATGCCGAATGCATTCGATCCAGATAAATCAAGCTCATATCTATCGATATCGGTCCGTGTGTTAATGAATGCCCTATTAATTTCTGCGCTAACATCGGTGTCCATGCCTGCGTCTCCCAATACTAGCCCGCCAGCCGATTGGCCCCACCAAACCACGCTGCCACCAGCTACACGCACTCGAGGGGTGCCACCAACTCCGACTGCGTAAATTCTGAAATTTAAGTCCAATGTACCAGTCTGAAACCCTGAAACTACTATTACCCCCCCAATATTCGCCGTTGACACTCGCGAATCGTATGTATGATTGCATGTGACTACATTTAAATCCGACCATGAAACATCATTAAAATCAACGCCGCTCTGAGGTGTGCTTGTGATTCCGGCTGCGAAAGATACCAGCCACGAAGCGGTAGGGCGTACGATCTGCGGGTTACAATTTCCCTGTCCCGCATTTGACGACGCCCTTGATCGAACGAGAATACTGCCGGGAGCAGTGCTCCTGCGATGAGCCAGCGGTTGAGTGAGCCTTCTACGGAAATTCCTAGGGCCCCTGAAAATAGGCTCCGGCGGACCATATGTAAAACCGATAGACCCATCTGTCCACTGGAAGCCGAAGGCCAGGTTCATGTTCGCTCCAACCATGTGATAGGTCTTGTGCATATCGTCATAGGCTAGTTCATACTTCAACGAGAACATTCCGTCGCGCGTCTTGATCTCCGCCGAGCCCTTTCCTCCCCATAGGCGTCGACCGGGCTGGAAACGATACGCGGTTCCGCCAAGCCTGAGATCAGGCCCACCCCGCCAAAGCTCACGAGTATACCCGGCCTGCAAATCGAAGTTATCCGGCCCGCGCCTGAACGCATTGGCAAGCACGTCGCTGTTGAAGAGACGCCCGTACCAGTTGAAGTTGAAATCGACCACGTCATCGCCGGGTAGGAGTGCCGCGAACTCCAGACCTGCGCTGCCGGACTTGTACCATCTGTTCCCGAGCCTGGTCGCATCATAGAAACCGTTGAAACCGACCAGAGTGTTGCCCCAGAAGATTTTCCGAACACCGCCTCCAAATGAAAGGTCCAATCTTTCTTTGACGCCCCGATAGTTCATGTTCGTACCGTCACTACTGAGCCACCGTTCAATGGTCTTCCAGAAATCGGTGAACTGTGCGTGAGATTCTCCAAAGAACACACTGTCCGATCCCAGACTGACGGGCAGTAGATAGTCCAACGTCAGACGGCCTGTGCTAACACTCTTGCCGAAGTAATGCTGGTAACCCACTTGGAGGTTGGGGATTGCTGGAAAAATACCTGGGAACATCTGGGGGGTGACCAGAATCGAACCCACTTCTCGGATCGGCCCGGCAGTTGTTCGCGGCATTGCCGTAGGGTTGGACGGTGCGAGGTCGAGCCCTCCCCTCACCACAGATGGCGCGCTGTATGGTGACTGAGGAAGTCCCTGAGACGATGCGACTCCCACTATAATCGGAATAAGAAGAACCGCCATGATAGCGGAAAATGACAACCGAGAACGGGTCCACTCCATAAAACCCTCTCAAGACCCAACCAAACAAGAATTTACACCTATTCGCATTATATTTGAAAGGAAACCTGAGTAATTGTCAAGCAAATTCAAAAAGGGGTCGAGTCTGGTTTTGGCTCTTTCTGAATTGGCGCCTCAGCCTTTCGGCTCCTTTCCGGAGCCTCCCGTCCCGTTTCAGCGTCTTCTTCTCACCCCTCGCAATGAGAGGCGCGACGGAGAGATCTGCCCAGCGAAGCCGAAGCCTTACTGCTCCAAGCGAAATTGCCGGTTGACTCTGAACAGGATTTGCGACAACATCCATTCCACGTTTGTTTCAAATCCAGCAACCAAGGATCATGATGTCGGATCGTAAGGGTTCCCTTGTGTCCGTGCTCGGCGCTGCCATTGTTAAGTTCCGCTCTGGAGTAACCCTGTCGGACGTGATCGTGTGGGGATTCTTCTGCGCCACTTGCTTGCATTTGGCCTTTCTCGTGCCTTCCGGCAGCTTGACTCCCGGGTATAGAGCCAAGATCTTTTCGGGTCTGATGTGCGCTGCCACTCTGGCCGTAGTCTGGTTCTTCAGGCGACCAAGAGATGGGGGAAAAGTGTCGGGTGAGGTTGTGGTGAGCGCTGTCCTTACGGTGCTGACGATCATAAGCGGACTGCTGAGTTCCACACCCGGGCCTTCTACGGCCAGGGGCTTTGTGGTCCTGAGTTCCGGATTGGGTGGCTTCTGGTGCGCTCGGCTGCTGCTCAACACCGAGTCGAGTCAAAGATTCTTTAGATCCTTTTGTCTCCTTATTCTGAGCGTGCTGCTCTTGGCCTGCCTCTGGGGCTACTTGAGTACCGGAGCGATCTACGAATTACTCGACACGAATCCTCATCCGGTTGCGGATCGGATTCTTCTTCTCTGGTTCGCGCCGTTGTCACTCCTCTTCGCGGGCTCCTTGCTGAGAAGGGCCGTGGGCGGTCTGCATCTGCTGGTCAGTTATGTGGTCTTCTACCTGAGCGACTTGCGGTCCGCGTTCCTGACACCGATAGTGTTGGTGGTCCTGGCCGCGTTTTTCCGAATGATTCGGTTGAGATATGTAGTACTGATAGTCATCCTGGCCTCTGTGGCCACCATGTTTTTTGTCAGGCAATTACCGTGGACCAAAATAGGGACGGAGCACGAACCCGCTTACTACAGGGCCGAGAACTACGTATTCTCGCTACACATTGCCCTGAAACATCCGTTGCTCGGAATCGGATTGACTGCCCCGAGGGGTGAATTTCTCGAAGATTACGAGGTCAAATATCCATACGTCACTAAGGAGAAATTCGCCCATTCTGTGACACGGATAGGAGTCTCCGAGAACATCTTCCTCACATTCATGGCCGAATTGGGATTTCCGTTTGTGATTCTCTACGGAGTTTCACTCATCATTCTGGCGGCGCGGCTTGTGCGAGAAGCTTTTCAGCCTTCGGGTTCATCATTTCTCCATCCGCTGGCGCTCTTGTTGCCAATAACCGCGGGGCTGCTCCATTTCCTGGTGTATGATGGATTATTGCATCCGCAAGTCAGCTGGTTTTTTCACATCCTACTGGGTCTGATTCCAATGCGCAATCAAGAGAGTGATACCAAGTTGCATTCAAAGAAGCACAATGCACAGGCTCCGGACCGAGTCTTAAAGTCCCCTCTTGCCCCCCTTTGTCAAAGGGGGGCAAGAGGGGACTTCCCTCTGTGAGCATCGGAACCTGATTTAAAATATCGGTCAACTTTTTGGACACTTGCTATGGCTACCCTGTCCAAGGCGAAGCCATGGACCAGTGAACAACGGTAAAGACTTTCATACTTCGTTGTCTCCTATTGGAGGTGGTGGTTGGTATGAGCGCTCGTTAGTGGCTGGAGAATGTGGCTGGCGCCGTCCGGTCCCAAATACCGATCAAATGGAAAGGTCTTGATAATCCGATACCCTGGAAGCGGTCCCAAAGTCACAACATAGTCCTCTCGTTCAACCCACCACCAGCTCATGCCCTGACGCGGCTCGAACGGCCTCTTGCAGCAATGGTAGCCGTTGAATTCAAACCCTCCATCAAAATGGCATGGCGCTACGTTCATTTGGGTGACGAGGTATTGGTGAGCTTCCGCAACGCTCCGTTTCGTCTCCATGAAGTCGCGGACCCCCCCAATGCCGAGTACTGCGATAACAACGAAAGGAACAACGGCAGGCGCAAACTGCTTCCAGGACAAAGACAAAACATCGCTTGAGCGGGTTTCCGCAACGAGCCAGACGATGAAGAGCATACAAACCGGAATGAGGTACCGGTCGTGGAATCCGGTCAGCAGGATTATTCCCATGTAAATGAGTGCAGTGATCAGACAAAACGAACCGAGGAAGCTCATACGTTGGTCTGTCGATCTGTATCCTCTGCTCAGCAAATCCTTCAGTGACGAGGCCATAAGCGCCAATGTGACCAGAACCGCCGGCACAGCCCAGTACACCAGAAGATAGAACAACGGCTTGGAGATGGTCGAGGTTCTCTGAATTCCGAGAACATAAGTATCCTTCAACATGATCGGCCCGATTCCGAAATCAAAGATCACGTTCCGATGAAATAGCACGGGCGGATCCAAGAGGCCGGTGAAGAGCGCGGCTTCAAAAAGCGCGAACGCGGCAGTCCAAACAATGAAGAAATGCCTGAACGCCTTCCAACCAAAATAGCGCCTGTAACTCAAGGCCAGGACCGGTGATACGAGAAAGCAAGAGTAGCCGAGCGCTACACCAAACAGCAGTGACGACACATAGCCCAGGTAGCCGTAGAACCCTTTGGTCAGGGGGTTACGAAGGATTCCATGAATGACGTCGTGGTCCGTGACCGGAGTGCTCCCCACGCTCGCAAGAAAGACCTCGAAGGCCACCCAGGGAGTCAGTGTGATACCCAGGGCCAACAGAACGATCTTAAGCCGTCCCAACTCTCTGCCCTTTGGATGGAGGAAACATATGGCGCAGAACCCCAATGGAATCACGATGCCGATTTGCCGCGTGAGAATCGCAAGCAGCGCAAACACCATGCCGATGACGATCAAAACCGTTTGAGACTTCTGCGCGCCGAGGTAGAGGCACAGAACCGAGAATACGGTAATCGCAACAAAGGTGATGTCGGTCATGAAGGTAAAGGACTGGGAGAGAAACAGGGGATTGAAAACCAGTGTCAGGGTTCCCCACAGAGCAAGCCACCTGGATGCGCCGGAAAGCCGAAGCAGAATGAGCAACCCCATCGATCCCGCTATCCCCATGACCAGGACAGACACTCTTAGGGCTGTAAGCGAATATCCCACCACCTTGGTAAAACCCAGGGCCCAGAAAAGGTGAGTTATCAGCGCAGGCCCCCCGGGTCCCCAACCCGTGCGTATTATCCGGCCTTCATCTCTCAGCGCATCGAGGCTTCTGACGAAAGACCAGTCATCGTTGACCATGAATTCACCGATCGGGTCTACGAAGAGCACGACAACGCCCCACACGGCCAAGAGTATTGCCATTGGAAGCCACAAATGGAGTGCCGGTCCGTGCAACGACGCCCCTTCAACAACAGCCGCCTGGGACCAATCCGAAGGTCTTGACATGTCGGTGTTAGTCATGAAATGCCGGATACCTGATACTTCTTACGAGCGCCTGATTATGAACGCGGCGCCCCGTACGGTCAAGGGCTAAACCCTGCGCCGAGTAACCCTTCAGCTTCGGGGTGCTTTGAAGGTGACGGCAGACACACAGGTCTGCCCCTACGTCTGAGCTTAGGCCGGCGCCGGGACAGAGTGTAGGGGCGCACCTGTGTGTGCGCCCTTTTCACACTCGTCAAACTCGAGAACGTGGTCGTTCCAGTATCCCACCGAACGACTGAATGATTACGGTCCCGAATCAAACCATATGGACCTCAAACAGCCCTGATCGGAAATTGCAGGGGGCCAACGGTCGGATCTGCCGACGTGCACAGATCCCGAAGTAGGGAATTCAGCTGCGACTGAAACCTTTGGGCTGTGATATATTAGGCCGCTGATCTTGTAGATTCGGGCTATTCCTTCTAGAAGGCGCAATGCCCAACAGGAGTCTTGGATGGTCTCATCATGGGAAGAAGCGATGTTCGGGCCTACCGAAGAATTGAGAATGCTGAGAGAAACCGTTCACCGGGCCGCGAAAGAGAAGATCGCACCGCTGGCGGCCTCCATTGATGAGCAGGGGGAGTTCAACCGTGAGGTGGAAGCTCTGTGCTGGGACCTGGGACTGCTGACTCTAGTGCTCCCGCCTGAACTGGGGGGCCTTGAAAGGGACAAAGGAACCGCGCTTTGCATCGCGGTAGAGGAGATTTCCAAGTACTGTGCAGCGTCAGCCCTGTTGTTGATTATCCAGGCTGTGGGTTCGTTCCCCATTGTGCATGGAGCCTCGGAGGATCTGGGGAAGAGGATACTGACCAGGATCCGGGACGAGCGTGAATTGGTGGCCTATCTCGTCACAGAGCCTTCCGGTGGGTCTGACGTGGCGGCTGTCCAGACGCGGGCGGTCAAGGACAACAATGAATATGTGATTTCGGGCGCCAAGAGTTTTGCAACCAACGGAGGAGTGGCCTCGCTGTATTCGGTGCTGGCGCGCACGTCTGATGAAGGCGGCCACGGCGGGCTGTCCTTCTTTGTGGTGGAGCGTGAGCGGTCCGGTATTTCAGTGGGAAGGCCTGAGAACAAGTTGGGGCAAAGGGGCTCAAACACCACCGAGGTGACGCTCGACGAGGTGAGAGTCCCTGTGGAGAATCTGTTGGGGGTCGAAGGCCAAGGTTTTCTGCTCGCCATGAAGGACTTTGACATGTCTCGTCCTGCTGTGGCCTCGCAGGCGCTGGGCATAGCAGAGGGCGCGTTGGACGCGATGGTTGAATACGCCACGGAGAGACGAACTTTCGGAAAACCCATCGCTGATCATCAAATGATCAAAGCGATTCTGGCCGACGCAGCCACTCTCATAGAGGCGTCACGAGGGCTGGTCTATCGGGCGGCCGCTCTCCACGATCAAGGAAAGAACAACACGCAACTAGCGTCCATGGCAAAGTGCTTCGCGAGCGACGCGGCCATGAAGATCACTACCGACGCGGTCCAGGTGCTCGGAGGGTACGGATACACCAGGGATTTTCCGGTTGAACGCATGTTCCGCGACGCCAAGCTCACCCAGATATTCGAGGGCACGAACCAGATTCAAAGGCTCGTCATCGCTCGGGAGATGTTGATAGACGGGCGTCTGTATTCCATTTAGCCGTTGTTGAGGAGGCTTCATCAATGTTTCATCTCAACGAAGAGCAGCAGATGATTATCGACACGGTTCGCAAGATCGCGATCAATGAGATTGAACCGCGGGCCGCTGAACTGGATGATACCGCGGAGTTCCCTGAACATGCTCTTAAGGTGTTCGCGGAGAACGGCATATTGACCCCTTTGCTCCCAGCGGAATACGGCGGGGTGGAGACCTCGTTCGTAACTTTTGCCATGATCATCGAAGAGATCGCCAAGGTTTGCGCTGCCTCGGCTCTGCTGCTCATAGCCCAGGCCGACGGCATGCTGCCGATTCTCCATGCCCCTGATGATGCGCTCAGGGAAAAGTATCTGAACCGTCTTTCCGGCGATTCCCGGGCCTTGACGGCTATCGCGGCCACTGAACCGGCAGCGGGTTCGGATCTGTTGTCCATGAAGACGCGGGCCGTCCGCAAGGGAGACCGATACATTATCAACGGCCGAAAATGCTTCATTACCAACGGCTCAGTCGCGGACTTTTTTGTGGCGTACGCTTACACCGACACTGGGAAAGGCCCGGGGGGCATCAGCGCGTTCGTAATTGAGAAGGACTTCCCGGGGCTCAACTATGGAAAGAACGAAAACAAGATGGGAATGCGGGGTTCGATCAATTCGGAACTCATCTTTGAAGATCTTGAAGCTCCCGCTGAAAACCTGATCGGCTCGGAAGGGGAGGGCTTTGCCAATCTGATGACAACGCTCTCCATGAGCAGGCTCTTCTGCGCGGCCCAGGCGGTTGGGATTGCCCAGGGCGCGCTCGACCACGCTGTATCCTACGCAAAGGAGCGGGTCCAGTTCGGTAAGCCCATAGCAGCGCTGTCTCCTATCCAATTCATGATCGCTGACATGACGGCCGCGGTTGAGTCATCCAGATTGCTCTCTTACAGCGCGGCCCAAATGTTCGACGAAGGTCGCTCGCGTGAAGCCGGAGTCCAGGCGGCCATGGCCAAGTTCATGGCTTCCGACACCGCCATGTCGGTCACCACGGACGCGGTCCAAATCCACGGAGGCTACGGATACATGAAAGACTTCCCTCTTGAGAGGATGATGCGGGACGCCAAGCTCACCCAAATCTACACGGGAACCAATCAGATCATGAGACTGGTGGCCGGCCGATCCATCCTGGGATGACCGCCTCGTGAGTGGTGGCGACACCCGATTCTGTGGACGCCGACAATTCTTGACCCGCCCGAAGGGTGCAAGGAGGACCTTGGTGGACTACTTCAAAGACAAGATAGCAATCGTAACCGGCGGTGCATCCGGGATCGGACGCGCGCTCTGCCGGGAACTGAGCCGCAACGGATCTGTGGTTGTGGTGACGGACATAAATTCGGAGGGAGCGGAGAAAGTCGCGTCGGAAATCTCTACGGGTGGTGGCCGAGCGAGCGCCGCGTCCCTGGATGTATGCCAAGCCGAGGATGTTCAGCAAATCATAGATGATGTTGTATCCGAACATGGAAGGCTCGACTTCATGTTCAACAACGCGGGCATCGCCATCGCGGGAGAAACGCGCGACACGACCATTGACCACTGGCGCCGGGTTCTGGACGTTGACCTTCATGGCGTGGTGTATGGTACCACGGCCGCGTATCAGGTGATGGTCAAGCAGGGTTTCGGGCACATTGTCAACACTGCTTCCCTGGTGGGCTTGGGGCCTCTCCCTGGAGGAGCGTCCTATTGCGCGGCCAAACACGCGGTTGTCGGCCTTTCCACAACCTTGCGACTTGAAGCCGCGGACCTGGGAGTCAAAGTGAGCGTCATCTGTCCCGGCGCGATAGATACCGAAATATTTCAAGCATCAACATACATCAGGCTCAACCGTGATGAACTCCTCGGCAACTTGCCGCTCAAGGCCATGGACGTAAACCGGTTCGCAAAACGGGCTCTGAAGGGCGTTGCAAGGAATCGGGAGTACATCGTAATCCCCTTCACCGCTAGATTCATCTGGTGGCTGTTGCGGCTGTACCCCGGCATGCTGAGCCCCTGGGGTCGCCATATATGCAGAGATCTCAGGAAGTATAGGACCGAGTCGTGAGCGGAACAGCCTCCAGTTCCTCGGCAAGTTCCTCCGGCGTCACCTGAAAAGGGGAGACTTGGAAGCGAGAAAGCGCCTCCAGAAAGGCCGCCCGACTCAAGCCCGCCGGCGCCGCTACTAAAGAGATCGGACGCTCCTCCATCGCTACCCGGCAGATAAGCCGGCCTCCAAATCATAAGTAGTCACTTCTTTGTAATATGATCCACCGAGACGCGAATCAGTAGGGTAGGGTGGATATCGGATTCCACCGTCAACCTGGAGTGTTGAAGGGAGACCTCATTATGAGCAGATTGGTGTCAAAGGTTGGATTGGTTGGATTGGCTTCTGTTGTGTGTTTGATCTTGGCCTATGGTGACGCGATGGCTGCACGGAAAGCGCGGGAGGCAAAGGGTCGGTCACATGAGATTCGGCAGGCCAAAGATAGAGCAAAGCAGTTCCGCACGCTCAACAGGCAGAAGACGCGGACGCGGCAGGCAAGTCGGCGATCCCGGCAATTTCCGCAAGTGAAGCCTCGAGTGGAGCGGAGCGTATCCGCGAACCTCCTGGCCCAGGTGAAGCGTCGAGCAAACCGAATACGTAGGTCAAGTCGTACGCCACAACAGGTCCGTCGGGCCGGAAATCGGGCGCGGCACGTGCGCAGGCCCAACCATAGAGGAGATTGGTGGCGCCACGCCGATCGCGGTGCAAGACACGTGCGCCGGGCCTATCGTCGGGCAAACGGGTGGCACAAACAAAGACACCGTCCTCGCGGACACCGGGGCCCGAGACCGCGCTATGTCCATATCCCGCCGGCTGTAAATGTACTGAAACAGTTCACCTATGTGACTCCCCCGGGACCGGTGACGTACGTCGAGAGGGAAACTTACGATGATCGGACCTTTGAGAAGGTAATGATGGGAATACAAACCGCGGCAATGCTGTTGAATCAGATCAATGGGGTATTGCCTCCGCCTCGGGTCGGATTTCCTTTCCCGCCCCCGGGGCTGCCATAAACTTGTCTTGTTTCCGGAAAAAGGGACCGGGGGGCGCGCTTTTGCTGGAAAAGGCGTCCCCCGCGACCCTATAGGCGGTAACCTACTACGACTGTAGTTCCTCGTACGTCATTCCAGAGCCTGCCCCGGACCGCGCCGGGCCTGTGCTCTCAGATTCCATCAAACCTCATCCCGCCCTGCAGATTTTTCGGATCATTGGGCTCCTGAAATCGGGGTAAACCTGCGCTTCCAGAGCGGTTCTTGACGTTCGTATTCTTCCAAGATATCAGCGATCCTTTTCCACGGCGGATCTTTCCTTCCCAAGGCCACATCGCCAAGGTAGGAACCCAGGGTCCACGCGCCCCAGAAAGCCATGCCCGCTGATACCAACTTGATCGGGCTGAATATGATTCTGGTCATCCTTTTCATCTCCTGTTCAAATAAATGCTGAAATCGTCGGCAATACAACCCAAGCCGCGGCTAGATGTCGTAGACTTGAGCCTCCCTGTGAGCGGCGGATTTCTTGTCCAAATAGCCCAGGACCAGCCCCGCTACGGCCACGTCGTCGAGCCACCCGAAGAATGGAATGAAATCAGGTACCGCGTCGATGGGCGAGATCAGATAGAGCAGGGCCGCGACAACAAGAATTATGTCACCTGTGGTGCATTCCGCTGAAAGAAGATAGTCCTTGAGGCGCCGAGCCCGTGCCACCAGCTCGGAATTCCGGACCTTCCTGATCCAATCAGGTAGTTCCTCCGCGACCCGAGCATACGCCCGAGGATCACGGGCCGCTTCAACCCATTTTGAGTTCTTGAAATCACTTGCATTCATTGCAGTCTCCTCCTTATTCGCTTTCAAGGTCATCTGGTTGCATCTGCTGACTCAGGCAATTCCGCGCCCTATTCTCTACAATACTGCGCGGGATTGCTCCTTCTAATCACAGAGCAGTTCCCATCAGTTCTCCTTCATTGTTTGCTCTTCAAGTTCTTCAAGTTCCGACTCTTTTTCGGCCAGCTTCTCGCGGAGGGCTCTGATCTCCTCAAGCCGCTTCTCCTTTTCCTTTGAAGCCCTTTCCGCTTGGATCATGTTTTCCAATTCCTGTTCCTTCCCCCCCAGTTTCTTGTTCAGCAGGCGATAGATTCCCAGCCCACTTGCCACGGCCGCGGCGCCAATAGCTATGCCACCTATTCCGATCAGAGTCCAAAGGACCGCGGCAGCCGTGCCGGTGGGTTTCGCCTCTCCCTTCAACCATCTCTGCACGGTTGTTTCGGCAACGTTCAGAATCCCTGCCAACTTGCCCGGAGTGAGCTTTTCCTGCTGCATGAAACGCGCGATGAGTCGGGGAATCTCGGCAATTTCGGTGTTCTTGCGGGATGACATTCGCAACTCCCTATGCTTCTGCATATCATGATAGACATAGCTGGCTCGAATGTCAAGTCCTTGAAAGCAGAAAGATGCAGAAACTAGAGGGCCTGCAAATGCAGCACGCACTGTGCGAGTGTACATCGGCCTTTGACAGCCTCTGGTCGTCTCAAGGGAACATGGACGGCGATAGGTTGGCCGGGGATGCTTGCTCAGCGGAGGTATGGCGCCCGAGATATGGGGCGCGGAACAGCTATTTCAAGGCAAGTCGAGCGAGATCACCGACGGAGCGATCATCAAACTCGTTGTCAATGTAGAGTCGGATCAGGGCCGAATCCTCGGTTAGTTCCCGAAGCCGCGAACCGACGCCCGCAACACCGAGAATTCCGGCAGCCCAGGCGGCAAGTCCCCGCACGATGGGATCTGTTGATTCCATGTACTTGGGCAGATGAGACCCGGCTTCCCGAACCAGGGCCGGCCTCAAGCGGGCCAGTCTGACCAGTCCCCACAATAGCCCCCTCTGAAGGGGTTCGTATTCCAGGAAGTTTCCATCTTCATCCAGATATGAGACGAGAATAGGGGCAAACTCCTCAGCCAGGCGCTCATTGCGAGCCATGATTTCGCCCATGGCCTCCGCCGCGCCCCAACCGATTCCGCCCGATTCGTCGTTCAGACTCCACATGAGCCTTCTCATAATTATCCGAGCGCCTTCCATGTCAGTCCGAGCCATGTTGTCGACGACCGTGCCCATTGCAGTGATCGCCCTCCATCGCACTTTCTCGTCCTGGTGCAAGAGGAAGGAGAAAAGGGGATTGATGACCCGGCGTCCCCGGATCTTGCACAATTGGATTAAGGCATTGTCCAGATCAGCAGATTCGAGAAGGCTCAGAACCTGCTTCTTCAATCCGCGTCGGTCGTTCCTTTTCATGAAGCAATCGCCAACACAAGACCTCCACAGGTTCCGCTCTTCAGAGCAGACCTATTTGCTTTGCGTCTCGTACGAGATCGTCCCTGAATTTGGGATGAGCAAGGCTGATAATGGCCAGTGCCCGGTCCCGGGTTGATTTTCCCTTTAGGTTTGCAACTCCGTATTCGGTCGCCAGGTAGTGTGTGTCCATTCTTGGGACGGTCACCACTGCCCCGGATTGTAGACTGGGAACTATTCTTGAAATCCTACCTTCTTGGGCTGTGGAGCGAAAGGCTATGACGGATTTCCCACCCGTTGAATGAAAGGCCCCGCGCACGAAATCGAGCTGTCCACCGGCTCCACTGTACTGGAAACCTTCAAGATACTCTGAGTTGCATTGGCCGGTAAGGTCCACTTCAAGGGTGGCGTTGATGGAGATCATGTTGTCGTTCCGACGGATCACCGCCGGGTCATTTGTGTACGACACAGGATAGCTTGCCATGCTGGGATTGTCATGGAGGAAATCATACATTTCATTGTCCCCGAGGGCATTGGTAAAGACGTGTTTCCTCGGGCTCAGATTCTTTTTCCTTCCGGTGATCGCTCCGCTCTTGATGAGGTCGGCCATACCGGGACAGAACAGCTCCGTGTGGATTCCCAGGTCCTTGTGTCCATCCAGGTACCGGGTCACGGCCGCTGGAATGGCCCCTATTCCCAACTGGAGGGTTGCTCCGTCAGGGACCATCTCCGCTATGGAACGGGCCACGGTCTCATCCTCAGGTTTCGGTGCAGCGGGGAGGATTTCCGCGATCGGAACATGGTTCTCCACCACCGCGGCGACTTCCGAGATGTGGAGGAGAGAATCGCCGAACACTCGGGGCATGTGCTCGTTCACTTCCACTATCAATCGCTTGCAACAGCGAGCCGCTGTGGAAGTGTAGTCGTTGACTGTGCCGAAGCTGAAGAATCCGGCATTGTCCATGGGGGAGACCATGGTGACGGTCACGTCTATGTCTATAAAATCCCGGCATAGCCTGGGAATCTCGTGAAAGTTGCAGGGCACAAAGTAGTCCAGGCCGCTCTTGACCTGATCCCTGTCACCTTTGCTGATGAACCACGTGTATGGGTCTACGCGGTCTGCCAGCTCCGGCGATAGGATTGTGCTGGTTGCGGCTTCCATTGGGAACATGGACCACACTTTGATGTCCCTAAGGTCATCGCTCTTGACGCGTTCCGCGATCGCGGCCAGGAGCGCGGGCGGCTCAGCGTTGGCCATGCCGTGGACAATGGTGCTTCCATCGGCGATGTGTCTCACCGCGTGCTCCGGTGTGGTAAGTTTGTCTCGGTACAGTGAGCGGTACAATGTTCCTCCCTCGTGCCTGGATTGAACCGAACAACGCTTGCACAAAGGGTCAATCCAATCCGAATTCCTCCAAGACAGATTACATCGGGGTCAGGCTTGACATATGTGTATTTGGTCGGCCCCTCCCTGGAACAGCAAGCACAAGTGCGATTGTTCCGACTCTTCAACAGCGGTAACCCGCCCACTATTGCCACGAAACATGGGAAAGCAAATATGTCAAGCCTGACCCCATCTCGCGGAAGACTCCGAGGCCCGTCTTAATCGACCATGAGTAGACAGTACTTATTGTTGGTCTCGGTTCGTTCTCTGAGCGTCTGTATGAAGTATCCATTGTTGCGGGCTGTTTGATACACATCCATCCCGCACGATTCCATGCTGGGTCTTGCTGTCGACGGGAAAACGCAAAGCTCCCCGTCCGGGGCCCCGCATTTCTTGCACAGGCCACAGGGTCCAGCCAGAAACACAAAAGCTTTGTAGTACCCGTCCTTGAACATCTTTCCTTCCAATTCTACGAAAGCCTCATAACATTTGGCGACATGCGCTTGTTTTTCCGGCGTGTGAGGCACTTCCAAATGAATCAGAATCGCTCTGCGGTACGAGTCCAGGTTGGCTCTGGTCTGTTCGGGAGTCGGAGTATGAGGGGGGCAGCAATGGCCCTTGCCGTACCCGGGGCAGCCGAACTGGCATTTCATCCTTACCCATTGCGCGGTTACTACACTGCTGGGATGGATAGGTTTGGCGTGAGTCGCTCCACTTTCAAGGGCCAGGGCCAAGTATTTGTCCAAGTCCTGGTCTGCTGCTGAGGTTCCTTCCTGAGGAGAAGAACTCAGTGGTGAAGATTGCATGGGGTTGTCCTTCCTGAAACGATTTTGGCCGCAAGCCACCGTGCATCTCGGGAAACAGGCGACACGGCTCTTGAGGTCTTCGGGATCTGCACAAAGCGCTGTATGGCCCCTAAGATGTCCCAGTAACGGGACCCGGTCTACGACCTGCCACCATTGAGAGGCAGGTCGTCCACGTTGGAGCATAGCCCACCACGGATTGGCCGGTCAATGCCAAAGACAGAGGATTACAGATTTGCGTTGTGAATCAGCGTCGTTTATGCTAGTAGCACCAAAAGGGCTCGCAGTCGCGGCACGGAAAACCTCATTCGGGGCGTTCTTATGTCCAGGAAGGAACAGTTTCTGTGGGTGGTGCAGACCGGTTGCCTTACCCGCGCCATAAAGGACAACTGGGATATCAGCTTCCCGATTAGGATTATGGCGAGTGCGACGCGGGTCCCGGAAGAGGCTATACCGGAAGACATAGACTCGGCCGCGTTTGAGTTCCTGCAATGGCAATTCAAGTACGGTTCAGAGGAGGATCAGACCGCTCCGGAATGGCTGCAGTCTTACCTGGAGGCCAATGT
Organism: uncultured Syntrophaceae bacterium; assembly: GCA_964527475.1. Lineage (GTDB taxonomy): Bacteria > Desulfobacterota > Desulfomonilia > Desulfomonilales > Desulfomonilaceae > CAZGNL01. Next base: position 30,867 of record CAZGNL010000038.1, read on the forward strand.
CGAAGACACGGCATAGTGAAAGTTATGAGACCTGGGCCGGTGGACCACTCGCAACCGGAATGAGCCGGGCTGCACCCAGCGGCCTGCCGGGAAGTACCTACCGGACGTAAGGCAAATCACGCCCCCCTTGAATAATTGCCCATAAACCTCCCTCCTCAACGATCTTGAACCGGCCTTCAAGGCCGGCGTCGGCCAATGATTGGCGAAACTCGGCCCGGGAGACTACTCTTTTCCCAAGCGCGAAGTTCAGCCTGCGAGACTCTTGCGCTAGCCCCTGTATTACTTGCGTGTCCGTGTGAGACCCGAATCCGCCACCGATAAATGCGATTCCTCCGGGCGCCGGAACTCGGCTCATCTCTGCGGGCACAGACCCTAATGTGTCCAGGAAAAAGAAGACCCCGCGAAAAACTGCCAGATCATATGTGTCGGCGGGCAGATCCATAGGTGCCAGGGGACTGCGAACAACCGTCAAACGCGCTCGCTGTGTTTCGTCGATCATGCCCTGCCAGTCTGCTTCAAAGCTCCCCACAAGTTCCTCCGCGTCGATTGCGACTGTCAGCCGGCTTGCGGGGAACATGTCGAGCAACGCTAAGCCGACGCCGCCTGAGAAACAGCCTACCTCCAGGATCTCAACAGGAGGGGAGGCGCAAAGATCCGCTACTTGCCGGGCCAGCCCTTCATAGACCGGGCCCCACAACCTGTTGATATCTCTAACCAGACCTAGATCCATGTCGGTGGCGGATCTCATGCCCCAAGCTCCTGCCAAGCCTATCGGTTGATGACTCTACCGGGATTATGAATCCTCATCTTTGTGTGGGACCGACCGTTCGTACAACCTTTGCTCAAGAAGGACCGCGACGTCTGCATCCTGTATTGACCCTACTTCAGGCGAAAACGGAAGTCAAAGAGGACGAATCATCTAGCATGTCACTGCGAACCGCGAGATGCAGCGTTCCGCGGGAGACCAAGCTCCATATCTGCTGAGAAGGAGATTGCTTCGCTGCGCTCGCAATGACATCTTGCCGGCCCTCCGAATGACTGGGGGTTACACTCCAGGCAAATACGCTATTGACTTTGGACCGTGGTTGTCGGACACTTCTACGGTTGGCTGTGTGGAATAGCAGAAATGATGATACGACACGTATGTTGAACCCGGCTCATAAGGAGAGGCAAGCGTGATACTCGATTTTCAAACCAACAACCTGACCACGGTCGAGATGAAAGACCAGGGGCTTTGGAGGGTCATCACCAGGGCCGATGACAACCTGTTTGCGGCTGAGATCGCGCTGGAAGTGGCCGTTCCGGCCCTCGACATTCGAGATGCGACCATTGAAGTCAAGAGGGACTACCTTGGCCTGGTTCCGGATCTGTCCGCCAGGAGAGAGAGACTGATAGGAGTCAGAGTTGGTCCCGGTATGACCAAGATCATTCGAGGAATCATGGGTGGGGAAGGCGGTTCGGATCGTGTTGTAGAGATGGTCCTCGAAGCCATGGAAATGTTGATCAACGCACTCACCGTCCCGGAACTGAGAAAAGGGTTCGAGGCCGCGAGCGGTGCCGTCAAGTGTGAGTCCGATGGACCCAAGGTGTTCCTGAATGACGTGGCCATCACAGAGGATGCGGTGAAATTGATGGCAGGCAATCCCAGGCTGAAAGATAGTTGCGCGGCTTTTCGGGATTTGTGATTCTGACTTCGATCTCGGAACGCGCTCCGATGATTTCGGATCGATCCCTTTGGAGAGGAAACACAGGTATGCTGGCCTATTCTCGGTGCAAATCAATGGGTGTCCAGGTTCAAGGTGAGGATCGCAGGGTCGTCAGTGGAGTCCTGGAAGACGAACTCTATGCCATGCAATGTGAGATAGCGGTCAACTGGCCGACCCTTACGATCGAGTCGGTACAGACTCGGATGAAGCGTTTCACAACGTCGCGGTGTCTCAGGGCCGAAGACGTTTTCGTCAAAGCGGAAGGTTGGAAACTCGGGCCCGACCTTGATTCGCGAATCAAGAAAGAGCTCGGCCGCCAGGGTTGTCGTCATATGGCTATTCTCATGGTGGACTGTTGTCGTTCTCTGGCAAGAGCGGAACTGGCAAGGGAACTGACGTCCGCACTGCAAGCCGATCCTGATCTCGACCGCAACGAATTCCTCAATCGATTCTTCGCTCAGTACCCTGACCTGAAGGATTATCTGCGCCTGCAATAGAAGATGGGAGCGTTTTTTCTATGATTCTGGATCTTCACATCCACACTACCGCTTATTCGCCGTGCAGCGAAATGTCGCCTGACGAATTGATGATTGCCGCCAAGAAGATAGGCCTGGACGGCGTATGCGTGACCGAACACGACAGGCTCTGGACGCCTGAAGAAGCCGTGGCTCTCAGTGAAGAGCACGGTCTGCCCGTGTTCCGCGGTATGGAGGTCACCACTACCGGCGGGGATATTCTGGTGTTCGGGCTCGAAGAAGAGCCGAAGGAGATATGGACTCCCGGAGAACTCAAGGAAAAGGTAGATCAGGCCGGTGGAGTAGCCATAGCTGCTCATCCCTTTCGGGGCTTTCTGGTCTTTGGGTTCGGCACATTGCAGATGGATTTGAGTCACGCGGTAGAGACACCTGTGCTGGGCGGCGTTCACGGGGTGGAGGTCTGCAACGGAAATGTGACTGATGATGAAAATGATCTGGCCCGGCGAGTAGCCGATGAAATGGGCCTGTTGAAGGTCGGCGGGAGTGATGCGCACGTGCGTGGAAAAGTGGGAAAGTGCGTTACGCGTTTCGAGGCCGACATCGAGAATGAGGAGCAACTGATCAAAGCCATTTTCAGTGGAAACTATTCCGTGGAAACACTCAAGTGAGAGATATCTCGAAGAAAAGTGCGCGGATTATGCTGCTTCGCCGCTAAACGCGTAAAATCTCGGGGCCTACATGGGGGATGCTCGCGAAGGCGGAGACTCATCTCCCCTCCAAACCTCCCCCATCGTGATTCCGCCGGGTTGCACATCTCCCGGCGAACGGTTACGCCTGTTGACACAGACCTCTCTCGCGGCAAACCCGGATTTCAACAGTATTCTCGAAATGGTATCACAGGGATTAATCGCGTTCTTCAAGGTTGAGGGTATTCTTCACCAGTTCTTTCTCGTGATCAAAGTTGGCTATCCTTTGAATCATGATCTTCTGGGCCATCACAGGCCCCGCGCCGTGCCAGGTGCCTACTCCATGTAGACCCGCTGTCCAGTTCTGCAGCAACTTGTGTACCTTGAGGATGTTTTTGGTGGGCTCCTCGGAGCCGAAGCTGAAGAATTCCTCCACATAATCCCGGGTTTCCGGATTCTTCAGTTCCTTCAGCGAAGGCATGGTGACCACCAGACCTCCGCCGATGTCTCCCGCCAGGGCCATGGTACGCCAAAACGCGTTGCAGATATTGAGCTTGGACACATTGCCCATGAGGTCGTCCGGGAGAAAAACGCCCGAGCCCGGGGGCTCTTCGGAGCCTAGCCTTGCCGCTGCCAGACCACAGGCTCGGCCGGTTTCCCTGAGCACAACCATTTCGGTCAATTGCTCGTTGATGTGGGACACCTTGTCCAGGCCCTTGTATTCCTGTATCAGTTTGCACGCTCCAATAATCTGATTCATGAAGCCGACTTTGCAGGTACCGCCGCAGGTCATGCGATGGGTCTGGGCGAAGCGGCCGACCATCCTGCCGGAATATCTTGATTCTCCACAGTGGAAAACCCGGTCCCACGGTACGAACACATTGTCAAAGATTACCATTGAGGTCTCTCTTTGTCCGTACAGAGGGTTGCCCAACTCAGAAATGTCATCGGCCTGTTCCCTCTCCGCGGAGTACGCGGAATACTGGCAAACGTAAGTTATTCCATCGGTGTCGGTGGGGAGGGCAAAGGCAACCGCGTAATCCTCTTCCCCCTTTGAATGTGCTGACTGCGGCAAGACTACGACTTCGTGACTGGCGAATGCTCCGCTGATATTGATCTTTGCCCCCCTCACGACGATCCCGTCCTTTTTCCTTTCTACTATTCGCAGGGACAGGTCGGGGTCCGGCCAGTCGATAGCCTTCTTCTGTCTGTTTCCCCTCGGCTCGGTAAGCGCGCCGGCCACCGCAAGGTCTTCTGTCTGCACCATCTTGAGGTAGTCCAGGAATCGGGGATGATATTCGGTTCCCAGATCTTTATCCATTTCCCAGGTGGTTGCTGCCAGCGCGTGGAACGCGTCGTACCCTACGCAACGGTATATGCAGGTCCCCAACCGCTCTGCCGTAAAGGTCCCGGCCTGGGCCTTGGCCACAAGATCATCTATGCTCGCGCTTACATGGGTGTATCTGTTCACTGTTTCGTCGATAAGAGGTGAGTGACAGGTCATTACCTCCTTGGATGCCGGGTCCATGGCCCATCGATAGCTCGCCTTGTTTGACTCCACAACCGTTCGAGTATTGGGGTTGTCCAGCACGCTTTCGACCCGGTTGCCGTTCATGAAAATCCTCGGGTTCCGCTGCTTGAGGCTGTCTTCGAATTGTTCCGGTGTCATCAGCGCCATGGCCGTCCTCCTATGTGGTCGCTTCTGTTCGTTGTGGTCATCATAAGACAACAACGCAAAACCGCGTCTTTGTCAAGTTTGGTCGGAATCGAGGAAGCAAGCCCTAAGTTTCGCGGGGCAGATATTTTCATCGATGGTGTCATTGCGAGGAGTGAAACGACGAAGCAATCTCCCAACCAGGCAACTTGGGTATTGTTTCGCTGTGCTCGCAATGGCATGTTCACCGGAAACGTTCCCCCGCCCCGTATGACTGAAGGCTTAATCGGGGAGATGTTCCGGATCCGGTGCTTGCTCCTCCTACCCGTAGCTTCTATAGGCCAAGACCATTGCGTCGACGCGAGCGGCCCTGGCCTGCATCAAGGTCTGTGCCGCGGCGCCTATGGTGGCGCCGGTGGTCATCCATTAAAAGGCCCTCTGTCAAGGGAAAGGTACTCCTATGCGAGGAAACCGGGAGTTTCCTTGCTGAGGGTTTGTCAGGTACGGTACAGCTTCCGGTACTGCTCTTCTTCACCTTTGCCGAGTTTTCGATGTCTGGTGTCGGTTGATATTTTCCGCACCGCACCAGTCATCCATCAGGTTCTAGGCTTGGCCCACGGGGGGGCCGCGCCCCTTCCGCACTTGGCGGACCATAAAATCTTCGGTTCCATGCCGTGTCCAAGTGTATTGGGACAAATCTCATGGTTTTTAGCCAACCCATTGTGGCTCACGGCCTGGGCGGTAAAGAGTCCGGCTGACCGGATTCTTTGGAGTAAGCGGCGTCCCAATCAGATCTAGTGGTTTTGCCAACCCCTATACAGGTTCACCGCTTACGCCAACTGTTTAACCAACAAGTCTCTCCTGCTCGAAGGGAACATGGTCCCTCATGATGTAGTAAGCCGCTCGAGCCAGTTTGTGTGCGAGCGCGATGTGAGCAACCATCCGATTGGCCCTGGATGCTTTTCGATCGTACCAACTCCTTATATTGGGATCGTAGCGCCGAGCCATTTCTGAGGCTTCCGAGAAAGCCAATGCAAGATATTTGTTACCGTTCTTCTTGTTGCCGGCCCCCTTTTTCTTGCCGTT
>CAZGNL010000039.1:0-36382 GCA_964527475.1 uncultured Syntrophaceae bacterium
TGCATGAGCACCCCCCCCCTTCCCCCGCCGGGGTGGCCGCCCGTGAGAGGAGGACCGCTGCCGGCGCATGCCAGTTCCTCTTTACCTCATCCGTGAGCAACCCTCTCAGGTTTCTCGGACTCCTGAAGATCGGCTCGGGCATGATGAACGGGCTCTACCCCCAAGGAGGTTCTCGACCTGAAGTCCAACGTTCACGAACGCGCCAACGGTGTGATACGTGGCGTTGATCCTATCATCACCAGCCTCATACTTGAGCGAGAACATGCCGTCACGCGTCTTGAGTTCCGCTCCGCCTCTAAGACCGTAGACACCACTTCCGGCGCTGAACCTGTAGCCCGTGACGCTCAAGCGCAAATCCGGCCCGCCGTTGTGCAACTCGTGAGAATACCTTGCTTCAAAGTCGAAGTTCGACGGTCCCCGCCTAAACGCATTGGCAAAGGTGTTCGCATTGAACAAATTCCCGTACCAGTTGAAGTTGAGATCCAAAGCGTCATTACCGGGAAGCAGCGCTGCGGTCTCAAACCCGAGCCCCCACGATCCATACCACTTATTGCCCAATTTCGTGGCGTCGTAGAACCCATTGACTCCCAGCAGTGTGTTATCACCGCGTAAAGTCCGAAAACCGCCGCCGAAAGAGAGATCAATCCTATTATTCGCGCCCCCCGTGACCGTTTTCCAGAAATCTTGAAACTCACCGCGGGCTTCACCAAAAGCAGCGGAATTCGTGCTCAGGCTTATGGGTAGCAGGAAACCGCACTGAGCCGACCCGAATTGACGGTCTTGCCAAAGCTGTACAGGTACCCGACCTGTAGATTGGGGATCTGTGGAAGAATTCCCTGGAATAGTTGAGGCGTGAGAAGGATTGAGTCGGAACTCCGAGGCCCCATAGCGCTCGGCAAGCCCAGTGGATTGGATGGAGCAAGGTCGAGTCCGCCCCCCGTACCACTGACGGCGCGCTGTATGGTGACTGAGGAAGTCCCTGAGACGATGCGACTCCCACTATAATCGGAATAAGAAAAACCGCCATGATAGCGGAAAATGACAACCGAGAACGACTCCAGACCATAAGATTTTCCTAAAACAACCAAAAGGCCCTCTTGGGAAACCTGGCGGCCGAAACGCCCTCCAGCCCAGCCGCGACCGTAAACGACTTTGCCCGCTACAGTGCAAGCAAAAAGCCCCAAGAATCATTCAGATAAACAAATCTACATCTTGACTGAGTACATTAACAAGGAAACCTGAGCGGTTGTCAAGCAAATTCGCGCTTGCACGTTCCCCGAATTCCGTGGTGTCCCCGGAATTCCGGGAATGTTGGCCTACCCCGCACAAATGCCGTGCTTAGCCCACAAAACTTACAGAAAGCACTCTGCGAGGGTGTAACTGAGTTGATTCACCTCAAAATCCGACTGCAAGCCATTTTGGGATTGTTAGACCCGATAACAGAGCCATCTGCTTCCGATTTCTCCCGATTGCACGGGATAGACATAATATCGTAGCAGGCTCAAGAACATTCTTCTAATAAACCTGCCTTCCTCAAGGAATCTACGATAGGGTAAAGTTCCCACACTGGCATCTTGATGAGATTACTAATATCGACTAGATCGTTATTCCCATCCGAATACGCGAGAAGATTCATCATCGATCTCACAGCTTCGCCAGACTTCTTTGTACTTAGCGTAGGATAAAGACCTCTTTTCCCCAACTGGGGCTCTCCCATACACTGCACATTGAATCTCCTATTTCGTTCAACCAGTTCAAGACATGCTTTGACGAACCGATAACTTTGCTCAAGTCCATCAGGCGTAACCAGATCCAAATTATCCAGAGACGTATGATATTCGGGATACTGGCCAAACTTAGTGCGGCATAGTGTGACCACTGGAAGATCGACTCCAGGGCTACAGTATTGCCGCTCGTCGCTACCTCTCTCCAAGAAAGAGTATCGTCGAAAATCTGGGTGCATCCAAGATAGTAAATTGATGACAACCTTTTCTGCCAGCGTGTTTCCATAGCGGGACTCCACGAAGGACCAAGTGCGCTCGTCGCCCAGGCATGAAAGATTGAATCCAACGATGACATTTCGTTTCATAATCTCGAAGTTTCTGCTGAGATAAACTATTGAACCGATGGTCTCAGGGATAAAGATAATGCGGTAAGTATAGCTGCGCGGTTGGCTCATTATCCACTTAGCCAAGAAGGTCATCACCACTGGACCAGATAGCTCATTATTAGCCATTGACGGGTGGCATATATATGTTGAAAGAAATACCTCCTCGTCCCTTTCTCCTGGAATCATCAATTCTCCGTAGGTCAGATGTCCGTCAGCGATTTCACTATCGATCACAACACGGTATCTACCCTCCTCAAGCATACGGCGTTTATTGTGGGTGAGGCAGAATCCCCAGTGCTCCCTGTAATATGAGGTCACGTAAGGAATTGCGTCAGGTTGCTCTTCGAGGCTGTGAACATGCTTATTTAGCTCCGCAAGGCTCATCCATCCGTCTACTGGACTTGAGTAACCGACGACGTGTAAGTTGTTCTCTTGAAAGTCCACGATCCTATTACCATGTTCATCCTTGATGAACGCATCACGAATATTCCATTCCTTTGGAACTGTCCAATCAAACGCCTGCGTACCACTTGGCACCTCGTGAATTCGCAGAGGAATGTGCTGACCGATGATGCGTAAGGTCTCGCGCACGCCTTCGCCCGTGATACTTCTACAGATAGGAAACAGATCTGACATCAGTTGATGGAGGTCTTGTCCTATTGATTCTTCTATAACCATTGTCAGACTCCTTGACCTGACCAAGAATCGTTTTCTCACTTCTCTTCTATTTGATAAAGCAGGCCGAGAGCTTTCCCCGATAGAATAATTTCAGAGACGAAAGCGTACATGTCATCGGCCCAAATTACTCTTAGTCCAGCCCGTTGCTTGGGACGATCTCCAGTGTAAAGACCTGCGGCCCAGAGCAAATCGCCCGTAGGATTTACGTGTGTCAGGACGCCTTGTTCGAGATCTCTTACGAAAAGACCATAGGTTCGTGTCGTAGTTTCACCATTAGAGTCTGTGTATGCACCTGTGAACTTCTTGTGATACCGATAAGGAACGTTGTGTAGTTCTTCTACATGGTGATAAAGTGTCATACTGTTTTGATCTTCAAGATCCAATACAGCTACCTTGCCATGCATCTCTCGTAACATTCCAAAAGGTGAATCTGGACCATACCCACTGAAGTTGTCCACATCAGCGAATTTGGAGGCGTTATTCCCGATTACTGCAAATGAATAGATGGGATGACCAGTCCTGACAGCGCTGGCATACTCGCGAGCAGCTTCCGTCAGCGCTCCCATATGCGAAGGGGTTTCTCGTATGTCAAAGGGAACACCCTTAGTGAAATCAAAATTGAATAGCGGAAAAAGCAGCGTTCCCTCAGGCCCAACGGCTTGGAGAAACGACTCAAGTACCTTCTGGGGCGTCGGATGCAATCCCCTATCACGGCATCGAGTCAGCGTTTGCTTAAGACTGCTGTGAACTAGTACTGTATCTCCTTCTTCGATACCGCACCTTATCCAATCCTGCGTCAAGATGTCAATGATCATAAGACAATCACCTCAGCCTACTTCGTTGGATTGCAGGGGTTCATTGCCTTTCGGTCCATAGCGCAGAAAAGCATCTCACTGTAAATCTCAAATTCTCATGATAACCCTGATGCTCCTTCTGTGCAAGGGTTTCACACCGCCGTCAAGGACAAACCCCTTATCTGACACAGAAATCGGAGTGTGATTGCTAAATTTCCTCATATCCCTTCAGATCAAACTATATCTATGGGTTTGTGGGTCTCTCCAGGGGGATAGACCTGATCAAAGACAAGAGGAGGTACAGACGCATGAACAAGACTTTGGCAACTGCTGTGTTCATGAATTCCGGGGACACCATACTCAATTGTTGACCAAGAGGTCTCTGAATTCCCAATTCGGTTCAAGCGAACAACTCTTGTTGGGTTTCCTTGGCCCAAATGGCGTGTGGTATCAATGCAGCTATTCCGGATGCGGGAACATTGGTGAGTTCTCTGGGTTCGATCTTGTGAAGACCGCCTCCGTAGGTACGACCCTCTCCAAGCATGGCATTTGCGGGGTTTTACCGAACCGGATCATAATTCATTTGTCTCGGAGGTTTGCGTAATCTGTTTGCACCCCCTGAAGGCGACCGGGACATCACATTAGCCCACGTCTCCGAAGCCATACAATACCGGACACTGGATAGAAGGATGGACTGACAGAGACCGGAAAGCGGAATTAAGTATGGTGTCCCCGGAATTCCGATTCCGATGTATCTTCAGCGGCGTATCCTTCCAAAGATCTGCGGTCGGGTGATAGTAGTGTGGATCGATTTCAAATCCTTCGGCCCTTGTGATGCGATCTGAGTGAAAGGTCTGCAACAAGGCCGAATAGAAGGCCCCGGTCCCGAATCCGGGATCCAAAAAGGAGATCTGGGCCCCGGACGGAAGGAGCCCCTTGGCGTAAGACAGCATTTCCGCCGCCAATTCATAAGGAGTCCCGAACTGTCCGAGACGGTTCCGCTCTTTTCCGGTCTTGGCGGCGTCCAATTCAGCTTGGAGTTCTTCTCTTCTGTTCTCGCGAGATGTCTGCATTTGCGCGCCTCATAGACCAAACTCGGGAATTCCGGAATCCCGCACTTCCTCGCAGCCCATTTCATCGGGGCACCGCAAGAACCAACTACAGTAGTGACGCGAACTCCTCCCTGGTCATGTCACAGTCATTGAGGATCTTATTCATGAGACCGGGACCAATATGTTCACCGGCGTGGACCGGAACCACGGTAATCCTCCCGTCCGGCTGCTTGAGCAAATGATGACTACCCCGAACCCGGGCAACCTGGAATCCAGCCTTGCGCAATGATGCCATGATTATACCGTGATCCGTTGTACTCCAATGAATTGGGAGACCGGCGCCGCGGCGTCTTGCTCTTCCCGGCACAGATCAATAGCCTCTCGGACACGCTCCATCAAGGTGTCCAAGGATCCAGCCTGAGTATGACAGCCGCGCAGGTCAGGTACGGTGGCCACATACAAGCCGTCCGCATCCTGTTCGATAATCACATTGAATTCTCGCTGCATGTTGGATCTCCTATGTTCCCCCTTGCGGGCCATGGTATCACACCACAGTTTGTTGAGGTGGTGGAATTCCATGCGCCATACGCTCAGCCCTTTTCCAAGAATTCTATCACAGAGGCAAAGCAAAGGAAATCGTGGTGTTCCGGGGACACCATACTCCATAATTGATCAAAATGTTTTTGGGGCTATGCTGCCAACTGAGTGACGTAATGTCCCAAAAGGTGGGCGCTACGTTTTGTACTGCCTCGCCATTTAACAAGTAAAATCTCGGGGCCTCCGATGGGGATGCTCGAAGGGGGAGATGGTCTCCCCCTTCGAGCATCCAGGCGCTGCAAGCGCGCCCCTAATGCGTATGTCCGAGGCGAAGCCACGGACTGGTTGTTGACACAGACCTCTGGAGCGGCAAACCCGGATTACAATAATATTCGCGAAATGGTATTAGTCGTTGGAATTTCCGGTCTCCAGCTTTTCCTTGAGTGTTCTTTCCACTTTGCATGACACGCCCGATCCCTCGATTGCGGTCTCAAAACATCCGTTGCAGGAAATGCACTTTGCTCGTTCCAGGTCCCCGTTCTTCCAGCGGTTGATTATGTGAGGTTCCCTTATAAATGGACGGCACATTGCGATGTAGTCGGCCTTGCCCTGGGAGAGGATGTCCGCAACAATACCCGGAGATCTTATTCCTCCGACTGTGACAATGGGAACGTTAACGGTTTCTTTGAAGCGACCGGCTAACTGGCTCAGGTATGCTTCGTCCTCTTCGGTCATTATCTTGGTTCGAGATGGAATCATCCCGTCGTATGCATCTCGGCTCCCCGCGCTTACTTCAATGGCGCCTATGCCGTCATCGGCCAACCGACGGGCCACCCGCAGCGATTCTTCCGGAACAAGACCGTCTTCGTAGTAATCGTGTCCACAGAGCTTAATGAGCACCTGGAAATCTCACCCACAGCGCCTCGCGCGGCTTCCAATGTCTCGCCCAGAAAACGATAACGCTGATCTATGTCTCCTCCGGATGCATCACCTCGCCTGTTCGAGGCCCCGGAGAGAAACTGGTTGATCCCATAACCATGGGCCCCATGAATCTGGATCCCATCAAAACCTGCTTTCTTGGACCGTGCCGCTGCCGCTGCATAGTCTTCTATGAGTCGGCCTATCTGGGGGAGCGTCATTGCCCTGGGAGTATTCCCGGTCATGGGGTCGGTTATGGCTGACGGTCCCCACAGGTCACCTTGTTCCGGGAATAGTTTCGGATTGGCCTTGGCTCCGGTGTGAGTCAATTGTGCGACCACCTTGCCGTTCTGAGCGTGAATCGCCGCAGCCATCCGGGTGAGCCCCTCTATCTGATCGTCGGTGTAGTTCCCGATCTGATAGACTATTGCAATGCCGTTTGGCGAAACGTACTGGAACCCGGTTATGATCAGCCCATGCCTCCTGTGGCCAGGTTGCCGTAGAATTCGACGGCTCTTTCAGTTACGTAGCCTCTTTTGTCGCCGACTCCGGACCATGTAGCGCTCCGCACGCTCCGGTTATTGAGGTCTAGAGATCCAATCGCGGTCTTTTCGAACAGTTCGGCCATCTATTCGCCTCCTAATAAGGATAGATCCAATGCAGTTTTTCGCAATCATCTGCCGGTATGTTAGCACAATCGGTTCGATGCACAGTCAAACAAGTAAGAATGAGCCCTGCCGGACAAGCCGACAGTGGCGCTCTGAATATGGATATCACTTGTTGAAACGCGACATGACATCGCAGGTGAATTTACTTGATTCTGACGGCTTCAGAAAGAGGTTTTCTTCTGAAGCAACCAGTATGATAGATTTGGAGACGGCATTTTCGTAATTATGCAACGGTCTTGCCATGTTGAGGACTCCGGGACGATTGCGGGACAAAGAATGGGGCCCGAGAACCGGATAAGTCTCCGCGTCTCCACCCGTGGGGATGCCGTTGAACGAAATGAACCGCATCTTTCGCGGTTTTTCCTCGACCGATTGGGTTCCCCGGTTTCACCGCATCCTAGGGAAATCCGCGACCGAAGTTATGACACCGACCATTTAGCAGAACACAGCCCGGTGGTGTTATGGGGGTCAGGCTTGACATATATGGATTTGTGCCAAGTCTTCTCTTACCCTCTCAAGTTCTGCCGCCAGACGGGGATTCGTTTCCGCACGTTTGCGCAGACGATTGATCGCTTGACTCCTTCCTCCAACAGATCGTAGAAACGAATCCGGTCCGGCTCGTCAAAGAAAATATCCTGGCCAACGTTCCAACGTAGCATCACATGATAGACAGCGCCCGGATAGTGAATGCGTGCTCTCCGTGCCATTCTTGGCAGTTTACACCCTCAAATCCACATATGTTAAGCCTGACCCCAACAATATGTTAAGCCTGACCCCAACACAATACACAACATGACCCCAACACACCGTGGAACTGGGGACACGACTCCGGCCCGGGCCAAAGCAACTCGCTGCCTCGCTCAGCAATATCTTAGATGGAAACACAAGAGCACAGTATCATCGGAACGCCTTTGTTTGGCGTCTTCCAGCCATTATCGGACAGGAGGCGGTGGAAATTGGGATTTCACCTTGACAAGATAGTTTAGGTGCTTTATAAAGACAATATGGAAACAAAGGAAGACCTTGTCAAAGCCGTAACAAGACAACTTCTGCGAATCCTCAACAAGCATTCGCGTATGGAGGAGCACTCCATTCGTTTCGACGAGGGTGTGGAAATGACCCCCAAGGAGATCCATACCGTTCAGGCAATAGGCGAGAACGAGCAGATCAACATCACAGGTGTTGCGGCCCATTTCGGCATCACCAAGAGTGCGGCTTCCCAAATGGTTGCCAAGTTGGTGGAAAAAGGTTTCGCGGAGAAAGAGCTGGCCGCCCACAGCCACAAAGAGTTACAGCTATCACTCACGGAATTGGGGTGGCGGGCTTTTCATGCTCACGAGCGGCTTCATGGGGCGCACATGGCGGACCTGATGAACCGTTTGAGCGCATTTACTCTGTCACAGGTGGCAACAACCTCGGCATTAGTGGAAGTAATTGAAAGCGTCATGGATGATCGCTTGGCCGAGAAGTAGTCTTTTTTTTTGGGCGAGTGGTTAAGGACCTTAACTAACAAAAGATCGATACGTTGGACAGTCGATCTATCCGCGGGTGGCATTCATATAACCACCGGCTCATTTAGTTGCGGAGAAACACAATGAACAGAAAATACTGTGTTCTTCTCGTTCTCCTTTTGGGCAGTGCGGGATTCATCGGTGTCAGAGTGAGTGCCTGGCATGGGTCGTCATCCGGCAAGCTGGAGTCCAAAAGAGGGTCCTCTCCGTCGCGGACCATCGTGCGACCCATTCCGACTGCTGTGGTGTACCGATTGTCCGCTACCAAAACTCGTACTTTCCCCGGTACTGTGCGCGCGAATCGCCGAGTCGAACTGGCCTTTTCGGTACCCGGGCTGTTGAAGGAGTTAAACGCCCAAGAGGGTCGAAGCCTACGAAAAGGCGACGTGCTGGCGGGGCTGGACCCCCGTGATTTCCAGTATGTGGTGGAGGTGGCAGCGGCAAAGCATGCAGACGCGCTGCGCACTTTTGAAAGGACTCGATCCTTGCGAGATAAGGGCGCTCTTCCCCAAGCAGAGTACGACAAAGCGGCAGCGGCCCATAACATCTCTAAGGCTGAGTTGCGTATTCGGGAAAAGGCCCTGGAGGACAGCGTGTTGCTTGCCCCGTTCGACGGCGTGGTCGCCAAGCGATACGTTGAAAAACATGAACATGTGAAAATCAGGCAACCCGTGGTTTCGTTTCAGGATATCTCATTGATCGAGGTGGTCATACAAGAGCCGGAAAGCCTTATCGCTCACGGAGGCGCTCACAGCCTCCGCAGGATTCAAGTCCGCTTTGATGCGGACGACGACCGTTGGTTCGACGCCTCCGTCCGTGAATCGCGGGCACAATCCGACTCCATAACCGGCACATATGATGTGGTAGTGGGTCTGACTCCGCCGGCTCATCTAAGAGTGTTGCCGGGCATGACCGCCACGGTGAGGGCCGAAACCGCGAATCCCGTTGAGGCGTCCGAATTGACCGTACAGACTACAGTCGCGCCCGCAGAAGCGGTTTGGAGTGGTAGCGACGGCAAATCATATGTCTGGATAATTAAACCCGATGGAGGGACCCCGCTGAAGAGAGAGGTTGCGGTTGGGGCCTTGCGCGAGAGCGGAGTCGAGATCCTTTCGGGCCTGGAACCTGGAGACCAAGTGGCGGTGGCGGGAGTACACACGCTGCGAGCGGACATGCAGGTCCGGCCAACCAGAGACGGTAAAGAGGGCCTGGACGGATGAATCTTGCCGGATATGCGATTAGATACAAAGCGATCACCCTTGTGTGCATTCTCCTTGTTACGGTAGGAGGATTGCTCGCTTACGGCAAGATAGGCCGGCTGGAAGACCCGGAGTTCACGATCAAAGAGGCGGTGATTTCTACCGAGTACCCGGGGGCTACTGCAGAAGAAGTGGAATTTGAGGTCACCGAACGGCTCGAGACGGCTGTGCAACAATTGAAGCAGCTGAAGGAGGTACGGTCCATCTCCCGGCCGGGCCTCTCATTCATATTTGCCGAGATGAAGGAAACCTACGACAAGGTTACACTCCCACAAGTATGGGACGAGCTCCGGCGGAAGGTCGGCGCGGCGGCACGTCAGTTGCCCCCGGGCTGCCGGGAACCACATGTAAACGATGACTTCGGTGACGTGTACGGCGTCTTCTTTGCCATCACGGGAGACGGATACTCTCAGCATGATCTGACGGAAATTGTGAAGGATTTGCGCCGGGAGATATTGATGTTCACGGACGTTGGGCGCATCGATTTCTGGGGACTTCAGTCCGAAGCCGTGTACCTGGAAATAGATCGGGCAAAACTGGCCCAATTGGGAATTGTGCCGACTGCCATCTTCGACGTTATCAGCCAACAGAACGTGGTTACCGAAGCGGGAAGGGTTGGAGTTGGATCTGAAGACGTTCGTCTGCGCGTGACCGGAGACTATTCGCGTTTACGGGATTTGGGGGACCAGCTGATCGAGGGAGGATCTGAAGGGCGCATGATCCGCCTGAAGGATGTTGCCCGAATCGAACGGGGATATGTCGATCCGCCCACGGAGATCCTACGGCACGATGGACTACCGGCAGTGGGACTCGGTATCTCGACGGTTTCCGGGGGCAATGTCATCGCCATGGGCAATTCGGTAAAGGAGAAGCTGGCGAAGTTAGAGGCGCGCATCCCTGTCGGCATTCAAATCCATGCCATCGCCCATCAGTCTGAAACCGTAAGGAAAGCGGTACGCGGGTTCGTATTGAATCTCGTCTCCGCAGTGGGGATCGTGATTCTTCTGTTGGTGCTGTTCATGGGCCTACGGGAAGGTTTCATCATCGGCGCGGTTCTTCTGTTGACCATTCTGGGCACGTTCATGGGTATGCAGGCTCTTGGAATAACCCTACAACGTATTTCGTTGGGGGCCCTCATAATTGCCCTGGGCATGCTGGTGGACAATGCTATTGTGGTGGCCGAGGGAATCGTTATCAAGGTACCTCAGGGAATTCCCCGAACAGAGGCGGCCGAACAAACGGTGCGAGAGACGCAATGGCCGATGCTGGGAGCGACCGGCATCGCCATCCTCGCCTTTGCTGCCATAACTCTTTCGGATGACATGACCGGCGAGTGGTTGAAAAGTCTTTTCCAAGTCATTTGCCTGTCCCTCGGACTCAGTTGGGTGCTTGCAATCACGGTCACGCCCTATTTGTGTGTCACTCTTTTGCCGGAAGCCGGACAGAGCGAGCAAGCACCTCATGCCAATTTGTTCTTCCGTATGTACAGGCGCTTTGTGGGAGCGTGCATCGATCATCGCCTGGTTTCCTTAACTGTTGTGACGGCCGTGTTGGTGTTCGCTATGTGGGGGTTCGGATTCGTGAAACAGGACTTCATGCCGGATATGAATCGTCCCCAATTCACCGTAGATATCTGGTTGCCGGAAGGTACGCGCATTGAGCAAACGGCCGAAGAAATTGCCAAGATAGACAAACAGATCAGCAATTTGGAGGGCGTGACGGCCGTGACAAGCTTCATCGGACGCGGCTCACTGCGATTCCTCTTAACATACTCCCCGGAAATGCCCAATAGCGCATATGCTCAGCTATTGGTCGGCGTGGACGATTTCCGGAAGATCCCAAGCCTCATCCCCGGAATTTCCGAGTTTTTGGAGAGCCGTCACCCCAACGTCATAGCGAGCCTGGATAAGTTCAAACTGGGACCGGGTGGAGGCGCTGTGGTGGCGCGGCTCAGCGGACCGGATTCGGATGTTCTGCGCAAACTGGCCGACCAGGTAAAGGATGTCATGTGGTCACACGGCAATACCCGCAGCATCAGAACCGATTGGGGGAACCGGGTCAAAGCCGTATCAGTACACATGGCCCAAGCCCGGTCGCGCGAAATCGGTGTCACACGCTCGGATATCGCCAAAGCCCTTGCGATGAACTTTTCCGGTTCCCAGGTCGGCCTTTACCGCCAAGAGGACGACCTACTACCCATAATGCTTCGTCCTCCTCCGCAGCAACGTTGCTGCGTTGAGAGTGTGGACAGCGTTCAAATCTGGAGCCCTGTTGGAAAAGGGTGGATTCCTATTGAGCAGGTCACCGACGGCGTGACCGCGCTATGGGAGAATCCGGTGATCAACAGGCTGAATCGTATTCGAACCATGTCCGTATCCTGCAAGCAGGTGACGGGAACCACTGACGCCCTATTTCAGCAGTTGCGTCAGTCGATTGAGAATATCGAGCTACCTGACAGGTACCGACTCGAATGGGGTGGAGAGCATGAGGGACATGTCGAAGCAAACCAAAAGCTGATGTCTAATGTTCCGATAGCATTCGCAGCGATGTTCCTCATTTCGGTCGTGCTCTTCAACACGCTACGCCACCCATTCATCATTTTCCTTGGCCTGCCGTTGGCCGTGGTCGGCGTCGCAGTCGGATTGCTGCTCGCGGATGAGCCTTTCGGCTTCATGGCAATGTTGGGTTTTCTAAGCTTGTCGGGCATGCTGATGAAAAACGAAATCATCCTGCTCGATCGGATCAACCTCGAACTTGCCGAGGGCAAGAAACCATTTCAAGCAGTCCTCGATTCCGCCGTAAGCCGTGTTCGGCCGGTGAGCATGGCCGCCTTCACCACGGTCCTTGGTATGACTCCGCTGCTCTGGGATGCATTCTTCGCGCCTATGGCGGTCACCATTATGGGGGGCTTGACGTTTGCGACCGTCTTGACGCTTGTCGTGGTTCCGGTCTTGTACTGCACATTCTTTGGAGTGCGCAGGCAGGCGCCTGAACAGCAGATCAATCCCTAAATCAGTCATATATAGGAGATGAAATGAAGTCTATACCTGAACTCCCGGAAGAAAGTGTGGAACCATTGTATGACATGGCTCAGAGCGCGGTGAGATTTTGTCTGCTCCGCACTGCGATTGACTTCCACGTTCATGATTCCTTTGATAAGCCGGAAACGGCACACGCATTTTCGGATAGAATTAATGGGGATTCCGAGTTGATCGAGAAGTTTCTGAACGCTGTGGTGGCGATGGGGCTTCTCATCCGGGAGGATTCGCTCTACGCGAACTCCCCCGTGGCATCAGCTTATCTGGTGAGTAAAAGGCCCCTATTTCAAGGAGGCATGCTCAAGGAGATGGGACGCAACTTGACCATGCAGTGGGGGAATCTGGGTCGGTGTCTGAAACAAGGGCCTGTTCCGACGGACTGGAGGAATTCATGGCCACCAAGGCAGTGCCCGTAGAGGGCGACCGAAGCCTCTGTTTCATGTGTGTGGCCAGGCAATACTGTCAAGTCGAGGGACAAGGGATAGTAACAACAGGTCCCGGAGACCTTTCTGTTGCCTCCCAGCGTTCAACCTGACATTTGGTGGTCGAAGAAAGACCGACAACAGATCCCGGAGAGGAGCGGCAAGATGCGAGACACGGACAGGTTCAGCCACAGACATAGCCACGCACATCGAAAGAAAAGAAGTGGTCCAAGCAGTTTCGGAATGCATGATCCGAACCATGTTTTTAATGCCCTAAAGCTCAAAGATGGTGACACTTTCCTTGATATGGGGTGTGGGCCCGGAGACTATGCGCTTCGGGCCTCTGAGATCGTCGGGGATTCCGGAGCGGTATATGCACTGGATAAATGGAGACAATTGATTGATGCTCTAACTGACGAAGCTCATTCTCAGGGATTGAAGAATCTCAAGGCCATCGTCTCTGATATCACTGAACCATTACCCATCGAAGACAAGTGCGTCGATGTGTGCTTGCTGGCTACTGTACTCCACACACTCAACCTGGCTGAGGACGGAACAGACCTATTGAGCGAAATTCGTCGTGTCCTGAAACCCGGCTCCCGGCTGGCAATTCTTAATTGCAAGAAAGAAGATCAGCCTTTTGGTCCGCCATTACGAATCCGTTGGTCTCCCGAAGAGGTCGAAGACTTGCTGACTCAACACGGTTTTGAAAAGGTTGATTGTGTCGAGCTTGGATTCAATTACATGATCCAATTTATTGTCAAATAGCCACATGGTTTGATCATTATGCCCTATTATCCTTGAAGAGGGCTGCAACAGAGTGTCCCATATTGCTCATCATTTGCTTGAAGGTGACCGTTCACCGGGAGATGAGTCTCCCCCTCCATTCGGACATACGCATTAGGAGCGCGCCGGCTGCGCCTGGATTTCAGGTATGGCCGTTCCTGTGAAGATGCCCTTTCTTTTTGAATCGCGCGGTTTCCCTTCGGACGACCGCGGGTCGCGCCGTACAAACTGGTCCCGCCAGGGTCGCGGCGTTTTCATGGTACGTGGCGCGTTTATCAGGTAGAAAGCCCGCGTCAAACCTCGGGAGCAAAGCCGCGCCTCAGTGTGTTCTCACTGACGCTCCTTGCGTGGGTGAACTGGGTTAAGTACTCGGGGCCGCCGGCTTTGGAGCCTACCCCTGACATGCCGAACCCCCCGAAGGGTTGTCGACCGACCAGTGCGCCGGTGATCTTGCGATTGATGTACAGATTTCCTACCCTGAATTCTTCCTGGACCCTGGCAATGTTTCTGGGGCTCCTGGAATAGATGCCGCCTGTCAGCGCATATTCGGTGTCATTGGCGATTGTAATGGCCTCATCAATGTCGGCAGCCCTGAGCAGGACGAGCACGGGGCCGAAGACTTCCTCCTGAGCAATGGTGGAATCAGGGCTCACATCCGTGATCATGACGGGACCCACGAAATATCCTGGTTCGTCAACCGTCCTACAGAGAACCAGGTTGCCTTCGTTGCTTCCTATTTCCACGTAATGGTTGATCTTCTTGCGGGCTGATTCATCCACAACAGGCCCCATGGTGACCGCGGGATCTTCAGGCGATCCGATCCGAACACTTTCCATGGCCTTCTTCAGCCTGTGGGAAAACTCCTCATAAGCCGGCCCGACAATGATTACCCTTGAACACGCGGAGCATTTCTGTCCCTGAAATCCCAGTGCGGATTCGAGCACACCTTTCACGGCTTCATCCGGATCCGCAGTCTCATCAACAATGATAGCGTTTTTTCCGCCCATCTCAGCGATCACCCGTTTCACATTCCGCTGTCCGGGGACTGTCCTGGCGGCAAGTTCCACAATCCTCAGACCTACCTCCTTGGAGCCGGTAAACGCAACAAAGTCTATGCCGGGGTGAGATACCAGATGGGCGCCTACCAAATCACCAGGGCCCGGAAGGAACTGGAGCACACCCGGAGGAAGTCCAACCCCACGAAAGATTTCCATAAGCTTCCAGCCGGTCACCGCAGACAGCCCGGAAGGTTTGTATATGATGCAATTCCCCGTAACAATTCCGGCCGACACCATGCCCGCTGATATGGCCAGAGGGAAATTCCAGGGGGCAATAACCACGCCTACACCTCTGGGTTCATGGAAGTACAGGTTATTCTCACCCGCGAACACGCCCAGGCGCCTGGGCTTGCCCAACCCGATCATTTCATTGCCATAGTATTGGAGGAAATCTATGGCCTCGGCAATGTCGCCGTCAGCCTCCCTCCATGTTTTCCCAACCTCATAGACCTGCAACGCGGCGAGATCAAAGCGATCCTGCCGCATCTTGGCAGCGGCCCTAAACAGGTAAGCCGCTCGGTCCTCCACTGAGGTCCTTCGCCACGCATCCCAGGCTGTTCCAGCTTCCTCAACAGCTTTGTCAGCGTCATGGGTCGTGGCCCGGCAAACCCTACCTACCACTTCTTCGGGCCGGGCCGGGTTTACTGATACAATGTGGTCGTCTTTCCGGATTTCTGAATCTCCTATGACAAGCGGGTACTTTGCGTCGAAGTCATTTCTTACTCGTTGCAGAGCGGCTTTCATCTGTTCCCTGTTGTCAGCCCTGGAAAAGTCGATGGAAGGTTCATTTTTGAACGTGTTGTCATCGGCGGACTCAGGAGGCGCAGACTTGGGAATTTCCGGAGCCTTGATGAGATCTTCAAAAGGGGTGTCCTCGGAAAAGGACTTGCGAAGAAACGATTCATTGGATGTATTCTCCAGGAGTCGTCTAATAAGGTACGCCATTCCGGGAATCAATTCGCCGATCGGCGTATAGACCCTGACTCTGCACCCCATTTTTGACAGGGCCCTGCGTATGGGTTCCGCCATCCCGTAAATGGTCTGGAATTCCAACGCGTTCCTGGGCAATTCCAGGGAATCCGCGACACCAATGGCATGACTGATACTCCTGACATTGTGGCTCGCAATCGCGGGACGCACGAACCTCGTGTTTTCCATCAATATCCTGGTGAGTTCCTCAAAGTTTCGGTCGGTTTCCTCCTTGTTCAGGAACACCGGTACCGGCCAACCCTTTTGACGGTTTATTACGGTTTCATAATCCAGGTACGCCCCCTTCACCAGCCGCACCGCGACCCTCTTGCCGATGCTCTTGGCGTAGTCGATTATTCCAAGGAGATCTTCCCTGGCGTCCCGAAGGTATGTCTGAAGCGCTATTCCGCTGAAAACAAAGTCGTCGTATTCCTCGAGAACATGTTTGAGGATTGCAATGGTGAGGTCTTTGTAATGGTAGCTCTCCATGTCGAGTGTCACTGCCGCGCCCACTTCTATTGCCTTTGTAATTACAGGCCTCAATCCCTCGTTGACATTGGTGATTGAGCCGTCCCAGTCTATGGGATCCAGATGAGCGTAAAATGAAGACACTTTCACCGAGAGATCCAACCTGGGAATCGGCCCCTGGTCGTCACTGTCGAGCAGCGGGACTTCTTCCCAGCCTTTTGCCAATTCCCCGAGCCGGCTGAGGAGTTCCAGATTCTTCAGCCTGTATTTTGCGGCCTCGCTGTCGCTGAGAACCGCCTCGCCCAATAGATCGACCGTGAAGGTCAACCCTTCCTCGATCAGCCCGGTCAGGGCTGCCAACGCGTCTTCAGGGTCTTTGCCCGCGATGAACTGTCTGGCAAGGGATTCTACCCGAGACCGGATCACCCGTCCTGCAATCGCGGGAAGAATACCGTGCCTGGAAATCCCGGCTATTCCTCTTTGGATGAGCATGGGGTTGTCTTCGAGATCAGCGAAGTACTCGTTGAACAACTTGATTATGAGGGCGTCATCCTTCAGTGCGGGAAGCACATCGAAAAACCTGAACATCCGGACCTTGAAGGTATCATCCTTCATGGCCCATTCCATGAGCTTTCCCTTCCACCGGGCACTGTCCAGGAGCGATGGGACCTCCTTGCCGATCAGAGAATATATCTCACGCCCTGTTTTCTCGACTCTCTCCTCAAGATTAGTGTAACTGCTCATTTGTCATGCCCCAATCACTGATACCGCTTCGCCATTAAATGAGTAACCTATACCGGCACGCATTGAAAATGGACTCTGCGGCCGACCCCCTTACCCTATCCTTCTCCCCCCAGTCCCGCGTCTCGCGGGATTAACTGGAGGGGTAGGCGCATGGGCGCCAAGCTGGTCAAGAGACCGCAAGTCCCGGAGGGACTCCTGATAGTAGCCCCGGAATTCATTCCGGGGTACGCTGTCCTTACAAGGCAACTCCCGAGTCCCGGAGGGACGACTGAAATTCTTTCCTTTCTTGTCGGAGTTCAGTCGTCCCTCCGGGACTCACGGGTCTTTGTACGTCGACGTGGAACCGGCAATAAATTGTCGGCCTACTTTCGATGCGTCCCTCCGGGACGCTGCGTCTGTTCAACAAGTTAGCATTTGCTCTTGACCCTCCTTTTCAAAGGGGGACCAGGCGGATTTGGCTTGGAACCATCTTATGACTGCTCGATTCGGACAGAAGCCGTGGCAATCCCTAAAACGCGTGGGAGGGCGGTCCCGAGTCCTGTCAATTGACCTCCCCCACCAGAATGAACGGCGCCCAGAAGATGGGGTGTTCGAATCCCATCTGCCGGATCTCCTTTCGTGCGAGCCTGAGCGCTTCCAGTTTGCTCGAGCCCTCTTTGAGGCGCCTGAAAAAGCTCTCCACAAGCTGAACCGAAGATTCCTCGGCCACGGACCAGAGGCTCATGAGGACTGATCTCGATCCCGCGTACAGGAAAGCCCGACCCATGCTCATAATCCCTTCGCCGGATACCACTCTTCCCAAACCGGTCTGACACGCCGGGAGGGCTACCACATCGGCATTCATGTGCAGACCGATCACATCGGTCATCTTCAGGAACCCGTCAGTCTCAGGCAACACCATTGTCAAGGCCAGGAAGGGTTCGGTAATACCGGGAATGTTGTCGCCGACCAGGCCGTGTGTGGCCAAGACAATCGCGCCGTAAAGATCCAGTTTGGGGGCCACGTTCGTGAGCAATTCGGCTTTGTTGGCTTTTAGGCCTGTCATTATTAGGCTCTCGGAGCCGTAGAGTTCCTTCAGATTCTTGGCCAACTCGCCGGTTTGGGGGAGTCTCTCAAACTTGAAAACACCTCCGGTGGCCTGTTCGATTCCGGAAATGAGGCTGACGCGGTATTTCATGTCCTTCTCGGGCATTTTCCCCGGGTCCAGTGACCCGGCTCGTTCGTCTTTGGCCTGAAACACGGGATCGGCAACAACCAGCAGACGATCGCCGATCTTCCTTTTCTTTCGAGCATTCCGGGCGAGGGTGAGCGCGGTAATCGACTGGTAATAGCTCACGGGGTAAAGATCGCCGAAATAGATCAGACCGTCCGGATATTTTCCCCAGGGAGCGTCCTTCCAGATTGCCTTTCCCCCGGTTACAAGGGCCTCAAACGGAAGCACAGCCAGGACGCCGTCCGGAATGATGACTATTGGTGTCCCTTCAGGAACATCGATCAGCACGGCTGACAAGAGTTTTCTGTAGAGTCTGTGACCTGTCCTGGGGTCGAAATCAGTCAGTTCGAATCTTTCAAAGCCCCGCCTGAACCTGTTGATGTCATCTTCAAGGTCCTTCAAGTCCCATCTTACAAAGAAGGTTCGGGCTATTTTCTTTCCTTTGATGAGCTTGACACCGACTCCCTCCCCGAGCACGTCGAACATCACTATGTGCTCATCAGGACGGATAGCAGCCTCCTTCAGAGTCATCGGCCTCGGGTACTTTACGCACGCGTTAGGCTGGTGCTCTTTCCAGAGCATCGCCACGAATGCCTTGCGCTCTTTCTCAACCTTCTGAATCTCCCTGGTGAGGCTTTCGTATCGTTCCGGGTCTTCTTCCTTTGATGTGGTGTTCCTTTCCTTGGTAAGCGATGCTGTCTCAGTGATCAGCTCATACTCTTTCTCGATGATTTCTTTCGGTACTCCCGCGGTTCCGTTTTTTGAGCGCTGAGCTATGGCTTCCGCAAACATCCTGGCCCTTGTCAGTTCGCTCGATTCTATGCTGTCGGCCGCGCGGTTCCGTTTCATCCTCACCCGTGTAAGGCCTCGCGCCGGATCAAGGCGATAGAAGCCATTGATCTTAACCCGGAAGAAATTCATTCTCTCGGATGGGAGCAGGCCGGCCCTGATCTCTTCGGTCAGCTTGATCCCCTTTGAATAGTAATCCTCCGCGGTTCCATAGTCTTCGAGCCCTTCGTGAGCCTTCCCCAGTCCAGTATATGCGGTGAAAAGAAGGTTGACCTTCCCTGTCCTCTTCGCGGACGCAAGGAGCCTTTCGTAATAGCCTTTGGCTGTCTCGTGTTCGGACTTCATCAGGTGAAATCGGCCCAGACAAGCGTACGACCCGCTCTCTTTGACAAAAGCCTCAGCCTTGTCCGGATCACCCCCATCCAGGTAGAGGTCCGCGATCAGATGCCTGGACGAGCGGGTTGAGATTCCGAGCTTGCCGGAGATTTCAAGACCCTTGCGGTAGTTTGCCAGAGCCTGATCGCGGGCGCCCATCTGCGCGTAGATTTGTCCGATACTCGTGTAAACACCGCCTTCCAGGAGCGAGACGCCCGTTGTTCTGCTGATCTCCAGGGCCTCCTTATAGAACCGCAACGCGTGTGAGTACTGTCCTGTCAGACCGTAAAACGATGCGATGTTTTTCAACGAGATTGCTTCTGCGCTCCGATTGCCGAGCTTTCTGCTGATTTCAAGGGCCCTTTCGTAGGATTCCAGCGCCTTCTGATAACGGCCCAGGTTCAGATAGATCTGACCGAGAACACCAAGAGCGAGCGCTTCACCCCGGGCCGCGCCCAGCTTTCTATTGATCTCGACCGCCTTCTCCGCGAATTTGAGCGCCTTCTGATAGCGACCCACCTTGCCGTAGGTCATGGCCAGGCCCCGCAGGGCGGCCTCGTCCAGTGTCTCGCCTGAAGTACCGCTTGGGATCTCCAGGGCCTTCTTGAAGAATTCCAGTGCCTTCCCATATTGCCCCAGGCGGTTGAACACCTGCCCTAACGCGTTGAGGACCCGTGTCTCTCCGTGCGAGTCAAAAAGCCTTCTCTTGGTCTCCAGGGCCTGCTCGAAACATTCCCGGGCATCATGGTAACGGCCCAACTTCCCGTTGATCATGCCCATCTGGAAGAGCGCCACCCCTTTCCCCCTGTCGGCATTCACTTTCTCGAAGATCGCTAAAGCCTCACGGCTTTTCTCCAGCGCCTTCTCCAGATCTTCTCCGGAGCGCGAATTCATAAGTAAATAACGGGCCTGCTTCAAGTTTCGGATTGCTTCGACCCGAGGTAGAGCCTCGGCCAAGAAAGGAGCAAGGCTTGACATCACGACCGTGGCCACAATTATGATGACCGACTTCTTCATTGAGCTTCTCCGGGAGCATGACAGATCTTCAAAACCACCGGGACTATGCTCCGCCGGTCGCCTCCTGGCAGGCCTGAGAACCCGAACGGCCGTTCGGCGATTCATGGAGGCCGAAGACAGGGAGCTTCCTCCGATCAATACTAGGATCATCCTCTACGGGAAGCCGCTTCCGATTGTGCGGACGGGGTCTTCGAGGGCTGCTGCTTCTGTTGCACGTACTTCAGGGCTTCTTGAGCGGCCCGGTTTCCTGAACTTACAGCTTCCGGGGTGAGCAGGTAGATGAACGCACCCGCGCGACCGGCAAGAGCGAGATTCTCAATGCCGGTGTCAAATCTGTGGAACCGCTGCCCGGCTGAGTAGGGTTTTGCGAGAAGCCTCGATATCCTGGCCGTGTTGTCTTTACTGAAATTGGGATATGCGTTTTCAGCCTTGATTACGTCCATTCCCATGATTTCAGCAGGCTTGACCGCGAACTTATCAGCAAGAAACTTCACGGCCAGGTCTTTCCAGTGTTGATTCGGCCTGCGAAGTCGAGGGTCTTTGTCCCGCACGGCCACCTCAAGGCAGACCCCTGTACAGCCCTTGGGAGCATGACGCGTGTGGAGGAATCTCATTTCCGACATGCGGTAAAAGGGAATTTCGGGCGACGGTATCCACGTCCACTTGGTCTTGACCAGCCCGGGCCTGGCAATCCTGACAAAGACAAAGACCACATTCAGGTAATCGACTCCTTCAACCGGCGCCAGTTGCTTTCCACCTATGGTCATGGCAGCCAATTGATTCAGGGGAATGGTGCTGATTACGAAGTCGGGACGAAGCGAGCGCCCCGCGGCCTCGACCCACGCAACACGGCCTTTCTCAAGCCCCACTGCGCTGATGGGGGAGTTGGTATGAATCCTGATGTTGGGGGAAGATAGGGCGAGCCGGTCCGGAACAATGCGTGCGCCGATTCGTCCCGCATACCCGGGGGCTTGGGGAATGCGTTGAGCTGATCCGGGCTTTGATGATTTGCCGGGCGCCTGATTCGGATCGGGCTCCGGCGCGAACTGTTTTGAGAGGTCGGTGTAATAGTTCTTGAGGAACGCTACAGCCGTGCGGATTTCCACTCTGGAGTGCAGACGGGACGCAACATATCGTGCATCCAGACTGTTCAATGGCGCGGAACACCACTTTTCGATCAACGGCCTGAAAATCTCTCGGGTCGCGTGTTCGCCGTAAGCCGTGCAGGCCATCTCCTCAAGGTCGGAACCTTTGTACATGTCTCCGCGAAACGGGTTTTTCATCAGAGTCAGAAGTGTGTCGAGAAAAAAACCTTCGGTGAGCAGATCAGCGGGAAAGTTCAGTACCTTGCCGTAAAGTAGAAACGATTCCCTGAAAGTGACAGGATCCAGGTCTTGTGGCTGGAAGCGTACTCTCTTGAGAATCCTGCGACCAAATACATGCGGACCGAGGTCGAAATTGAATCCATCAATGACCAGTGTGGAACAGAACCCTCCATAATAGTGATTCTTCTCGAACACATCGACGATCCAGCCCTTTTTCGCCAGAGCCCGGGCCGCAGCCAGTCCGGCAACCCCTCCACCCAGGATTGCTGCGTGTCCTGAAAACGTGGAAGTATCCAGGCCCTTGAGGGGCCCGGGAGCCCAGGGCACTCCGGCGCGAGAACCGTAATGGGAGAGATGGTCGGCCAGGCCAAGTCCGGCCAGGCCAAGTCCGGCCAATAATGCCGGCGATCTTGCGATAAACTCACGGCGGTTCATAGAACCTCCACAGGGCTGGTCAGATTTCCGGGTATCCGTTCAAAAGACTCGGATCCACCACCGAGTGGACTCCTGTCGTAAAGCATGGCACGCTCATTGCCGCTTGATTCCCAGTCGGTAACCGGCAATGTCATTATAGCTCAATCCAGTGATTCAATCAAAGCCGGCAAGGGCCCAAACAGGGGCGTACTTAGTTATCGGTTCCGCACCGCTGAATCCTCATTGATCACGTTCGCGACCTCCCGACTCATGTTTCCCGGACAAATGTACGGCAGAAGGCTCACTATGTGGTATAAGTGGGTACTCGGATGATTCTCATGAGGCTGGTCCGAACACTTTGATCTCCTTGCACAGTCGATCCGTTGGTTGCCGGGAAGCGGGATCGAGGACGGAACAGTCGTTAATGGTGGCTCTTTGGGTGGGAACTCCACAGCGTCGAAAGGCGACCTAAGATGAACGCTACCTCAAGCCAAGCTGAGACCGCGGTCCAATCGTCGATTTACCGCGGTGTCTCGGGTGTGCGTGTGAAGATCATACTGCTCGTATTGATCGGCTGCGCGCACGTGGTGATCACTCTGTCTACCATAGTGCCCGGATACCTCAGCATCGACGAAGCGATCTACCATATGATGGCGAAGAACTTCAGCGAGACGGGGGGGCAGGCAATCTGGAACGGGTACGAAGAGTTTCCCTCAAAGGAGTTGAGCTCGCGATTTCTGCGCCCACATCTGGGAAAGCTTTACTCTCAATATCCCTATCTTTTTCCGGTATTGGCTTTTCCTTTCTATACTTGGTTCGGCTTTTTCGGCCTATTCCTGTTGAATTCGGTGTCATTCTTGGGTGCGACCGTGCTGTGCTTTGCCACGGCCTGGAAGTTGTTCCGTGACCTGGATCTCGCCCTCAATTCGTGCTTGGTATTCATATTTGCAACCTTTGCCTGGGAATATTCCCAGGCCGCTTGGCCCCATTGCGTTGGACTACTGTTCATCACCGCATCATTCTATCTCTTTGTTTGCTCATACTATGCCAGTACTAGACGGGTTGCGATATTCTTGGCGTTTTCAGCGGGACTGGTCGCGGGTATCGGTACGGGGGTTCGGATGGACGTGTTCCTGGTTCTTCCGAGCCTGATATTGCCGTTTTTAGCGGCCAGGCCGTCGCGGCTCCTGGAACCGCTAATGGTAGCTGTCGGAACATTGCCTGGACTGATCTTGCTGGCGGAAGCCAATTTTGTGAAATGTGGTTTGTTTAGTCCTTTCACTTATGGGTCAGCTTCAGACGTGCCGAAGGCAATGCTGTTGGGCGCTGTGGTCCTGATGGTTGCAACTTGGCCATTGACACGTCCGAACGTTGTCAAGTGGATGCGGAACCGCCCCAGCGTGATGACTGCACTTGTATTGGGGATCATTCTTCTTGTGGCCATAGTTCCCCATGATAGAGCCGTGGAAACACGAATGATCGAAAACGCTCATGTGTCCTTGGTGGACGTGCGGGCGTTGGCCGCGAACGAACGCATGCCTGCCCTTGGAAGGAGTTCAGGTGGAGGAATGATCTACATTGGCGGGCTGAAGAAGTCGCTTTTGCAGAGTCTTCCCTGGCTCGTAATCCTTGTTGTCCCGTTGATCAGGATCGCAAGATCGGACGAAGACTCTGTTCAGATCTGCCTTCTCTTTCTTGTCCCGGGGTCAGTGGTGGGCTTCCTGTCGTGCTGTCGTCACGAGTTTGGGGGCCTATGCCTCAACTTCCGGTATTTTGTCTTGTTTATGCCGTTTGTGGCCATTTTGTGCGCTTACGCAATAAGGAATATCCGACGGCGATGGGGCATGCCTTTCAGCTGGTTTACGGTTGCCGTGATTGTCGCTGTCACCGCATCGACATATTTCTTATTCACCGAGGAACTGTTCGTAACGATCAACCAGTTGGAATTCCCCTTGCTGGTTGTGCCTTTGATAATGGCGTGCATGCTCTTGGGGCTCCTTTTGCTGGGGGAATTGCAGCAGGGAGGTGGACTCCACTTGATAAGAGGGGCCGCTTGGGTCTTGGTGATCGTGGCAATGACGTGGTCCGGCGTTGTGGCGTTCTCGTACGACTATCCGCTACACCGACTCCAGCGGGTGAAAAACTTCAACGCGGGCGCCTTGGCGCTGAAGATCATACCTCGGGACTCACTGTTCATCACTTTCCCTTATCTTGACGCATTCTTGAGGCTGATCGAGGCGGATCGTGTGAGAATAGCGTTTCCGGCCCGGGACCGTTTCAAGGACATGCCCAAACTCGTCGCTTATCATTTGAAGGAGGGGAGGCGGGTCTTCGCCGCGTTCCCGCGCGGCGTGTGGGCAAGCCTTAAAGCGGGGTCGTTGGCGCGCTACGAAATAAAGCCGGTCTGGGTCTTCTCGACCGGCTTCATCGGCGAGATACTTCGCAAGGGGCCATAGGACGGTGACACACGAAAGCGCCTGCCGGGCCACGGAAGTGCATAGCCGAACAAGGCGGGATCAGGAATCCGCGGGATGGTGCCCAAATATTTTTTTCCTGGAAAGCTCAGGGGCACGGTCGTGTGGCTGATCAGCCGTCGGGCGATTCTTGTCGACCTATCGGAAACAGTTGATGCTTGAAATGTGCCGCCTTTGTTATGTAGAATAGAGTCAACGCGACCTCCAAACGATCCCCAGGGAGATGGAAGATGCCTGATTCGGATCAGGACATAGAAGTTTCCGCGGTTATGCCCTGCCTTAACGAGGAGGAAACCCTCGGCAAGTGTGTGGAAAAGGCCGTCAACTGCTTTGCAGCCTTGGGGGTGAGGGGGGAAGTTGTGGTGGGCGACAATGGGTCTACCGATCGGTCTGTGGAGATCGCCCGGTCTCTCGGAGCACGGGTGATTCACGAACCGGAACGAGGATACGGCGCTGCGCTGAGAGCAGCCATAACCGCGTCTCGGGGGCGATTCTGTATCATGGCCGATTGCGATGGTTCGTACGACTGGAGCGCCATGGGCCCGTTTGTCGAGAAATTGCGTGAGGGAAACGATCTTGTGATGGGAACGCGGCTCAAGGGAACAATTCTTCCAGGAGCAATGCCTCCGTTGCACAAATTTTTCGGTAATCCGTTCCTGTCCGGCACAATGAACCTCTTTTTCAGGACAGGCGTAAGTGATGCCTACTGCGGCATGCGAGGATTCACGAGGGATATCTTTGACGCTTTGAATCTCCGTTCCAACGGCATGGAATTCGCTATAGAAATGGTGGTGAAGGCCTCCAACCGTAACATGAAGATCACGGAGATCCCTATCACGCTCCACCCGGACGGACGATCCGGCCCCCCCCATTTACAGTCGTTTCGAGACGGTTGGCGGACTCTGAGATTTCTGCTGCTCAACGCTCCCGATTATCTCTATCTTATTCCGGGAGGCATCCTGTTCGTGATCGGCGTGATCTTGCAGGTGTTACTGCTGCGAGGACCGACAACCATTTTCGGGTATTATGTGGGTGTTCACTGGCTGGCTCTGGGGTGTTTGAATTCCCTTTTGGGCTTCCAGGTGCTGGCCCTGGGCGCGTACTGCAAGGCCTTTGCCATGAACGAAGGCTACGAGACCAGGGGGCGCGCCTTCAACAAACTCATGGGTTGGTTTTCCCTTGAGACGGGGATCGTCATAGGGGCTTTGATGGTGTGGCTCGGACTGATGGTCGACCTCGCCATCTTGACCACATGGATTGCCAGACGAATGGGGCATTTGGGCTCCACCCATGCGGTTTTTGTGGCTACGACCGTAATTGCACTGGGCTTTCAGGTGATTTTTTCTTCTTTCTTCCTGGGAATGATAAAGCTCGGTTCCGAATCGGATCCGCGATGGACCCCTTCCAGAGAGTGACCGCGAACCTTATGGTTCGGTCGAGAGTCTTGCCGGGCGGTCGAGCAGTGTCGGGTTCTTTGTGGTGCTGCTCAATAACACCCGGCACCGTGATCGCATCGGCCCGCAGCCGCGGCCATTGATCCGGTGGCCGTGGAGAATCCTCCAGTTTCCTCTCGCTCCGCGGCAGGGCAGGGGGGCTTCCCGGAGCCTTCCGACCGTGAAATGCCGTTCAGAGGTGTAGGAGCAAACGAGTGCGACGCGCCAGATGAAAGTTCTTGTAATCAACGAACCCTATGTGCCCGGGTTCAATCGGACCCAGCGATGGGCCGCGCGAACACGGGGACGAGTCCTCAGGGCGCCCGATTGGCTCGCCTACGCTACAGCTGTCGTGGAGGAGGCCGGAATAGAGGCCAAGCTGTACGACTTTCCGGCCATGGACTGGGATAAGGAAGACCTGCGTCAGCTGATCAAGAAGGAAGCCCCGGATTTTGTGGTGCTCGATTCGACCACTCCATCCATATACTCGGATATCGACTGCGCCCGAATCTGCAAGGAAGCCGGCCACGCCAAGGTCATCATGGTGGGCCCGCACGCTTCCGCTCTTCCGGAAGAGACACTTGAACTGGCGAAAGGCTTCGTAGACGCTGTTTGCATAGGCGAGTACGATTATTCGGTCCTGGACATCGTGAAAAACCAGGACAGCCTCAGTGAGGTTCAAGGAATCTGCTACCTGGAAGACGGTCAGGTCACCCGCACGCGAGCACGGCCGTTGATAGAAGACCTGGATCAATTGCCATTTCCGGCTTGGCATCACCTGGATCTGATGAAGTACTTCGACGGATCCAAGCTATATCCGTACATAGACATATTTTCAGGCCGTGGATGCCCTCACCGGTGTATGTTCTGTCTTTGGCCCCAGGTTATGCACGGAAGAAAGGTCCGACTCAGATCACCGGCCAATGTTGTAGATGAGATAGAGCATGATATTGAGATGTGCCCGGACGTGGCACGCGGGGGCGAGTTCTTTTTTGAGGATGACACGTTCACTCTGGTGAAATCCAATGCTATGCAGATCTGCGACGAGATCCTGCGCCGAGGCCTCAAGATTACCTTCTCGGTGAATGCCAGGACCGACACCGCGGACCAAGAGCTTTTTCGGCAATTGAAGCGAGCCGGTTGTCGGGAATTGCTCGTGGGGTTCGAATCAGGTGACCAGGGCGTGCTCAATTCCATGAACAAAAGGGAAACCGTCGAGCAGGCACGCGGTTTTATGGATTTGGCCCACAAGACCAAAATAGATGTGCACGGGTGTTTCGTGCTCGGACTTCCCGGGGAAACCGAGCAGAGTATCGAAAAGACCATACAGTTTGCTCTGGATATGGGTCTCCACACAGTGCAGTTTTCCGGCGCTGTGCCGTTCCCCGGAACCGAGTACTTCGATTATTGTCGACGGCACGGTCTTCTCAAAACCGAAAAATGGGACGCGTGGCTGGAAGATGGTGAGCAAGCCGCGGTGGTGGACTATCCCGGTCTCAGCAAGGACTGCGTAAAAGAGGCGGTCGATCGAGGCCTGAAGAAGTTCTATTTTCGGCCCGGATATATGCTCAGGTTTTTGTTTCAGACGAGAAGCAAGTCAGACCTGTACCGCAAGGTCAGGGGCGCGAGGAATTTCATTTCCTATCTCTGGACGGAATACCGGAAGAAATGACCCTCGTACGTCCCAGAATCTCTGTAGTCATACCTGTTTACAACTCCCCTGACACAATCGAGAAATGTCTGAATTCGGTTTTGGCCCAGGATCATCCAGCATTCGAGATAATCATTGTGGATGACGGCTCAACCGACACAACGCCCGACATCTGCGCATCATTCAAGGAGGTCAAGGTGATCCGGTCGGAAAGAGGAGGACCTTCGCGAGCGAGGAATGTGGGTGTGGCCGCGGCCCGGGGAGATCTGGTCGCGTTCACCGACAGCGATTGTATCGCGGAAAGGGACTGGCTCATTGAACTGGAAAGGGGCTTCACGGGACCCCAAGTCGCGGGCGTGGGCGGTGATCAGAAAAGCCCGGACGATGAAACCGAGCTGGGGAAAAACATTCAGGAATTCTTCAAGACAATCGGTTTTGTCACCGGGTACATTAAGACCGGTGCTACCATGCGAGAAACGGACCATAATCCCTCGTGCAACAGCATCTATCGCAAGAGCGTGCTGGATGAGGTGAGCGGTTTCGATGAAACTCTGTTCCCCGGAGAGGATGTGGACCTGGATCTGAGGATCACCCGTCGTGGATTCAAATTGATTTACAATCCAAGGGCTTGCGTAGGTCACTATCGTCCTCGCACTTATCGCTCGTTTGCTCGCATGATGCGCCGGTACGGAGCGTGCCAGGCATGGCTGGTAAAAAGATACGGCTTCTTCCGCAACATTCAATATGAGCCCGTGGCCCTGGTCGTCTGTGTGGTCGCTGCCGCGGCTCTCATAGATTGGAATCCCGGGGCCTGGCCCGCCATTCTGTTGCCCTTGCCCGCAATGTTTTTCTGGTTCCTGTTCAAGACCAGGGGCCTCTTCAAGAGCCTGGAATTCACGAGGCTCATGTTGATCACCCTGGTAAGCTGGAATTGGGGATTCTTAGCGGGTCTAGTGCTGCCCCGCGGGTGAATTGACGAGTGGTCGCTTTGGGACACCGTTCCCTCCGACTTTTCCACAACGAAACAGAAGCAAAGCCGGTTCAAGAGATGGAAGGCGGTTGATTATGAGACTACTTGGATTTTCGATTTTAGTGGTTGCTTCTCTGGTGGCGGTACATGCTTTCGCGGCAGAGGTGGGCCGACTGGAACAGGATCTGTTGGATGCGGTGAAATCCAATGACAGGTCCGGAATTGAGACTCTGCTGAAAAAGGGCGCAAAGGTCAATGAGATCGACCCGGAAGGCTTTACGCCGATGCACTGGGCTTGCGCCGGCGGACGGAAGGATCTGGTCGAAACGCTCTTGAAGGCAGGCGCGGATATCAATGTACGCTCCGCGTTGGGCGCATCGGGCCTGATGTTCGCTGTGCGTCACGGACACACGGAAGTCGTGAAACTCCTGCTGTCCAAACGCGCTGATGCGAACGTTCGGACCGACAATTCCTGGACAGCGTTGATGCTCGCTGCTCTGACAGGTAGAACGGAACTGGTGAGGCTCCTACTCGATGCGGCCGCGGACATCGATGTCACTGACATTAATGGGCTCACGCCGCTGATGGGCGCTTGCAACAGGGGCCGAACCAAGACCGCGAGACTGCTGTTGGATCGAGGCGTGGACATGAACGGCCGGACATCGACCGGTTGGACAGCCTTGATGTTAGCCGCGTATCGTGGCTATCCTGCTACGGTGAAGCTGCTCCTCGACCGCGGGGCTGATGTCAATACCAGGGACGACCAGGGCCGGACCGCATTGATGATGGCCTGTACCACGGGGTACATTGGCATAGCCCGGCAGATCCTTGACAAAGGCGCTGACGTCAATGCCGGCAATAGAGAAGGGGAGACCGCCCTGGCTATAGCTTTGAAGAGATCGCGGCCGAAACTGGTGGAACTGCTCCTTGAAAAGGGAGCGGATGTCAATACCTTGAGCGACAAGGGGAGGGCGGCTCTGGTAGCGGTCAAGGAGAGAGGCGCCAACAAGGGGCTGTCGCGTACGGGAAAGCCTGCCACGCGGAAAACCGATGCACTTGAGAGTCTGCCCACCAAATCCGAGGAACCCGCGGTGGCGCCGGTGGAATCGGCCGTGAAGATTGCTCAGCTGGTGGGGGAGTATGATAGGCAGCGCAAGAGGCCCACCGGGAACCGCACATTGAGCCGTTTCAAACTTTCCGCCACCGACCTGGGAGTCCCGTTTCGCCACAAGGGGCGCACCTTTCTGCTCTTCGGAGACACCGGGGGAATCCGCGGGGGAGACGCCATAGCATACACCACGGACAAATCGCCGGAAGACGGCATTGATCTGGTGTTTGTTCATGACCAGGCAGGATTGTACGAGCCGGTGAAGATTCCCGGGATCAGCCGGGGCGGTTTTGAAGTCCCTATGGAGGGGACCAGCGTGAACGGTAAAATGTACATCTATCAAACTACCGACCACAGCAGGAAAATGGTGATGGGCCGCTCAGTGGTCGCGGTCTCTGATGATGACGGCCGGAGCTTCACATATTTGTACGACCTATCCACGAAGCGCTTCATCAATGTGTCTGTCGTAGAAACCGATCTGAGCCATTGGGATGGATTTCCCAAATCCTCGGGTATGGGTCTGGTGATGTTCGGCTCCGGAACGTATCGAAAGAGCGATGTCCGTTTGGCCTTTCAACCGGCCAAGGACATAGAATCGCGGGAGAGCATTCGTTACTTCGCGGGCCTGGATAAGGCTTCAAGACCGATCTGGAGTTCCAAAGAGGATGACGCCGCTCCTCTGTTTCGGCAATCGTGCGTTGGTGAGCTTTCGGTCTCATACAATCGTTTCATAAAGAAGTGGATCATGCTCTACAACTGCGGCAAGCAACGGCAGAGCGTCAACATGAGAACCGCGGATCTTCCCTGGGGTCCGTGGTCTGAAGCGCAGATCATCTACGAACCGGACCGGGACAAGGGTTTTTGTCGATTCATTCACATGGATTGGAGAAAAAGGAAATGCGATATACTACACGATCCCGGCCGAGAAAATGGAAGTGGCGATTGCTACGGCCCATATCAGTTCGATGATCTCGCCACAGGAGACCGATTATCAACCACCATCTATTTCACTCTGTCCACCTGGAATCCGTACACTGTGGTATTGATGAAGGCAAGGCTTGTCAAGACCAAATGAACAACGGAAAAGACTTTCATAGTTCGTTGGCGCGTCTGTTTCTAGGCATGCAAATTGAATGGAATCAGGGAGATGACTATGGAACTTACTGAACTTCGTTGCAAGGCGTGCGGCGCGCGGATTACGGGTGAAGACCTCGACATGAGCCGGGGTTTGGCGAGATGTTCACATTGTCGCGCTGTTTTCGGGTTGAGCGACCGTGCTCACGGAGAAAGGAGCGGCGCGGCCGCGAGTTTCGAGCGGACCGAAGTCCCCATGCCCAAAGGAATTGATGTCAGCCACGTAGGCGCCGGCCTGCGGATCACTCGTCGCTGGTATCACTGGATACTCTACCCGTTGCTGCTGTTCTGCATCGTCTGGAACGGATTTGTAATCAATTGGCATGCTTCCACCCTGAGCACCGGTCTTTGGTTCTTCTCATTCTTTGCTCTTCTTCATACCGCGGTGGGGATCGGTCTTGCCTACTACGTGGTAGCAGGATTTCTCAACACCACCACCTTGCTCGTGGACAAAGGAGTCCTGCAAGTTAGGCATCGTCCTGTGCCCTGGTGGGGGAACAAGAAAATCCAGGCCGACAACATTGACCAGATCTACTGCAAAGAGAAGAAGCACCAGCAGCAGAGCGGATCCGGGGTGAGCCAAACCGGGTCCGCATATGAGGTTCACGCGATTTTGCGCCACGGTCCCAAAGAAAAGCTGGTGAGCGGATTAATGGAATCAGAGCAAGCGCTTTACATCGAACAGGAACTGGAACGCTATTTGGGTATCACCGACCGTCACGTGCGCGGAGAGTTCCCCCGGTGACAAACGGCCTGAGCCAAACCATTGGGCGCTGTCAGGGGACCCGAGGAGATGGGCGTCCTACGAGCCGATGATTTTGCCGGGGCTACTCGTGGTAACCCTTCAGTCATGGGAGGAAATCTCTCAAGATGTCATTGCGACTCAGGGCTTGAACCGGAGGAAGCAATCTTCTTATCATGGAATATGGGGATTGCTTCGTCGTTTCACTCTTCGCAATGACATGTTCGGAACGGACGTGTCGCCCCGCAAGACTGAAGGATTACAGGGAGGTTTGGATTTCTCTTGACAAACTTGCCAGCATAGTGTCAGGTTGAAATCCGTAGTAACAGGGGGTAAATCAAACCTTTTCATCAACTTAACGACGTCTCGGTCCTTGTGGGGCACTGTGGTGGATGTGAATCCGTCGTTCACGAGGTTGTCGTACCATTCTTGAGCTAACCACGAGCACTGAGGCGCGCGAAACGGCAGAGTAGCAGCATAATTCCGGTCATCGCTGGAGACTGCTATGTTTCTAAGAAATGGCTAACACCTGTGGAGGACGGTATGGCGCAACCAAGGGAAAAAACGCTAATTGGGGTATTGGCGAGCCACGACTCAGTTGACCGTAACAAGGCGCTAAAGGAACTGTTTGACAAACTTGCCGGAGTTCCTAAAACTCGCGAAAAGCTGAAGAAGTTCCATTTTCTTTTCACGGGTGGCACGTATGAGCGTCTTATAGACGGATCAAGGAAGCCCGATATTGAGGCAGTAAAGAATGAAACAAAGAAGTTTCTTCTCGAAGATTGCGGAATCACAAAGCTCCCCTCTGGAACTGCGGGAGGAGTTACCGTGCTTGCCCACCTGATAGTTCAGCAGACTTGCAGTATTATATGGCCTTTTCTCACCCCATTAACGGGCCACTGGTTGCTTCCTGAAAACCTGGCATTAATTCGCCTTTGCGATCAGTGGCACGTGAAGAAGTTAATGAACCCTGGTTCCGTGTATGAATGGGTTAATAAAGAGGCCCAGATAGATACCTGGAGGAACCCTCAGGAACTGCCGATTCCTATTGTTCTTTTCAAGGATGAAGCGGTGCATGCTATTCTGGGGACTGGCCTTGAACACATCCTAGCACCGGAGGTTCAGGATTTCCCTGAAGAGGACGAGTATGACAAAATGACAGTGGCACTCATTGCTCACGACGAAATGAAGGGCAGGATGATCGAGTTCGCAATTGATTTCGAGCGGGAGCTGGACAGGTTTGGGCACATTCTTTCCACGGGTACCACGGGAAGAGAGATCGAAGCAAACACAAGGCGCTTAGAACAGAAGATCTACCGCTACCGGTCTGGTCCCAAGGGAGGTGACATCGAGATTGCGACACAGGTGCTCTTTGGCCGATGCCATGTTGTCATATTCTTCATAGATCCCTTAAATCCTCATCCACATATCGAAGATATTCGGGTGGTTCTCGGAGCCTGTATGATGCAAGATCAGGTCCGAATGCTTACCAACGAAATGCAAGCGCGGGAATGGATGCGGAGAGTAATGCGCGCCTAGCGGTTCTACCTTCCAAACCAGGGAATAGGGGGACGCCCCTAAAATTCTCAGTTTCCCGGGCGGAGGATGCCTCAGAAATGGAGTCTGGCCCGATATATGTGCTTTCCAGGGAATGGGGCCAACCAAATGGACATAAGTTAAGCCAGACCCGATCTCCTAGGAATTGTGGAGAACACCGGGAGCGCCTGTTCCAGCTAATCTGGGCATGAATAAACCTCTACATATTTCTTTCTTCCATAGCAATTGAGAATTTTAAGGGCGTCTCTCTTCTCACTCTTCCCTCACATTCACTGTTTTTTGAACTAACGGGTGAATGCGAGTGTCTACTGTGGTAGTATTCTTGTGAGGTGACTGGAAGGAGCGAGAGCCATGACACAGATGAAGCCGATTGATGACGACACGTTGTCGTTCGAGACAAGTCCAAGACCGGAAAGAAAGATGACGGAAGAGGATTACGAAGATCATCTTGACCACTGTGCTGCGGTTGAAGCAATAGATGAAGCTCTGGAAGAGGGCGGAATGAAGAGGACTAGAGATTTCGCCAAAGAACTCGGGTTTGACTTCTGACCTTGTATTACGAATCTCACATACTGCCTCGCGCCCAGCGGGACATAAAGCGACTCCCATCGAGCGATCTGCAAGTATCCATATTCAAGACCGTACGGATGAGTTAGAGGAGAATCCGCGTCCTTACGGATATAGACCGGTCAAGAAACACAAGAACCTTTTCCGCGTCCACTCCAATGACGGCAATTACCGAATAATATACAGCATCTTAGATCATGTCCGGGTTGTCATTATTGTGACTGTCCGGGGTAAGAAGAAGGGTACCTACAAAGATATTCCCACTAAGGGCCTCTCCGATAAGATCAAGTTGCTTGAAGCCCAAGTCAAAGTGATGGTACCTCTAATCAGAGTTCTGGGAAGTCAGATTGGCATCGACTGGGTGTCCGATCTGAATGATAACCAGGTCAGGTGCCTCGAAATTGGGATAAAGGCAATAAGGGAAGATAGAGGTTCAGCCTCATCCACAGCCGAACGCATCAGTGAGATAATCCGCGTCAAAGAGGATGTCCAGACCATTGCGAAGGGCCTGACTCGCCTTCTCAAAGAGATGGAGAAATTCGGGGCCTTCTGATCACGCATTTGTATGTGGAAAGGGGGACGCCCCTAAAATTCTCAGTTTCCCGGGTGGAGGATGGCGTAGGGATGGGGTCACGCCTCAGCTATGAGTGTTTTGGGGTCCCCATTCCCTGGAAATGAGCTGCTTGAGACTGGTAACCATTCAGTCATTCGCGGGCCCCTGGTAAGGGGTCATTGCGACTCCGGGCTTGAACCGGAGGGAGCAATCTCCCGGGCAGTGAATATGGGGATTGCTTCGTCGTTTCACTCCTCGCAATGACATCCTACATGAGAAGATCTGCCCAGCGAAACTGAAGGATCACTACTCGCCGCGATTTGGCCTTGAGGGAATCGGCTTCCTGAGATATACTTCAAGATTACGCTTATGACGGGAAATTTGAGGCCTCTCTAATTAAGGAGATATGAGAATTATGGAAACCCTGGGTTTGTGTTTGGGAGCGTCCACAGTTAGTATGGTGCGGTTGCGCGAGAATGGGGACGACCTGGAAATAATCAATACTGAAGCCATAACCCACGATGGCAACCCCAGACAGGTCCTGAAAGAAGCGTTGGAAGAAATTCCTGATATCAAAGACCTGAAAATCGCTGTCACGGGAAGAAAATTCATCAATTTCGTTGATCTGACGACCATATCCGAGCCTGAAGCCCTGGAACGAGCCGTGGCTCACATACAGCCGGAAAACGATAAGTATCGGGTTGTTGTGAGCGCAGGGGGAGAGACTTTTCTCGTGTACCACCTCGACGAAGACGGTGTGATCCAGGGGATCCAGACCGGTAACAAGTGCGCATCGGGAACCGGGGAGTTCTTCCTGCAACAGATCGGAAGGATGAATCTAACACTCGATGATGTGGCCCATTTGGCAATTTCCGAGGATCCTCATCGAGTGTCGGGTCGCTGCTCGGTGTTCTGCAAGAGCGACTGCACCCATGCCCTGAACAAGGGTATTCCCAAGGGGCAGGTGGTGGCCGGTCTCGCTCAGATGATGGCCGGCAAGGTCGTCGAGCTTTTGAAGAGGCTTCCGAAGAAATCAGTCATGCTGGTAGGCGGCTCATCCAGCAACAAGACTATGATACACCACCTTTCCAAGGAGATCGAGGATCTCTACATTCCGGAGGAGGCCCCGTATTTTGAAGCCCTTGGAGCGGCTCTTTGGGCCATGGACAATCCCACTGAACCGTTCCGGAGCGCTGATAGGGTCTTTGCCCGGAAAGGCTCCGCGTTCGGGTACCTCAAGCCGTTGGCCGACTTCAAGGATATGGTGAGTTTCAAAGACCGGCCCCGTGGGAAGGCTGAACCGGGAGACGAAACCATACTGGGGCTGGATGTGGGTTCAACCACAACCAAGGGCGTGATTTTTCGCTGTCGGGACCAGGCCATACTGGCCGCGGATTATCTGCGCACAGACGGTGATCCGGTGGGGGCTTCGCGCAATGTGTACCGGAGTCTCGCGGAACAGGTAGACGTGCCCATCGACATCATAGGGTTGGGCGTCACAGGATCGGGCCGCCAAATTGCGGGCCTGCACGCCCTGACCGACGGGGTTATCAACGAGATCATTGCACACGCGGCAGCGGCTGTTCATTTTGATGCTGAAGTGGACACCATCTTTGAGATCGGCGGCCAGGACGCGAAATACACGTACATCACAAACTCGGTCCCGAGCGATTACGCCATGAACGAGGCGTGCAGCGCGGGCACAGGTTCGTTTCTTGAGGAATCGGCCAAGGAGAGCCTCGGCCTGGAAGTGACCAAGATAGGAAAGGTGGCGTACACCGGAGCCAATCCGCCCAATTTCAACGATCAGTGCGCCGCGTTCATCGGTTCGGACATCAAGAATGCGGCCCAGGAAGGTATCCCGGTACCGGACATCGTGGCAGGACTGGTCTATTCCATCTGCATGAATTACTCGAACCGGGTCAAAGGCAATCGACCGGTCGGCAAGAAGGTCTTTATGCAGGGAGGTGTGTGTTACAACGAGGCCATCCCCGCGGCCATGGCCGCTCTCACAGGGAAAGAGATCGTTGTTCCGCCTGAACCCGGGC
>CAZGNL010000040.1:0-35662 GCA_964527475.1 uncultured Syntrophaceae bacterium
GCAGGGCGATATGGCCTCCCCGAGGTCTGGTTCCTTTTGCTCGAAGCACGGATACACCGTGCAGGCTCATTGGCCCCACGCCGAGTGGCTGCTCCGCGCAGGGCGATATGGCCTCCCCGAGGTCTGGTTCCTTTTGCTCGAAGCACGGATACGCCGTGCCGGCTCGTTGGCCCCACGCCGAGTGGACCCAGGCCCCTTCCAAAAGACTTCATCATATGCTGTACCCAAGGGGAATTGGCGACTCCGAGCCAAGGACTGACACGGCGCAGCCGTCTCAGTTGCATTATACCAACTTACATCGCAAGAGAGCGACAACGAAGCATGAAAGTCCTTGCCGTTGTTCACTGGTCCGTGGCTTCGCCTCGGACGGGGCCCCTAAAGAGCGCGCACGCTGCGCACGACATTGGAGGGGAGACTCATCTCCCCTCCAAACCACCCCATACGTTGACCCGATTGCTGTGCTCAAGTCAAAGGGACTTTCATAGGAATGCGCTTTCAAAGGGGAACATATGGCTCAAGTCCGGAAGGGAAAAAAATCCCCCCTGCCCCCCTTTGAAAAAGGGGGGTTAGGGGGGATTTTGAGACTCGGTCCCTCACCTGCGCACTATACCTCTTTGAGCGCAACTTCGCATGAGGACACGGCAAGCCGCATTACCCCGGGTGCCCCGTGTGCGCAATCCCCAGGAGCAATCGAATCAGCGCTGTTATGATCAGTCCCGACAGCATGGCTGCAAAACCCTTCCTGGTGCAGCAATCCACGATCAAGGGGGAGTGTTTCAGTTCGTGCAAAGTAGCCATGTAGAAAAACACGCCCGCGGCCAACGACAGGATCGTGGCTTTCACCACGAGCATTGTGTGTCCGGACAGGTAATCGCGTACATCCGCGCCCACAAATATCCCAAGGGGTGTGGAGCATGCAAAGATCCCGTAGAGGATGAATGTCTGAGGTTTCGTCATTGTGCTGCGGACCATACTCAAGGCCAAAGCGAACCCGGCTGATCCTTTGTGGGCCATGATAGCAAAGAATATCACAATGGCCGCTGATGTGCTGCTCACGCCCAGCGCGGTTCCGAGCAGGAAGGAAGGAATGGCTATCATGATTGTCATGATGACGGGAATGACCGGAGAACCGGCCGCTCTCTCTTCACCTGTGTCGGTCTTCCGAACCTGGGTCGCATGCCCCAGGGCCAAGAGCAAGACATAGGCCGCGACCGCCACAGCGGATGCCACCGGATAGTTCACCCCGGGGAAGGCCTTGCCGAACAGATGAAACCCGTTGGGAAGCATTATTGTGAGCGCCAAGGCCAGAAACACACCCGATGCAAACGCCTGTCCGAGTGGAAACCCTTTGACCGTTCCGGCCAAGTCCCGCCGAAACAACGGGTACCAACCACCGGCCAGAGCGACCAACAGGATGCTGATTATGGAAATCCACTGAAACGATGTGAGCATAACTACTACCTCTCATGACCGCCCGATCCCGGAACGTTGACGAAGAAGGAACCCTGGTTTCCTTCTTCCTCTGAGACTCTCTCAAACTAACTGTATCACGTCAAGGGCTTCTACTGCGATCCGCATGGGCTTTCCACAGCGATGAAGAACGGGTGCAGCACGTTTCAGGGACAAATCGTCATAGGGGCTGGTGTGCCGCGCTTTTCTGTCACGTACGATGGGAATAGAGTACAATTTGCGAATCGAGCACTGGATTGCGGGTGTAACGAGATGTGAAGACCCCCTCACCCTAACCCTCTCCCCCATTTTGGGGGAGAGGGGACTCCTTTTGCCCCCTCTCCCTCTGGGAGAGGGGTGGGGTGAGGGATTTCCGGATAAAACGGTGCGGAACAAATTCGGTGTCGCGCCGACCGCATCTAAACGTGTCATTGCGAGCGCAGCGAAGCAATCTCTCTATTGCCAACCATGGAGATTGCTTCGGGCTTACGCCCTCGCAATGACAGTTTGCCATTCTGCGGGCCCTCGCCCGACTAGCCACCGTGCTGACCAAGAGCGCGCGGAATCCGCGACCGTACTTACGAATTGTAGTACTAAGAATGAGGGTTCGTATCATGGCTTGTAGCCTATCCCGTGTACTTTCACGATGTTTCCTTGCACGCCGGCTTTCGCGCCGAGGATCTTATGCACGAGCCACAGGTTGGTTTCCACATGCTCCGTGACTTCGGGAATCGAATATTCGGTGGTCCCGTCCGCCAGAGCAGCAAAGATTATGAGTTGATCCGCCAGGTGACGATCCA
Source organism: uncultured Syntrophaceae bacterium (assembly GCA_964527475.1). Classification (GTDB taxonomy): domain Bacteria; phylum Desulfobacterota; class Desulfomonilia; order Desulfomonilales; family Desulfomonilaceae; genus CAZGNL01. The sequence goes on from CAZGNL010000040.1 coordinate 2,250, forward strand.
CCGCGGCTCCGGTGTCCAGGTCCTTGAGAAGATCACGGGCCACGGATTTGCCGATCCTTTCAGATGACCGACCACGAGCGCCGGCCATGTCCGCCCCGAGCATTGCTCCTGTGTCCGTCTCGGTCCGGATCGCAAGCACAGCGCCCTTTTGAACAGCGGTCGAGTCTTCATGGACGCTGATGTCGCTCTTGAAACCCTGGTTCTCCAGAATACTCTTGCACTTCTCCGCCATTCTTGGAGCGACGTTTTGTTCCGCCAGGTGGGAGGCCAGGGAAAAGCCCCGGATCAGATCTACCTTCCCTTGATCCAGCAGGCTCAAGGGTTTCAGCGGTCCGGTCAGGGGCTGAATGGTTACTTCGATCTTTCCCTGTCCTTTTGGGAAGTACCCGGGATTGGTGATTTCCATCCGGATTTGGGCGCCCATCTTCTCAAGAAGAGGCAGCAGACATTCCCGCATGTGAAATCCGCTGGGAGCAAAGTCCTGGAACACCCCGCCGGCAAGGGAAAACTTGCACGCGCCGGACGCGAACAGAGCCGGAATGCACAGAGCGAATGCCAGGAGCGTCGTTGATCCCGCTGTTCCCACGTCAAAACCATAGTTGCCCGGATTGATGCGCTTCCCGGGCTCATAGAAGATCTCCTGAGCCCCGATCTCAGCGCCCTGAACGTGACCTCCGGAGATCTCCGCACAGGACAGCACGGCCCTCAGATGCTGAGCCCTCAACCCCGGCTTGGGTCGCCTGGATCGAATATTCCGTATACGCAGCGGCTCCCTCAACAGAGTCGCCAACGCCACCGAATACCTGAGTATGGTCCCACTTCCTGAATGTTCAGCACCATCTATCAAGATCATGGCTCATCTTATAGCAACTTCCATTGCAAGAAAGCGACAACGAAGTATGAAAAAGTCGGAAAGGCGCCGGGCGGCCCCCGTAGGGGCGTAGCATGCTACGCCCTCTTGGATGGTGGGTCCAAGACGGAACTCGGGAGATTTCCCTGTCCGTCCATTCTTTTTGAAAATGTCCTTTTCTTGAAATGTAGTGCATTGCCTTCGGGCGACCGCGGGTCGCCTCTACGGTCGGGACACAAGCCTGTACGGGCATTTCCTTTCGTTCCCAGGTTCTGCCTGGGAACGAAAGGAAGCAAGGTAGCAATCTCAGTCGTCCCTCCGGGACTCGCGGGCTGTTAGGTTACTGACCGGTCTCGTACCGGTAGCCCACACCGTAAACTGTGGTTATGGTGCGGGGCCGGCCCGGATCAGGTTCAATCTTCTTTCGGAGTTGAGCTACATGCTGATCCAATGTGCGGGTCGTCCCATGATACTCAAGCCCCCACACCGCGGCCAGGAGTCGGTCCCTGCTCAAGACCTCGTTGGGATACGCATGGAAATACTGGAGCAGTTTGAGTTCGCGAGCGGAAATATCAACTGTCGCCTCACCCACGCGTGCCTTGTACTGCATGGCGTCGATTTCAGCGTGTCCGATGGTGAAGCGGTCGGGACCCTCGGATTCTCCCGTGGATCGTCTTGCGCTTCGCTGAGAGCGCCGCAGTAGGGCCGCTATTCTGGCCAAGAGTTCACGCACCCCAAAGGGCTTGGTAACGTAATCGTCGGCCCCCAGTTCCAATCCGACCACTTTGTCAATCTCTTCGGCTTTCGCGGTCAGAATCATGACCGGCAGATCCTCATCATCTGAACGGATGGAGCGGCAAACGTCAAACCCGCTCTTGCCGGGCATCATGATGTCCAGGATCACCAGGTCGAACTTGTTGTTCTCAAACAGTTTCAGCGCCTGTTCTCCATCCATCGCGGGAGTGGCCTTGTATCCTTCACTCTCAAGCATGTCGATCAGGCCCGTCAGAATGTTGCGGTCATCTTCCGCAACCAGAATATGAGATGGTTTCATGCTGTTGGATCCCCCTTCTCCCGTATCCGTGCCCCGGCTTCCAACTGAAGCGGAACCAGGGCCACGAAACAGCTCCCCCTGCCCTCCCGGGGCTCATAGAGAAGATCACCGCCCAGGTCCCGCAAAATGCTCCGGGCGATGGTCAGGCCAAGGCCTGATCCGGGCTGCCGGGCCGTCAGGGAGGTGTCCTCCCGTTGGAATTTCTGAAAAATGCTCTCTCGACTCTTCAACGGCACCCCGGGGCCTTGATCCATGATGCGAAGCTCGCACCACCGGTCACGGGTTCCCAGGGTGAGGGTGAGTTTCCCCCCATCTGAAGCATACTTTATGGCATTGTCCACTATGTTGAGGAGGGCTTGCTCCAGAGCGTCACGGTCGGCCCGAACCGGAATCTCCTCCTCCGGGATTTGAACTTCAAGCGTCATACCGGCCTGTTGGAGCCGCACACGGTGTGTTTCCACTATATCTCGGACAAAGGCCGTCATGTCCAATTCTTGAAGATGATACTTCATGCGGCCCTCTTCCAACCGACCGAAATCGAGCACATTGTTCACGAGCCTTGTAAGGCGCTGACTCTCGGTGACAATGACGTCGAGATAGCGCTTCGTCTTGTCCGGTTCCCTGATTCTGTTCTCGCTCAACAGCTCGGCGTACATGCGGATACTGGTCAGGGGCGTCTTGAGTTCGTGTGAAACGTTTGACACAAAGGAACTCTTCTGCTGAGCGTCCAACCAGTTTCGATGGGCCTGCCGTGTCAGCAACGTGCCGCCGAGGATTATTGCCGCGACGAAAATGGCCAGCAGAAGTCCGGAAATGATAACAAAGGCCATGCTGCGATTAAGAAAGGCGCCACTGTCCGTGAAGTAAGCAGCCACCTGCCAATGAGGCAACTGGGGCGCCAGAGACACGGCCGTATCCGGCATGACCGGAAGATCCACTGCGCTCTCGCCGGCCCGGTGCAGAATCCTACCCCCATCGTCAACAAGAGCGTAGACCATACCCTTGGGCGCTGTCGCTGGAAAATCCACGATCAGCCGGGACAAGAGCGATACCAACTCCAATTCCAGGCCGTAAACGGTCCTGTCCGCTTCTCTCTTCACCCACCCGAGAATATAGAGTTTGTTGTCCGAGAACCATGGGATCCATCCTCCTACTTCACCCTTGTCTATTTGGCTATCTCGGTTTTTGTCGGCAAAGCTGTTGGTTTTCTCCTTTATCAACCTCTGAAGCTGAAGCCGACCGCTTCTCAATTTGCGGATGTCCTTTACCAGGCTTGGCTTTTCGCGATTTTGCCGCATCCGCCCTTGACTAAGCCCACTGACCTGTTGAGGGTCTTTGGAGACTTCGGGCCCCTTATCGCCCCCTGACCGCCAGGGAATCCGGCCGGAAAACAGGGCTCCATATCGAGCCATGAACAGCCTTTCTTCCGACGTGGGGGACGCCCCCGGGATCGGCGGTAGCAGGAGGCCCTGCTTCGGCTTCCATGCGAACACATTGCGGATCAGGGGATTGGTCTCGTTCCATTCCTGGAGCGTTTCGATCAGTCGGTCACCAGGAATGCCGAGTAAGGCCTCTGTAATGTCATGTTCGACCGCGTCTACGGTTATGCGTAGGGTCTCCGCGATGGCCCGTGCCCTGTCCCGGGCTGAAGAACGCTCCACCTGATTCAATCGCTCCTGTTCGTGGCGAAGCAGCTGGATGCCCGCGACTCCGATGACCAGAGTCGGAACGAGGAAAAGCAGCCAGTACATAATAATGGAACGCCTTTTCATCAGTTTGTATCCTTGCAGCGATTGCCCGGAATGAGCGCAGGCCGACAAATTGTAACATCTACGGGCCTACATTTACATTCTTTTGTTGGAGTATGGAAGGGAATTGACATGAGTCGGGGAAGGGCGCCCTTGCTTCCGAAAGCCATGATGGGACGGATCTCGAATGAGCAATCCGTCCCACCGCTCCGGAGGCTGTTCCTGAAGGAGATCCCTGTCAGTGAGCATATTGCTGGTTCTTCATCTGAAAGGAATCGGTTCTGAGGTCTTTTCTGGATTTCCTGGTCATTCCTTCCTTGGATATGGTCTCAGCCTGCTGTTCCAGTTTAACGGCCTTTTTCAAGAGCAGGCCGCTATCGTATTTCTTTCCTAGTTTTCGCAGTTCTCCTGCCGACTCGTTCAGTCTTCTGACCGCGGCTTGCGGCTTGCCTGAATCCGCAAACGAGATTGCGGCTTCCTGGGCCATGGCGTTGCGAGTCAACACATGGGCCTCTTGCACCTTGGCGTTGACCGACTTTTTGACTTCCACCGTATCCTTACTGAATCGCACGCTGGTTTTTCCTACTGATGTCTCGCGTCGGCCGCTAAGAGCGTTGTCATAGGAGATCTTTGCAACGGCCACTTCGAGCGTCTGTCCGTCCTTGCTCTTGGGAACCTCGACCTCGAGCAGCGCATACTTTTCCTGGCCTCCGTAAAGCTGATTCATGGATAATTCCACGGTTCGGCCCTTAATTCGACCGTCACGACCCACGAGTCTCAGTGGTTTGACTCCCTCCGGACATTCAATGATCATCCGCACTTTCTTGGCGACCACATTGAGCACATCTCCCAGTTCCGCGGCGAAAATGCGAGGCAGGTCTGTGCTGGACTCCACGAAATAGGAGTTTCCGTCACTCTTTTGGGAGAGCCGTGTCATGAGGTCTTCATTGTAATCGACACCCACTCCCACGGTGGTGACCGAGATGCCCTCTTTGAGCAGGGCAGCGCCCAACCTTCCCAGATCATTGGGAGAGCTTGGGCCGACGTTGGCAATGCCGTCGGACAGCAGGATAATGCGATGCACGTACTTTTCTTCGATATTCTTCCGAATCTGGGCCGCACCCTGGCTCACGCCTGCAAAAAGAGCGGTCTTTCCACCCGGTCGAATCCTCCTGATCCGGGCTTCGATTCCCTCGGAGTTCTTCACGTACTGCGCGGGAACCACGGTCCTGACATTGTGATCGTACACCACGACGGAAAAGATGTCCTTCGGTCCAAGGCGCCGGAGCGCTTCAATGGCGGCTTCCTTGGCCTTTTGGATCTTTTTGCCGGCCATGGAACCTGACCTGTCGAGAACGATCGCCAGATTCACCGGCGGGCGATCTGTATTCGTCAGGGTCTTCGGAGCGTCCAGGGTGATCTTCACCACAGCCCTTTGGGACCCACCCGCGGGCAGCACACCGCTACCGGTTTGGACCATGGTGTTCACGACAGAGCCGCGGGCCATGGAAGCGGTCAAGGCCGCTATACCCCATAGACCACAAACTATGACTAGACCGGCAATCCCGATCGTGACCCACCCACGAACTGCGCTGTTACTTAAGCTCTTCATGATAGACCTCCTTGTCTGTCTTGTGTATTCGCAAAACGGATTCCTTTGTTACATTCCGTGAAAAAAGCGTCTTGTCTTACCCTGCCGAGCCCCGGCACAAACCCGGGACGCGTTCAACATCCGCTTGCTAATCATTTGACCATAACAAACACAAAGAGTTGTCACCGCGAAGCAAAACAAATGTAAAAAGATTGTAAAGTTCTCGGACGAGGTTTGGATGACGTGGAGTGGAACAGACAGAGCAGCCACATCCCGAACTGATACCAACTCCCATCGCAAGAAAGCGACAACGAAGCATGAAAATCTTGGGGCAGCTTGTCCGTGGCTTCGCCCCGGATGAGGTAAGCGGTTCTGTAAATACTTTAAGAATCCAGTCATCTTTGGAGGGGAGACTCATCTCCCCTCCAAGCCCAATGCTGTTGACTTAAGCCGTATACTGTTGATCCGGATACCATTATCCGTCATTCCGGCGAAAGCCGGAATCCAGGTCTTTCAATACCTACTGGACCCTGGCTTTCGCCGGGGTGACGACGGGGACTGGTTGGCATTTTCTTAAGTCAACAGCATTGCCCTCCAAGCCACCCCATACGTTGACCCGGAAAGGGGTGTTTCTTTCCCGAGACTTTCATAGGAAGTTGCGTTCAAAGAAGTACAGTGTACAGGTGAGGGACCGAGTCTCAAAATCCCCCCTAACCCCCATAGGCGTTAACTTAAGGGACCCATTCCGCTTAGTCTACCCGTCATTCCGGCGTAAGCCGGAATCCAGTCTTATTGATAAGAGCCTGGACCCCGGCTTTCGCCGGGGTGACGACGAAGAAACTAATGCATCCGGGATGCCACTGGCATCGGATTTTGACCGCTCTTTGTTCCAAGGGTCTGTCACAAAATAAACCTTGCAGCAGGTTGCCTTGGCAATTGTAGGGGCTGACCCCGGATCCGCGTCCGGGGCAGGCTCTGGAATGACGGATATATAGTGATTGCCAAAAGTAATTTCCGATTACTCTGAGAATCAGTCATGTGGGGCAGGCTTTCCAGCCTGCCATTCGGGCAGAACTTTTGGCAACTGCTATAAAGAATGGCGAATCGTGCCACCATGTTGGGTCGAGGCCTGCCACGAGATGTCAACCGGATCCCAAACATGCCTTACGGATCGTCCAAAATCCGTCGGAAAGAATCAGGCGGTGGATTCTGTAGGAAAGTTTGACAATGGCCCAACGAGAGGGTACCCTGCGGTGACCTCTAATAGGGTTTTCCATTACCGGAAGTGCAACAATGGTGCAATGAAGAGAGCGGAAGGTATGCGCTCCTGGTACGATCTTGCGTCGGAAAGGCCTGATTCGGCAAAGATCCCAAATGGCTGGTCGGCGACTCGTGGGGTTCCTGATACCAGCCCCATCAGATCTGGATCACGACTATCAACCACGGGAAGAGGGTGTGTGGGTAAGGTGACGGTTGAACAGGTTCCCAGATTGCTCGACGGCGCGTCGGAGCTGATGGTATTGTCTAACTCCTCGGACGTGAAGGGCCTTCTCGTATTCGGTCTGGATCTAAAGGGCCGTCTCGATGTGGAGGCATTGAGAACGTCCCTGCACGCGGCCATACAATACTTCCCCCAGTTTCTCAGCACCCTGACGGAAACCAGAGATCTGGGAAGATACCGTCTCATGTGGGTCGTGCAGCCCGAGGTTCATGTGGAACTCTGCTACTCCGAACTCGAGATCTCGGATTCTTCCGTTTCCATTCAGAATCAGTTGCTCCGTCACCTCGCCGGAAGCCTTGAAAAAGAGTGGGACCTCCTGCATGGACCAGCAGCGGAGTTTCACCTCATTCGCCATGCGGGGGAACATCACAGTTTTTTCATTCTCGTTCACCACGCGGCGGCCGATGGATGGACCATTCTACGATTCCTTAAAGCCCTCATGGCTTCGTATCACGAGATCGTGACGGGTCAGAGCCCTCATTGGGCCACGGAGGCCGCTTACACTTCCGCACTCAAGAAACAGGTGGTCAGTCTTGAGCGACGTAAATGGCGCGATTGGGCGGTTATTGGCCGCAACATTGTCGATTCAGCCTTCAGAAGGCCGTCGCTTCCTGAACGACAGGGCTATTCACAGAGCCTTGGCGCGCATTACGCGAAGTGGGTTTTCACCGTCGAGGAGACGAAGGAGATTCTCAAGAACCTGTCCGGAGGTCGAGTATCCTTCGTGGATCTCATCGTGGGAGGAGTGGCGGTGGCGGTGGACAGATGGAAAGCTGCCATGAACCAAGCCTCGGGAACATTGAAGATCTGCGTTACCGTCCAGATGAGAGGGAGATACGGGGATTTGAACGTTCCTATGAACAGTTCACCCATATTTCTCAACTTCCGACCGTCCGAGAGAAGCGATCGCGCGTCACTGGTCCGTTTGGCGGCCGAGAAACGCTTGGAGCAGTCAAAGAACTTGGCCGACGTCACGCATTTCCATGTGGCCGATACTTTTACCGATGTTTTGAGGCGCCTGGCTCTATCTCCAAGAAAGAGAATCATCCGCTCTGTGTGCAGGATGCCCATTGCCCCAATGCTGGTAGCGTCCTGGGGCATTCTGTGGCCGGAAATCCGGGACGGCCGACCCACCAAGAATTCGTATTTGACTCAGGCGGGAGGGCTCGAACTCACCGAGGTCCATGCCTTAGCCTACAAGCCCTGGTTCTGGTGCCCTCTGCGGGTGGGCGTTCACACGTTTCGCAACAGAATCAACCTTCAGTTGGTGGCCGCAGACCGGCACTTCAGTCCTGAGCAGGCCGAAAGCTTCCTGTCCCTGACGGCAAAGACTCTCCTGGAGGATTCGTTTCAGAGAATCCCATCAAGTTGAACGGGCCCCTGCTCATGCCATAAGATCTCTTCCTTCGGGAGATATTCCATGCCTGAACCACATTCCGGCAATTCGCCCATGTTGGTCGACCCTGCCTCGGAAATAATGGCGCTTTCCAACTATGGGGACGCCAAGAATATTGTAATTGTGGGCTGTGATTTGGAGGGCGTTCTCGATGAGCAGGCCATGAGCCTGGCCCTTGCGAAGGCCCTGGAAAGCTTTCCGGTTCTACTTTGCAGTGTGAAGGAAACCAGGCTCAAAGGCAGACCATGCTTCATGTGGGTCCCTGACCCGGATCACGGGGGTCAATTGCAGGTTGCCGACTTCGAGACCTTGGACGGATCGCTCTCCTTTCAAGATTCGTTACTTCGTAACTTGGCGGGTAGCCTGGGCAAGGATTGGGATCTGATCAAGTCGGCGCCCACGGAGTTTCGTCTCTTTCGGCACGCACGGAATCGCCACAGCTTCTTCTTGTTGGTTCACCACGCGGCGAGCGACATCTGGACCGGGACAGGGTTCCTGAGGGAACTCCTGGCAAACTACCACCGGATTATGACGGGCCGGCCGCCGCAATGGGCCGAGGAGGGCGCTCACACGTCGGCAATGAAGACCAGCGTTGTCACTCCGGGCAAACAGAATTGGAGTGGAATGCGCTTGATGGCCCGGCATGCTCTTAACTGTTTCATGGACAAGCCCACCTTTCCCAGAGGGACCGGGGACCCCGATAAGGATGGTGAATACTATGTCAAGACCGTGCTCACCGCGGAAGAGACCAACGCGATTCGGGAGGCCGGCGCCAAAGCGCAAGCGGCTTTTGTCGACATCCTCGTATGGGGCGTCAACATGGCCGTGGATAAATGGAATGCCGACCTGAACATACGGCCGGGCACAATCAACGTCTCTGTTTCTGTTCAGATGAGAGGAAGATACGGGGAATTGGATGCGCCGATGGGCTCTTCGGCCATCGTCCTCAGGTTTCCTCCCACCCGGAGAACAGACCCGGCGGCATTAATGGGAGTGATTACCGACAATCGCGCAAAACAGCTCCGTGATCTGGCCGACGTCAAGGCTTTGCAGGCCGCGGAAAAGATGTGCGGCGCGGTGGGCTGCTTACCCTTGTCCACGAGACGGAGGCTTATCCACGGTCTGTGCCAGGGACGCAATCGCCCCATTCTCGTCGGGTCTCTTGGGGTCTTGTGGCCCAAAGTGGAGAATGGGAGGTTTTCAGGAGATTCCTATTTGACCCGCGCCGGTGGATTGGAAGTGACCGAAGCGCATGTTAAAGGTTATGCCCTGGCGGTTCGGAATCCCCTACGCCTGCTTGCGCACACCTTTAACGGGAAACTCAACCTACTTCTCTGGGTTTGCCGGGGCCACTTCACCCGGGCCGAGGCAACGCGCTTCCTGAATCTATTCGTGCAAGTTCTCCGGGAAAATCCCTTTGCAGGGAGCCACTGATCGAAACCATTTGAGAACCGCCCCGGTTTACACGATACGCTCCTAGGGAATTTCCGCCGGCATGTCGAGCCCAAGCAGCCGAGCGGCATTTCCGGAGAAAAAACGCTGATGGTTTTCGGGCCGAATGGCCTTCTTCCACTGATCCACCACAGAGAAATCGAGGACTGGATAGTCGGTTCCAAAGAGACACTTTTCCCTCAGAACAGAATTCACCGCCGCCAACATCGAAGGCTCAACGTACTGGGGTTTGAGTGCGCTGAACTCGAGATATACGTTCGGATGTCTCTGGGCAGTGGCCAGCGGAAGCAAGCCAAAACCGTGGCCGGCATGACTCATAACCAGCTTCAGTTCGGGGAAATGGACAGCCACCCGGTCAAGATGGTTGGGATCGGCAACTTCCAAGGTGCAGCCGGGGTTGTAATGCTGCGAGGTCGAGATAACGACCACTTTGTTCATCTGCGCGGACAGGGCATAGAGCGGATAGAGTCGGGCGTCATCGGCCGGAATGCCGGTGATGTAAGGGGAGAGGTCGAGTCCACAAAGCCCGGACTCCTCATAACACCTCTTCAAAACGTCGAGGCAATGCATGATGCTCTTGGACAGATCAACCCGGGCCAGTCCCATGAAATTGTTTGGATATGCCCGGCAGATGGATTCAATTGCGGCGTTTCCGGCCTCATTGGATGGAAATATGACGCCACGCGCAATTCCGTACTTTTCCATTTCCTCGACATGCTCTTCCATAGAGAGAAAACTCAGGCGCTGCCGCATATTGAAGATGTCCAAATATGCTGCGAAGTGGGCGGCAGGCTCAGGGACGACCTCCCTGAGACTCTCCTTTGTCCTGAGCATGATCCTAAAATCAATGATCTCCATCTGGGTACCTTCCCTATAATTTTGCATACACCCCGCTGGATGTGATAGCAAGTTGAGTTCAAGAGAGTACGGTTCTGTTCCAGGGCGCCACTGTCGGCTTGCCCGGCAATGCTCTTCAGTACTCGTTCGATCGCACGTAGGTATGATTGGCAGCTTTGGCGCTCCCGCGGGATCCGGCTTGGGGATCACGGATGGGAACGGAGACGCGACGTTCACAAGAGAAGTCTGCCAGATCCACTTGAGATTGACAAGGACCGTTTTCACGATTGTTTCACTGCCCCGAGTTTCAGGCCCTTCTATAGTCTTCCGCACTCAGTTCTGCGCGAATGCAACTTCATTGGAAGTTCCCCCTCCAAAGATGACTGGATTCTCAAGGCATTTACAGAACCGCTTACCTCATCCGGGGCGGAGCCACGGACAAAGGTACCCAGGATTTTCGTAGTTCGTTGTCCCTTATTAGGGGTGATAGTTGGTATCAGGCGTGGGCAAAGGTCGGCCCTGCGACTGAGGGAGCTTGTGGATCTTCCGCGGCTGCTTCATCAGGCGGGAACCTATTCTTCGGTCCGGGCGGCTTCGATGAATTCGGCCACTGCGCCGGGGAAGGCCCTTGTGTCTATGGGTTTGGTAATGTATCCGCAGCAACCAGCTTCCATGGCCTGTGCTTCGTCACCGACCATCGCGTGGGAGGTGAGGGCGACAATCGGGATGTGCTTGGTTGAAGGGTCCTTTGACATGATGCGGGTGGCGGTGAGTCCGTCCATGCCCGGAAGGCCGATGTCCATAAGAATCAGAGCCGGTGTTTCCTCCTTGGCGATCCATATCCCCTCTTCCGCGGTCAAAGCCTGAAGAACCTGGTAACCTGCCGCAACGAGCAAGTCTGCGACCAATTCCATGTTCAATTCATTGTCCTCCACGATGAGTACCTTTTCCCTTGCCATTTCAATTTCCCCTCGGTGTCATTGGCGCGGGCCTCTTCTTCTTACACGTTCAAGGTGTTCGAGCAATGCCGGCTTGCCTCCCGATTTTAGGGAGATCGCCCGAACCGGCTCACGGAGGCGCCGCAGATCTCCCTCTGTCAGATCTTTGGCGGTATGAATTATGATGGGCGTATCTTTGGTGTCAGGCTGCTCTCTCAACAGATCCACAACCTCAAACCCTGTCATCTCAGGCATCATGAGGTCCAAAATGATGACGTCGGGTAGGTGAGCGGACGCCAGTTCCACACCTTTCTTTCCGCTGTCGGCCTCAATGACCACATATCCTTCGGGTCTAAGGACATCCGACATGAACTGGACCACATGGGGTTCATCGTCAACCACAAGGACTTTGATTTCGCCGTTGTCACGCGTGGATTCCACTGAGCCAAGAACCTCAAGGAGTCGCGTTTTGTCCACAGGCTTTACGAGAAAATCCAAGGCCCCCAGAGCCAATCCTAGATCTCGAGCGTCGTAAACTGTGACCATCACCACAGGAATGTTTGCGGTGTCGGGTGTTGCCTTCAGTTCGATGAGCACATCAAAGCCGCTTCTGTTGGGCATCACAACGTCGAGGGTGATCGCACTGGGGGCAAGGCTGCGAGCCATTTGGACCGCCTGTTCACCATCAAATGCCCGGGCAACCGCATACCCGGCCTCCGACAGAACGTGGGCGATCAACTCGCCGGAGGCAGGATCGTCGTCAACAACCAATATCAGTGGTCGTGAATCGTCGGCGCCGGGCGCGGATTGGACTGACAGATCCTGTTCGACCGTTTCCCGCAAAACCTTTTCGACGCGTTTTATGAAAACCCGTTGCGGTTCCGGTTCGCTCTCTTTGTGCGCTTGCTCCACGATGGGAATAGTAAAGGTGAACGTGCTGCCTTTGCCTTCACCCTCACTTTCCACCCAGATCCGGCCTCCATGAAGTTCTACCATTCTGCGGGTCAGCGCCAGTCCCAGTCCGGTCCCCTCGTGATGACGCGAATAGGTTGAATCCACCTGATGGAACTGACCAAAGACACGGTCTTGGTCTTCCGGTTTGATGCCGACACCTGTATCCGAAACGCTGACAATGATCTCTCTGTCGTCTCTGTGCGCGGCCACACGGATCTCGCCACCATCGGGCGTGAATTTAGTCGCGTTGGAAAAGAGGTTGAAGATGATCTGCTTGAGCCTCACCTCGTCCGCGGAAATCTCCAAATCAGTCAGTTCATCCGCGATCCGGAGATCCACCTTGAGTTGGTGTTTGAAGGCCTTTTCCTTGATCATTATCAGACCGTTCTCCAGCATTTGTCGGATATTGACAGCCGATACCTCCAGGTCCATCTTGCCTGATTCCACTTTTGTCAGGTCCAGGATGTCATTGATCAGTCGCAGCAGATGGCGGCCGCTGGTTAGGACGTGTCCGATGTATTTCGACTGCTTCTCATTGATCTCGCCGAAAGTCCGGTCCTGGAGGATTTCGGAAAAACCGATAATAGCGTTAAGCGGAGTGCGCAGCTCGTGGCTCATATTGGCCAAGAATTCGGTCTTGGACCGGTTGGCCGCCTCAGCCTCCGCGTGAAGCTGTTTGGCGTCGGCCAGCGCCCTCTGTAATTTCGCCTCCGCCAGCTTGAGTTCCGTTATGTCTTCACAGCTCAACAAATAGTCGTTACTTTCCAATAACACCGCACTGAAGTGGACGACCTTGTTTGTTCCGTCTTTGCACCGAACCTTATGTGTGGCAACAACAATAGCTCCCCCCGGTTCAAGGTCCTTTGTGTCTTCCACCCACCCGGAGATAACTTTCCGACGGTAGCCTCGATCGGGAAAAGCCAACTTGAACCATGCCGTCCTTTCGGAAACATCATTCAGGCCGTAGCCGAACAGCTTTTCAAACCTTGGGTTCACATATTTGAAAGCACCGTCTTGACCGATCATGATGATTCCGAACGGCGCGCTTTCCGACAAGCTCTGAAACCTCTGCTTCTCCCTTTGCAGCGCGGTCTGGGCTTCTTTGAGTTCGGTTATGTCAGTGTAGATCGTCTGTATTCCGGGTTTGCCTTCATAGATTATGGGTGCGGCCGACACTTGGACGTGGACCACACCGCCGTCCACCCGCAGCCATCTTTGTTCAATCAGCGGCACTGTTTCCCAGTCCTTAAGAGTTTGCGCAATGGCTTCTCTTGCAGCGGGTCTCACGTCCGGATGCACGTTATCCAACACAGGCTTCCCGATAAAGTGTTCCGGCGCCGCCCCCAACATGCGAGCCCCAAATTCGTTGACGAACACAACCTTCCCTTTGGCGTGCACGGCAATCCCCACGGGTGCGTGATCCACCAGCACGCGGTTGCGTTGTTCACTCTCCCGAAGAGCCTCTTCCGCTTGCCCACGCTCTGCAATCTCAGATCGAAGCTCTTGGTTGAGCGTTTGGGTGGCTGCCTCCTTCTCAGTCAAAGCCTTTATCAGGCCTTCGTACCGAAATCTCACTGTCAGGGACTCCGAATCCGCTGCATTCATACGAAGGCCCATCACTGCCAGGGCAACCAGGAAGATGGCTGACATGGCGGCCATCGTGGTGTGAGCATACCCCCCCTCGTATACGAACCTACCCAGTAATGGTACCATGGCAGCCAGAATAAAGGGCAGGTAAACCTTTTGCATTGAGCAGTACACAGCGGTAGTCGCGATACAGATACCGCCGATCACTAAGGCCAGAGCCGCCTGATGAAGCGCGGATCCCGACGGAAACAGAAACAACGAGGACGTACCCCAGACCAATCCGCATATGAAGGTTCCGATGACAAAAAACCAGCCCCAGCGAAGAATTGCCTTGCCGACCGGGGTCGCCCTGGTAAACCTCAACACTAGAAGATAACGCCCTGTGTAAGCCGTTGCCAGCGCGGCGATCCAGGCTATAAGGTAAAGGTTGGGTACAACGTTCCAGAGCGCAGCAACGAGTACCACGCCCGCAAGCGTAGACTGGTACGAGCCCGCGGGCGCGAGACTGTAGATCCCACGGACACGGGCCTGTTCAAGCTCGCACTGGGAGAAACCAGGGGGTTCGCCACGTGCGTGAATGTGTCCTACTTCAGGTGTTTTCATCGGACCCCCCCGGCCGCGGGCGGTTTCGGATAGTAGCTTGCTGTGCAACTTCACCGCAGCCGTTTGCCCGGAAACAATTCTAATGCAAAGCGACCTGTCAGTCAAACCTACATCGAATCCGGCAAGATAAAACTTGACAAGCCACCGTCCAGAGCAGCAACGACCATGCCGAGTCAAGCGCAATCCCGATACCCCGATCGCCACAAACACTTCGGCCATTCCCATAACTTGACCGCCCGCGGTTAGGGTCCGTCCCGGAATAACCCTTGCAACCGACACGCGCCTCATCCTTGCGATAAAGAGGGCGACGCATGCGTCGCGCCGTACGTCCTTGGCCCGCGGCGCCTTCTGTTACTGTCAGGTTTATTCTGTGACAAGCGGTTACCCGCAGGCCCCGGAAGGTTCTCGGGCTTCACTTCTTCAGTCCCGTGCCCATGATGCAGGCGGTTGAGGTAATCAAGGACATTGCCAGCTCGGATGAGACCGCTCAAGAGGGCAAGGACTTTGTCATATACGTTTGCCGAACAGAATGGGCCGCCCCTGAGCCGCTCCCTGGGCGGGCCGTGGACTGGGCTACTCGTAGTATCCCCCGCCAATCCAGAGATTCTGGCCGGGAACCCTCATGATGTAGGTCCTCTTCTTTGAAGGCTTCTTTTCACCCGGTTTGGGCCACCAGTATTCTGACCAGCCTTTACCCGGGCCGTTGGCCAGCTCCCTAAATTTTACGAACAGAGCGTCTCCTTTGAGATCCTTGAATTTGCTCAGGTCTTTCCCGACGGTCGTATCAGCCTTGTAAGGATGGGCTGACAGTGTGACCTTGTCCAGCGGCCCTGCAAACAGATAGAGGTCACCTTTGATGAATGGACCCTTTGGGTCCCCGATGGCCTTCAAGGTGGCTTCCACACCCTTTGCCTTGACCATGGCCGCGCCTGCTCCTACCAGCGCCTCAACGTCCGCGGCCTTGTCTGCTATTGCCGGGCTCACCAGCAGTAGGCCGACTACCAAGACCAGACCTAGCATTGCGCATCTTTTCATCATATCCTCCTTTTGGTGTAACTTCGCGCCCTGACGTGGGCTGCGTTGGCATCCTTTCCCCATCCTGGAATATAGTGACTCGGACTCTCAGGGGCAAGTCAGTAATGATGTAGGTTGTCGTTGACTCGGGTGTGGGGGCCGACGTATGGTCAAGAAAGGCCTAAATGAGAACCCTCTAAGGAGGCGTCACGGAATAACCCTTGCCGGTGACACGCGTCTCATCCTTGCGATAAAGAGGGCGACGCATGCCTCGCGCCTACGTGCGGGACCCACGACTTTGCGGGCATTTCCATGCTTCGTTGCGCCCGGCGCCCGGCCGGGCATATTGGTTCCTATGATGGCTCGACCATGGCCATATGCTGTATAATCAGCTCCTATAGTGATGCGCATTGATATTGGGTGTCAAGATCACCCTCCCCCTGGCGGGAGAGGATTAGGGTGAGGGGGGGCCGGCCGTGGAACCTATCTTCAATGCGTGGCGCTATAGCATGAAAGAGAGGCCGTTATCATGGCGCTGAAAACCGGAAAGGAATACATTGATTCCATAAAGTCTCTTGGACTTGAGGCCCACGTGATGGGCGAAAAGGCCGGAAACCTGCCCGATCATCCACTGGTCGATCCTTCCATCACCGCGGTGGCGGCTACGTACGACGCGGCCCACTCGGAGGACTCCGAGACGAGAGATCTGTTTCGGGTCCGATCTCCGCTGTGTAATGAGGAAATCAACCGTTTTACGCATCTTCACCGCAGCGCGGAAGACCTTGTGAACAAGGTGATCATGCAGCGCCGATGCGGGAATATCACAGCCTGCTGTTTCCAGCGGTGCGTTGGGCTCGACGCTGCCAATGCGGTGTTCAGCGTGACCTTCGAGTGCGACCGAAAACACGGGACCGATTACCACCAGCGTTTCAACGACTATTGGCGGCGTGTGCAACTGGAAGACCTGGTGGTGGACGGGGCCATGACCGACCCCAAAGGAGATCGGGGAAAACGCCCCAGCGATCAGGCCGACCCGGATCTGTTCCTCCGGGTAGTGGAAAGAAAGAGCGACGGCGTTGTGGTGAGAGGAGCGAAATTGCATCAGACCGGCATGCTCAATTCCCATGAAATTATCGTCATGCCCACCATAAACATGAGGCCCGGGGAAGAGGATTGGGCCATCTGCTTTTCCGTTCCGACCAGTACCCGAGGTGTCAGATACATATATGGTCGGCAGACCAGTGACACACGAAAATTGGAGGAATCACGGCTCGATGTGGGCAACCCCACTTTCGGCGGCCAGGAGGTCATGACCGTGTTTGATGATGTGTTTGTCCCCCATGAGCGCATCTTCCTGAATGGGGAAATCGACCATTCGGGCAAGCTGGTAGAACGATTCGCCGGCTATCATCGTCAGAGCTACGGCGGGTGCAAGGTCGGTGTGGGCGACATCCTGATCGGAGCCGCGGCCCTGATCGCTCGAATGAACGGAGTGGAAAAGGCCTCCCACATCAGGGATAAGATCGTGGAGATGATCCATCTCAACGAAACCATGTTCGCGTGCGGTATCGCGTGCTCAGCCCAGGGACACCCGACCGCGGCCGGAAACTATGAGATCGACATGCTCCTGGCAAATGTGTGCAAGCTCAATGTGACCCGGTTCCCGTACGAACTTGCCCGCCTTGCGACCGACATCGCGGGAGGACTCTTGGGCACAATGCCCTCAGCCAAAGACCTGGAGGATCCGGAGGCCGGACCTTACATCAGGAAATATCTTGCCGCGGCTGAAGGAGTCGATGTGGTGGACCGCATCAAGGTCCTGCGCTTGATCGAAAACCTGGTGGCCGGCGCGGGTTCCGTGGCGTACCTGATCGAATCCATGCACGGCGCGGGGCCTCCCACCGCGCAGCGGATCATGATCAGCCGCCAGGCAGACCTGGAGGGCAAAATCGAAAAAGCCAAACGACTGCTGGACATAGGCTGACCAGTAGATTCAAGTTGTGGGACAAGAAAGAACAGAGAAGATAAGAAAAAGAATATCCTACCACAGAGACACAGAGAAGATAAGAAAAGGAATATTCCACCACTGGGACGCAGACGCGCCACAGGAAGAATAGGGAGTAATTTCGCTTCCTTCTCTGTGTCTCTGTGGTTAAAATATCTTTGTCTTCGCTTCTCTGTATTCCCTGTACCCCCTGTGGCTATAATATCTTTATCTTTACTTCTTTCAAAGAGGTGTTCCAATGGATCTTACTCACACTCACTATGAAATCTCTAACGGGATAGGCACAGTCACGCTGAATCGCCCGGACAGCTTGAACGCTCTTTCGCCGACCATGCGTGAGGAGTTGATCGAAATATTCCTCAGCGCAGATCAGGACGACGCGGTCCGAGTGCTCGTGGTAACCGGCGCGGGCAAGGGGTATTGCGCGGGTGCGGATCTGTCTTCGGGTGAATCCACGTTCGACTACTCGAGCAAGGGGGGCAAGAAGGCTTCAATTGGTGAGCATAGGGACGGCGGCGGCAGGTTGGCGCTTTCCATCTTCAATTGCCGAAAACCGGTGATCGCCGCGATCAACGGAGCCGCGGTGGGGATCGGCATTACCATGACCCTTGCCATGGATGTGCGGGTAGCCGCTAAGGACGCCAAAATCGGCTTTGTTTTCGCCAGACGTGGAGTGGTTACCGAGGCCTGTTCATCCTGGTTTCTGCCCCGTATTGTCGGCATTTCCAAGGCTGCTGAACTCGTGTACACCGGACGAATCTTCCGGGCTGAAGAAGAAGCAGGTTCGGGACTCTTCAATCACATCGTGCCGCGGGATGAGGTCTTGCCCAAAGCAATGGCCATCGCGGAAGAGATCGCTCAAAACACCTCCGCAGTCTCAGTCGCGCTGAGCAAAGCGCTCCTGTGGCACGGGCTCAGTGAGGATGACCCTCAATCGGTCCATCTTATCGAATCACGCTGCTTCTACTGGGCCGGCGGGCAAAAAGACGCCACTGAAGGCGTTACAAGCTTCCTGGAAAAGCGTCCGCCCAAGTTCACCATGAGCCCCTCCGCCGATATGCCCGACTTCTATCCCTGGTGGAAAGAGCCCAAGGTGTGATGGCAGCGGCCGCAATGGCTGGGAATGGAGGTCCGGGAATCGGTGTATGATTGTTGAGGCCTTTGGCCGTGGGGTTCGGGATACGCCGTCCCTTCTGACCTGGTCTTCCCGACGCTTCCGGGTGGTCATTTCCTGGTCTCTCGACAGAAACAGGGGGATTTGCCGACCGGCACTATTTTGTTCTTGACGTTTCTGGAGAACGGCTCTATTCTGTGGGCTCGTTTTGGAGTGGGCCAAGCCGCCCGGTTGCTCTTGCTACCAAACCTAACCTAATATCAGCTACTTAGCCGGCGTCATATAACCGCGGTGCCTGTGGCTCAGAATTCGCGTCGGCTCATAAGGGCATGAATCTGTTGAAGAACAAATTTTTATAGGGAGTTGTGGACCATGAAGACCGACTACAAAACCATCGATGTTGAACTTAGGGACGGCGTGGCCGTGTTCACCATGAACAACCCGCCGGTGAACCAACTCTCCGAGCACTTTTTGCTGGAACTGCGTGACGCGATCCAAGAAGCGTTTCAGGACGATGGGGTCAAAGCCATAGTCCTCACCGGAACCGGCCAGAACTTCATTGCGGGCGCGGACATAACCCAGATTTATGAAGCCAAGGACAAGACAATAGTCGCGCCTCAAATACTGGAGGGGGCTCGTTTCCTGAACTCCATTGAGGTCGGCCCCAAGCCGGTGGTGGCGGCCATCAACGGCAATGCGCTTGGCGGCGGACTGGAAATGGCCATGTGTTGCCACTACCGTGTGGCCTCAAAGGGAGTGCCCATTGGGCAGCCTGAAGTCCAGATAGGACTGATCCCGGGAGCGGGCGGCACTCAGCGGCTGCCTCGACTCATCGGTCTGCCCAATGCTCTTGAAATGATCACTGTAGGCAAGCCGATCAAGGCGGAGAAGGCCTTGTCCAGACGGCTCATCGACGAGGTGGTCGAACCTGATGACCTTATCGACGCGGCAATGAAGGCCGCGAGAAAGTTCATTTCCGGTGAATTCAACATGGAGAGCCGGATGACCCGCAACAGGTATGACCGGCTCCCCAGTGCCAAGGAAAGGAAGGATGTGTGCAACGGCGCGCGGTTCATGGCTATGACCAAGGCCAAGGGTTACATAGCTCCTTTCAAGGCCATCGACGCCATTGACCAGGGACTCGGGTATGACATAGAGGCTGACATCGAAAGAGAAGTGGATCTGTTCGGCGAATGCGTTGTCTCGGATGTGGCCAAGAATCTCATGGGTATTTTCCTTAATTCCCGGGCATCGGGCAAGTTGCCGCGGACCGAGGGAATCGAACCCGCCAAGATCAAGAAGGTCGCCATGCTGGGCGGTGGAGTCATGGGTTCGGGTATCATCAACCTGCTGCTCAATGGCGGCTTTGAGGCGGTGCTTTGGGATATCAACGAGAATGCGCTCGAAAAGGGTGTGGCCGCGATCCGCAAGACCTTCGCGTTTGCGATCAGCAAGCGGAAGATGAAGCAGTCCGACCTGGATTCCATGATCGAGAACAAGTTGACCACCACCACGTCACTGGAAGACGCAAAAGATGCGGACCTGGTCATTGAGGCGGTCCTGGAGGACATGAAGATCAAGCAGGACATCTGGAAGCAGCTTGAGGGGATCTGCGGACCTGAAACGATTTTCGCCACGAACACCTCGGCCCTGCCCATCACCGAAATGGCCACAATCCTGAACGATCCCGGCAGGATGATCGGGTTGCACTTCTTCAATCCCGCGGATCGCATGCCTCTTCTGGAGATCATCTGCGCTGAGAAGACCTCGGACCAGAGCTTGGCCACATCAGTGGCTTTTGCTCGCGACATCAAGAAGACCCCTGTGGTTGTCAATGATGGACCGGGGTTCTACGTTTCGCGCCAGTTGGGCGGTCTGTTCGGTGGAGCAGTGTACCTGACCGCTGACGGTGTGGACGGTGCGGCCATAGAAAGGGCTATCAAGGATTTCGGCATGCCCATGGGCCCGGCCGATCTCGCAGACCTGACCGGCATTGACATCAATTATCACGTGAGCAAGACCTTTGAGCGGACCCTGGGCCCACGTTACAAGATGCACCCGCTGACCGAGCTGATCTACCAGACCGGCTGCTACGGCCGCAAGACCGGCGCGGGGTACATGGATTACAGCGGCGACCGCCCTGTGTGGAACCAGAAGGTGGTGGACGTGATCCAAAAGTATCTCAAAGACAACAATGTGGAGCCCAAGAAAGTCTCCGACCAGGAGATAGCGGATCTGATGCTGGCCCTGGGAATCAACGAGGCCGCGCTCATGATGGAACAAGGTATCTGCGACCGGCCTCAGGACATGGATTTGGCAATGATATTCGGTACAGGATTCCCACCGTACAGGGGCGGCATACTGCGGTACGCGGACAAGTGGGGTATCAAGAACGTGAATGACAAACTCGTGGAGCTTGAAAAGCAGTACGGACCCCGGTTTGCGCCTGCGGATCTGATCAAGGAGATGGCAGATTCCAGCAAGACCTTTTACCAGGAATAGGAGTAGTTTTCATGGCGGAAAAATTCGTGAGTGAGCGCAACCTCAAGTTCTTACTCTATGAGGTCCTGGATGTGGAAAGCCTGACCAGTCAATCCTACTTCCAGGATCATAACCGTGAGGTTTTCGACATGGTCCTTGAGACCGCGCTCAAGATGGGGCGAGACCTACTCTATCCTCTGTACCAGGAGATGGACAAACAGGCCCCTGTGCTGGAGGACGGTCGGGTTAAGGTCCATCCAATGGTCAGAGACTTCTTGAAGGAATGCGGCAAAGGCGGCTGGATCGCGGCAACCTTTCCCTACGATGTGGGGGGCCAGCAACTTCCCATGACCATTGAGATGGCCTGCGCTCACATATTCGACGCGGCCAATTTTTCCGCGAGCGCTTACCCGCTTCTGACCACGGGCGCGGCCCACCTGATCTTGAGCTTCGGTTCAGAGGAACTCAAGGAGACCTATGTGCCCCGCATGATCGCCGGCGAATGGCAGGGCACCATGGCCCTGACCGAGCCCCAGGCCGGAAGCTCTCTGTCGGATATCACCACTTCTGCAATCCCCACAGATGAGGGTTACTACAAGATCCGCGGTCAGAAGATCTTCATTTCAGCGGGCGACCACGACGGGGTGGACAATGTGATCCACCTGATGCTGGCCAAGATCAAGGGCGCTCCCGCGGGGGCGAAGGGCATTTCCCTGTTTGTGGTCCCCCAAAAACGTGTCACTGCCGACGGGACACTTGAGCCCAATGACCTCAATGTGGTCACCATCTACCACAAGATGGGGTACCGGGGTTGCCCCATCACCCAGCTGAGCATGGGCGAAGACAATGACTGTCTAGGCTATCTGGTGGGCGAACCGCACCAAGGCCTGCCCTACATGTTTCAGTTGATGAACGAAGCCCGGCTGGGGGTGGGGATGCAGGCCACCTCCATCGCGGCTGCGGCCTACCATGCTTCGCTGGAATACGCACGAGAGAGGCCGCAAGGACGAAGGCTGGCCGGCAAGGACCCCACCCTGCCGCAACTGTCCATTATCGAGCATTCGGACGTGAAACGGATGCTGCTCTTCCAACGAGCGGTGGTGGAGGGTTCCCTTTCCCTTAACTTGGAGTGCGCCAAGTACGCGGATCTCTTGAGAGACAAGGACAGCGAAGACAATGAACGGCACGCTCTATTGCTGGACATTCTGACGCCTGTGGTCAAGACCTATCCCTCGGAGATGGGGATACTCTCCGTGAGCCAGGGGCTCCAGATCCTTGGGGGATACGGATATTGTGACGAGTTCCCGCTTGAACAGTACTACCGGGACATGCGCATTCATCCCATCCATGAGGGAACCACCGGCATACAAGGGTTGGACCTGCTGGGGCGCAAGGTGGTATTCAAGAACGGCCGGGCCATGAAGCTCTACATAGAGGAGGTCGGAAAAACCATTGCCCAGGCCAAGGGCGTACCCTCCCTGGAACCTTATGCTCAGCGCCTCCAGGAAGCCCTGGATAGGGTTCAGGATGTCACCGTGCATCTGGTACAGTTTGCTCTCAAGGGTGACGTGGAACGCTTTCTTGCGGACGCCACGCTCTATCTGGAGTTCTTCGGGATCGTTGTTATCGCATGGCAGTGGCTGAAACAGGGCCTGGCAGCGGAGCGGGCCCTGCAAGGCGATCCATCGGAAGCAGACTCACAATTCTACCGGGGCAAGCTGATCACGCTCCGATATTTTTTCCACTATGAACTTCCCAAGACATTGGGGCCGGCCGCAAGGCTCATGGAAGATGACGCCCTGACGGTCGATATAGACGGTTCCGCGTTTGCCGACTGAGCTTTGTCCCGGGAATGAAGATTTGATACTGTTTCGCCAATACTATTGTAATTCGGCTTCACCGCGAGCCGGCTTGGCGCTGACCAGCGGTCCGTGGCGAAGTCACGGACCTGTGAACAACGGAAAAGACTTTCATGTTTCGTTGTGCCTCTGTTTTCAGGCATGAAAGTTCCTATGAAAGCCCCGTGGAAATTCCACCCCTTTGCGGGTCTACGTATGGGGTGGTTTGGAGGGGAGCCACTGCGCGTGGGGCGATTGAGCGGGCCCCGGACAGCTTACGTGACATGACAACTGTCGGTAGCATGACGTTGAAATGCTTGCCCGGCTAGGGCCTCCCCTCCAAGGTCATGCGCAGCGTGCGCGCTCTTGAACCATCCTGTCCGAGGCGAAGCCACGGACCAGCGAACTACGGAAAAGACTTTCATAGTTCGTTGTGCCTCTGTTTCTAGGGATATAAGTCGGTATGAGCAACCAGAGCAAAATCGAAGCCCGCAAAGAACAGATACTCACCGCTGCCCAAAAGGTTTTTGCGGAAAAGGGGTTTCATGAAGCTACCATCTCGGAAGTGGCCAAAGTGGCCGGGGTTTCCGAGGCCACCATATACGAGTATTTCTCCAACAAGGAAGCGCTTCTGTTCTCAATACCGCTTGAGACGACCCGCAGAGGATACGAACAAGCTGAATATCATTTGAAACTCATCAAGGGCGCGGGCAACAAACTCAGAGCCTCTATCTATCTGTACTTGCAGTTCTATCAGGACAACCCCGATTACGCGGCGGTGATCATGTTGATTCTCAAGCAGAATCGCAAGTTCCAGGGAACAGAGGCGTACAAACTCATTGTCGAAGGCTTCCAGGGAATTGTTCAAATCCTCGAGGATGGGATAAAGTCCAATGAGTTGAGGTCCGATATCAACCCGTACCTGGTCCGATCCGTCATTCTGGGCACCATAGAACATCTGGTGACCAACTGGCTGCTGACCGGTCGCCCTGAAGAGTTGCTCGATTCCGTGGATCCCCTCTGCGACTTTATCATGGAAGGCATCGAGCAGAGAGACTTTGCCGAGAATGGAAAGCGAAACAGGCATTGGAGCGCTTGGATCAGTTCCAGGCACAACGAAGCATGAAAGCACAAACCTGCTGAATAACCGGACACAAATCTCGGAAAAGGAGATATGCAAATGAGAGAAGTAGTGATCACAAACTATCTGAGGACTGCCCAGTCACGTTCCCGACCCAATGACCCTGCCAGGGATTGGTTCGGTCAAATGAGGTCCGATGAACTGTTGGCCAAGCTGTTGCCCGCTCTCATCGAGAAAGCGGGGATCACCGCGGATGAGATCGATGATTTTGTGGTGGCATGCGCGACCGCAGTGGGAGAGCAGTGGGCGTACGGCGGTCGGATTCCCATTTTCCTGGCCAACCTCCCCAACACCATTCCCGCTAAGTTTGTGGACCAGCAATGTGGGTCGGCAATGGCCGCCATACACATGGGGTTCCTGGAGATCGCGAGCGAAAACGCTGACATAGTCATGGTAGGCGGCATGGAACACATGACCCGGACACCTATGGGCGGGGCCACGGTGGACGCCGGGCATATCGCTCCCAACATGAGTCTGTTCGCGGCTCCCGAGTACCAGCACTGGAACATGATGACCTCCATGAACATGGGGCTCACCGCCCAGAAGCTGCTGTCCCAGACCGACTTCACAAGGGCCGAGATGGACGAGTGGGCGCTCAGGTCACATCACCGTGCAGCGAAGGCTCAGGAGGACGGCTTCTTTGACGGCGAAATCCTGCCCATTGACGCGCCCCAGGCCGACGGCACGGTTATGAAGGTGGACAAAGACCAGGCGGTTCGGGGCGACACCACCCTGGAAAGCCTGGCCGGTCTGAAGGCCGCGTTCAAGAAAGGCCACGAAATTACAGCAGGAAACTCGTCTCCGCTCAACGCGGCGGCCTCATCCATGATGCTCATGGCCAAGGAGACCGCTGAGAAAAAGGGGATCAAGCCTCTGGCCATCATCCGTTCCATCGGATTCGCGGGAGTGGATCCCACCATAATGGGCGCCGGACCTGTGCCGGCCAGCAAGAAAGCCCTGGAAAAGGCAGGACTTCCGGCCTCCGATATAGACTTCTGGGAGATCAACGAGGCATTCAGCATCGTGGCCCTTAACTGCATGAAAGAGTTGGGGATCGATCCTGAAAAGGTCAATGTCATGGGCGGCGGTATAGCGATCGGTCATGCCCTTGGAGCGACCGGGGCCCGGCTCGTGGGCACCCTGGCCCGGATACTTGAAGAAAAGGGTGGACGCTACGGCTGCGCCAATGCCTGCGTAGGCGGTGGCCAGGGAGTAGCGACCATCATCGAAAGGGCGGAGTAGGCTACTGCGCAAGGAATATAGAGAAGCGAAGACAAGATATTTTAGCCACAGAGGCCACAGAGAGCACAGAGAACATGAGAAAAGGAAGGAATCTCTTTTGCTTCTCTGTGATCTCTGTGGCTAAACATTCCTTCTCTTCTCTCGAGATCGGGGTCAGGAAAGGTTTGCGTCTGGTGTTTCGATGATGAGGTGGCAATGGTTGCCGGAATGGGGGGTCATCAGATCTTGCATCTTGATCCGCTTCATGGAAGAGAAAGGAATATGTCAAAAAGCAAGACCTGACCCCAACCTTGCATGACAGACCTTCAATCAGGCTCGTTGTATCGGATGCTCGGCCTTGACTCATATCAGGCCCCAAGTGGAAACGTTTGTGTGGAAATCGCGGTCTCTTGACCCCACTCCGCCGGCGCCCTAAGCGTGACCTCAAGCGCGTGTATGGCCCTTCCCAGCTTTGTTCGGGCTTGCGCGGAAGTGGTCTCCTGCATCAAGCTGCGTGCCCGTATCAATAAAGCCTTTGCGTCCATGACCGATTCTCCCTTCTGTCTTTGATAGTAAACTTCGGGAAGAACACGGCTACATGACAGAAGAGGCCGCGAAAATCATCGTTGACTTTTCGTGAGACAGACGAGTATGCTCGAACTCCTGAGTGAATCCGTTTGTCGAGAACGGTACCAGGCATTTTTTCACCCGGGAGCGTAACCCGCCGCGATTCGGTGATTCTTATGTGTCCGAGACACTCTCAAAATGGAAGGGATATCTGAAAAACGAGGATTGAAAACGAAATCGCGAAGCAGGCCAAATGTCTCACTCCAACAAAGAGACCCAACATGAGAGCGGCCGATTCCAGGAGAGAATACTATGACGTTCATTTCAAGAGTTCCGATCAGACAGTTCGTGGACGACGTGAGGTTGTCTCTGACAAATGACGAGTTGATGGACAAATATCAACTCTCCCAAAAGGAATTGAGGAGTGTTATCAAAGCGCTGGCTGACAGGAAGGTCTTGAATAAGGAAGAACTTGAAGTGAGGCCCGGAGACTACGAAGACACGGTGGTCATTGATCTGCCGAACCACTTAGACTATTGAGAAGAAGAGAAGATAGTGAACCACGGAGACACAGATAAGAGAAGAGGGTTTAGCCACAGAGGACACAGAGGGCACTGAGAAATAGGAAAGGAAGCAGAAGAAGATAGTGAACCACAGAGACACTGAGACACTGAGACACTGAGAAATAAGAAAGGAAGCAGAAGAAGATAGTGAACCACAGAGGCACAGAGACACAGAGAAGAAAGACAGGAAAGAAAGGAAGAAATTAACCACAAAGACAAAGAAAATTCGGCTTGTCTCTGTGTCTCTGTGGTTAATCTCCTTTTCTTAATCTTATCTTATCTTATCTTATCTTATCTTATCTGCGCCCTCTGTGCCCTCTGTGCCCTCTGTGGCTAAATCCTCTTATCTTATCTTCTCTTCTCTTTTCTTCTCTTCTCTTTTCTTCATCTAAGCCTTATCTTTCAATAGGGAATGAAAGGGCCCGTCCAAATGCGTCGAGTTGAGGTGACACAGCGATGAAGAGCATTCGAGAGCTGCTGAGCGATAGAAAGATAGAGCCCATGGTGGATTGGGATCTACATCCATTTGATGCAGTCGCCAGGTACCTGGAATGGGGGACCAACTGGTCCAGGGGTTTGGATCACGCCAAGTCCTGCAACGAAGAGAGCATCTATTTCAAGATCAACGCCATAAAGAAACCGGCCCGGCTGCTGATGGTCCGCCAGAGCCACGATGAATACGAGGTTATCTCGGAAGTGGAAGCGCCCCAGGAGCTCATCGACGAGTCCGTGGATTTCTTCGCTTGCAAGAACGCGGCATGCGGCCTGACCGACGAACTCCGAGCCTGGCTGAAGAAAGAAGCGGATACGGAGAAGAATTGACAGAGTAATCCGGGGGAATCACGCCATGGCGTGATAGAAAAGGTTCCCCCGGACCCCTTCCCAAAGACTTCATAAATTGCGGTACCCCAGGGCCGTCGGCTGCTCCGGACTGAGAACTGACACGGCTACGCAGTGTCAGTCGCCGTACCCAACCGCTGGGACACCTGTCTCTTTGTAGAACTTTCCGAAGAATCTGAAATTGATTTCGAGGGCCACCAAAATTGGTGTAATCCGGCGGTCTTTCCCGGTCACCGGCGCTTCTTGCTTTGTTGCGGACGCTTTTTGCTACGCCCTTTTCGCTGGTATTTGTTGACGTTGTTGGTGTGTTCTCTGAGTGTCGGCGAAAAGTGGTGGGTTCCGTCGTTTTTCGACACAAAGTAGAGATAGTCGGTTTGGGCCGGTTTCACGGCGGCCAGGACGGCGGCCTTGCCCGGGTTGGCTATGGGACCGGGCGGCAGTCCGTGGTTCCGGTATGTGTTGTATGGGTGATCCCGTTGCAGGTCTTTTCTCGTGATCTTTGAGCCCATGGGCTTGATTCCGTAAATAACGGTCGGATCACATTGGAGGCGCATTTTCTTGCGCAGACGGTTGTGAAAAACACTCGAAACCAAGGGATGTTCAGACGTTCCGGATTCCTTTTCGATCAAAGAGGCCAGAGTCACCACATCCCTGGCCGTCCACCCGGATTTTTCCGCGATCGGTCGGACGTGCTTGTCGTACACCGCGTGGAAACGCCGGATCATCCGGCGCATGAGGGCCTTTCCATCCTGTCTCTCCGAGACCTTCAGGAAGTAGGTGTCGGGGAACAAGAATCCCTCTAGTGACGCTGCCTGTATGCCGTTCTCTTGCAAGAATTCCTTATCCCTGGAAAGCTTGAGGAATTCGTCGCGGGACATCAGGCCCCACCTCTCAAATAGTGCTCCAATTTGGAAGACCGTGTATCCCTCGGGCACCACAAATGCGACAGCACGGGTTTTGCCGGATATCAGTTGATCCAGGATATCGCCCGCGTCGCTTCCGGTCTTCAGCACATATTCCCCTGCTTGGAGTTTCCGCTGCTCTCCTCGGATCATGGCAACGAGCTTGAATACGAGCCGGCTTGAAATGACACCCTTTTGTTCCAGAACAACGCCTACTTGCGACAGATTCATTCCCTTGGGTATCTCTACGGTCACTTCTCGGCCGGGCAGTGTGAGCGCTCGTGCGGGGCGCTCAACCGGTTTCGACTCCTCCAAGAGCGCGGGTATACGGGTGTACGCCACGTACAGCCCTACGCCAAGGGCCACCAGAACGGTCACCAGGAAGACCGTCTTGAATACGCTGAAAATGGAAACTCTCATATCACCAAGACCTTTTGTTTCGCTGCATGTCCAGGTAACCCTGTAGGATTATGACGGCAGCGACTTTGTCCACCACTTTGCGGCGTTTGGATCGGCTCATGTCCGCTTCCAGGAGCACTCGCTCAGCCGCGCCGGTAGAGAGTCGTTCGTCCCATTCTCCAATGGGTACGTCAACCCTGTGGCTAATCAGTTCCATGAAGGCCCTGACTTTCTCGGCCTGGGGACCCTCCGTGCCGTCCATGTTGTAAGGCATGCCCACAACGATCTCCGTCACCTGGTACTCGTCAGCCAGCCGGGCAAGGTGCTCCATATCGGAATCGGGGTCCTTGCAAATCAGCGTCTCCAGCCCCTGGGCGGTCAATCCCAGAGCGTCGCTGACGGCCACGCCGATCCGTTTCGATCCAATATCCAGGCCTAAAACACGCAACTACCTGTACCACCGTTTGCGGCCCCGGGAAGATCCCGAGTCCGACTTCTGAAGTTAGGATACGTCTAGTTTATTATTCTCCCTGTGTCAAGAACGGCCTGTGCCGGGTGGTAATCATTCCGTCATTCGGGGGGCTCCTGGTGGATGTCGTTGCGAGCGGAGCAAAGCAATCTCCTGTGCGCTGAATGCAGGGATTGCTTCGTGGTTTCTCTCCTCGCAATGACACACGTGATGAGAAGATCTGCCCCGCGAAACTGAAGCCTTACGGCAGGTGTTTCCCCAAACCGAGCACGATCCGCTTTCACAATAGGCCCGGAGTTTGGGGAAGTCCTGTGACGACCATTTCTTGCCGGTTGCAGCCGGGCCGCGAACATGGTAGGAATTCAAAGCGTTCAATGGGCACAGTGGTCAGTCCGGCATGGCGCGAGAGGGCTGACTGTAACCTATCACTTACGAGCGGCCGACGGGAACGACCACGTTCCTGCGTTTGGCGCATGGCAAGAGGGCGCACACACAGGTGCGCGCCGTACACTCTGCCCCACGACGAATCTGGGCCCAGACGTAGGGGCAGACCCCGGATCGTAGTCCGGGGCAGGCTCTATGTGTCTGCCCTCCCCGTTGCCCCCCGTAAGTCAATGGTTACGGCTCACTTCCATGTTCATTTGAATCCGCGAGCGAAAAGGCTTAAACTGACCCTGTTCGACACAAAAAAATGGCCGTATCGGATCTCTTGAGATGAAGTTCAAATCCCTTTTGCGGTATCTTCCTGTACTCACGATCGTGCTGTTGGCCGGGATTGTTCTGGTCATTGTGGTCTTTTGGACCCTGCGAAACATTACCGCTCTCAACGACCGTATGGAAGAGTTCGCAGCCCGCCAGGGAGTTTCGGTTATCCGCACGGTGGAGGCGGGGACCCGCACGGGGTACCTGGAGGGTGACTGGGGCATTCAGAACGTTCAGATGCTCATAGAGCAGGCCGCGAAGGATCCGGATGTGGCATGGGTAGGGTTGATCAAGAGCGACGGGATAATCGTATCCCACAGCGAACCCGCGAAAGTCGGTCTGCGTCTGCTAATGGGCAAGGAATTGGACACGGTTCGAACGGTCATTCGCACAGGTGAACCCCTGTCGTTCAAGCGTGAACTGCCGGACGGAAGGATCATCTTCGAAATATGGAAACCGTTTATCCCCTTCCCGGAGCAGGTTGCGGAGGCCAAGATTGTGGCTCGGCACACACGCATCGGCAAGGATCTTCTGGACGTTTTCACCAGAGATCGCGACAAGCAGGTGCTTTTCATCGGGCTCAAGATGGACCGATTGAAGGAGATTCGCAACCAGGAGATGACGTACGCCATCTTCATGGGAGGAATGATATTCATTGTCGGTTCCGCGGGTGTCTATTTCATGTTCGTGGTACAAAACGCGTACCTCGTGCGCAAGACACTGGACGAAATGCGCACATACACCAGAAACGTGCTCGAAAGCATGCCCAACGGCCTTATCACTGTAGACCAATCCCTCAAAGTAGCCACCTATAATCCGACGGCCCTGAGAATTCTACGTTCGACCTGGGAGGAGGTGGACGGCCGCAATGTTTCCGATTTGCTGCCGCTGCGGAACGAAATCGAACAGATTCTCTCCGGGTCCGCGGCAGAGTTTGAGAAAGAGGTGGAACTTGCCAACGAATCAAAAGTGAAAACTTTTTTGGGTCTCTCGGTGTCTCCGTTGAAGGAACCCGATTCCCGGGTTCCACGCGGGGCGGTGGTCATTCTCCGTGACCTGACCATGATACGTGAACTGGAACAGAAAGTGCGCGTCAATGAGAAATTCGCTGCCTTTGGTAGGCTTTCCGCGGGGGTTGCACACGAGATCCGGAACCCTCTGAATTCCATCCGCGGATTCATTCAATACTTCCAGAGGAAGCTTGTCCTGGAAGAGGAGGACTACCGGTACACAGATCTGATGCTGACGGAGGTAGACAGGCTCAACAGGGTGATATCCAAGCTTCTTGCGTATTCGAAGCCTCGTGAGCCGCGCCTTGGGATCCGCTCCGTAGACGAAGTGCTCGACCATTGCATCCGCGTAGTGGAACGGGAGGCGGAAGAGGCCGGGGTGGAACTTTCACGAAAACCCTCGACCGATGATGCTCCCCTGGTGCTGATGGACACGGACCAGATCACTCAGGTGTTTCTGAACATTCTGATAAATGCGGTCGAAGCCTCTGTCGGCGGCGGGCAAGTGACTGTGGCCCACGAAGTGGCGCCGGACGATCGAGTGCTGATCACTGTGGAAGATACCGGAGAAGGCATTCCCGCGGAGGACATGGATAAGCTCTTCGATCCGTTTTTCACCACTAAAAGGAAGGGGACCGGGCTGGGACTGGCAATCGTCAAGAGCATTATTGAAGGTCATGGCGGAGAAATCGAGACGGAATCTGAACCGGGCAAGGGAACCCGTTTCACGGTTTCCCTACGGGCTTACGTAGATCCCGAGGAGAAGAAGGCCGACGAGTCTCACCGGGACCTGACAGCCACAGGAAGCTAGCACTGCACGGCAAAAATTAGCGGGCAGTATACCCAGATCCCCCTGAACCGTCATTCCGGTGAAAACCGGGACCGGAATTCAGGCTTCTTCAAGATTTTCTGGACCCCGGGGCCTGCCCTGGACACCGATCCGGGCATTAGTATCCCCGTACAGGATGTGGAATGGCAGCACCAAAAGCAAAGATTCTCGTCACGGATGATGAACCTTCACAGAGGAAGATGCTCAAGGCAAATCTGACCCTTGCGGGATACGAGGTGGTTGAGGCCGATGACGGCACGACCGCTATCGAGTTGGTTTCTCGGGAATTCTTTGACTTGATTCTCATGGACAATCGCATGTCCCAGATGGACGGCATTGATGCCCTGAGGGAAATCAAGAAAATTTCTCCGGGGATTCCTGTCATAATAATCACTGCCTACGCTTCAGTGGAGACCGCGGTGGAAGCCCTTCACGCGGGCGCGCATGACTACCTTTCCAAACCTCTCGACGTGGAAGAACTGAAGATAAAGGTGGGGCAATCCCTGGAATTCTGGAGACTGAAGGAAGAGAACATCCTGCAAAAAAGGCGCATCGAAAACCTGTTCGACGCCTCCCGCATAGTGGGCCGTTCGCCCTTAATGAAGCAGGTCCTGGAAACAGTGGCAATGGTCGCGCCTTCCGAGGCCACGGTACTGATTCTGGGGGAATCGGGCACCGGGAAGGAATTGATCGCCAATGCCATTCATCAGGGTTCCGCTCGCGCGGACAAGAGGTTCATAAAGGTCAATTGTGCTGCTCTCCCTGAAACGCTCCTGGAGAGCGAGCTGTTCGGCCACGAAAAGGGAGCGTTCACAGGAGCGGTGAATCGGCGACCCGGGCGATTCGAGCTGGCGAACACCGGCGCCATCTTCCTGGATGAGATCGGTGAAATGTCGGTTTCCACCCAGGCCAAGCTGCTGCGAGTACTTCAGGAGCGAGAATTTGAGCCTCTCGGGTCCACCCGGACCGTTAAGGTGGACATACGCATTGTGGCCGCGTCCAACAAGAAGCTGAAAGAAGAGGTCGATGAGGGGACCTTTCGGGAAGATTTATTCTACAGACTCAACGTGGTGCCGGTAGATCTGCCCCCCCTGCGGGACAGAAAAGAGGACATACCGCTGCTCGTAGAGCACTTCTTCAAGATCTACAACGAGAAGAACAACCGCAATGTGCAGGGATTCCATCCGAGGGCTCTGGACGCGGTTATGCGCTATTCCTGGCCCGGCAACATACGGGAGTTGGAAAACGTTGTGGAACGTTCCGTCATTCTCACCCGCGACGACTATGTGCTCTTTCCCGATCTTCCCGAATCCGTTCGGGGGGCCACCGGGGAAACCTATGAGCGAGAGATGCGCGAGGGGATTCGCTCGGGCATGACCATCAAGGAGATGGAGAGAGAACTGGTTATCAAAACCCTGGAAGAAAACGACGGAAACCGCACCCGTTCTTCGAGCATTCTCGGGATCACTCGCCGAACGCTTCAGCATAAACTCAAGGAATATGAAATCGACGTGCCTCCGGGATAGGCGTGGACGCTAACCGGAGAACAGGTAAGCCCCCGGCTCTGCCGGGGTGACTGTGGCTAGTACTGCACGGCGGAGATTCGCAGGCGGTTTATCCGAGATCCCCGTGATACCAACTATCACCCCTAATAAGGGACAACGAACTACGAAAGTCTTGGGGCAGCTTGTCCGCGGCTTCGCCCCGGATGAGGTATGCGGTTCCGTAAATTCCTCAAGAATCCAGTCATCTTTGGAGGGGAGGCCCTAGCCGGGCAAGCATTTCAACGTCATGCTACCGACAGTTG
>CAZGNL010000041.1:0-35600 GCA_964527475.1 uncultured Syntrophaceae bacterium
CAGGTTCGGCAGGCGCCTTCGTGTCGGGCGCGGGAGCGGCAGCTGCTGCGGCTGCGGCTGCGGCGGCGACTTCGTTCGCCTTTTTCTCCTCCGCTTGGGCCTTGAAGGCCTCCAGGTCTACGTCGTCCTCCACTTTGACGCTGAGAAACTTCATCACGTCTTCCGAGATCCTGAATTGTCTTTCCAATTCCTGGACCAAGGCCGGAAGCCCCACGTAATCCAGAAGAATGTATCGGCCTTTTTCTTTCTTCTTGACCAGGTACGCCAACCTCTTCACACCCCAGTCTTCGATCTTGATGACCTCGCCGTCGCCATCTTTGATGACTGCGCCGTATCGGTCCGTGAGATTTTGGATATCGTCATCAGCAAGCTCTGGGTCGAGGATGACGACAGATTCGTAACGTCTCATTTGTCCTCCTTATGGATCTCAAGCCCTTCCGGGCAAGGAGTTTAGAACAACCGCTCTATATTACAGGAATGCCCACGCGTTTCAAGAACAAAATCCCCTCATAGGCAAGAATTGTTCGTCAGTTCTTCAAATTCTCCTTCCCGATAAAATCATGGTAATCCTTCAGTTTTGCGGGGCGGATCCACTCAGCGCGTGTGTGATTGCGAGGAGTGAAACGACGAAGCAATCCCCATACCCGGCGCGCAGGAGATTGCTTCGCTGCGTTCGCAATGACATCCTGCCAGTGCCGCCGAATGACTTATAGCAGTTCTCGAAAGTTCTGACGGAATGGCAGAGCACTGCTGGGCAAGCCGGCAGTGGCACCCAGATCTCAATCCGTGATTAGTTTCGAGAACCCCTATAATGATAACAAATCATGGCTTTTTGCGCTTGACGTTTAGAGTTTGTGCTCTATAATGTTAGAGTAATAACTCTAGATGAGGGCAAGCCGATGAAGAAAATACTGACGATCCTGGGACATTCAAACGACGAGAGCCTTTGCGCGGGTCTGGCACGGGCCTACAACGAAGGAGCGAAGGAGGCCGGGGCCGAGGCGTCCCTACTGGAG
Organism: uncultured Syntrophaceae bacterium; assembly: GCA_964527475.1. Classification (GTDB taxonomy): domain Bacteria; phylum Desulfobacterota; class Desulfomonilia; order Desulfomonilales; family Desulfomonilaceae; genus CAZGNL01. Next base: position 1,017 of record CAZGNL010000041.1, read on the forward strand.
TTGGGCGGGCTGCAATTCGACCCCGTCCTGCACAAAGGCTACCGGAGCCGCCAGGAGTTGGAGCCGGATCTGGTACACGCCCAGGAGCAGATCCGCTGGGCGGATCACCTGGTACTGGTATACCCCATCTGGTGGGCCACCCCGCCGGCGCTGCTCAAGGGGTTCATCGACCGCGTCTTCTTGCCCGGGTTCAGCTATGAACCCGTCGAGGGAGCGGCCCTGCCGCAAAAGCTGCTCTCCGGCCGCTCGGCGCGTCTAATCGTCACCATGGACTCGCCCAAATGGTACTACAGGCTCTTCATGGGCGACGCGGGGCACAAGATGATGAAGAAGGGCGTGCTGGAGTTCTGCGGGATCAAGCCTGTGCGGATCACGACGTTTGCGCCGGTAAAGACCGCGACCCGAGAAACCAGGGAGCTATGGCTGGATGAGATCGGCCGCCTGGGTCGCCAGGTCGGATAGGGTTGTCTCCATGCACGCGATCCAATAGGAACCAGCTATGGGCAGCCGAGACAAGATCATCGCAGCGGCTATCGCCTTGTTCAACCGCGCGGACATGAAGTCGGTCACCACCAACCACATTGCAGAGGCGGCCGGCGTCAGCCCCGGCAACCTGTATTATCATTTCAAGAGCAAGGAGCAGATTGTCCGGGCCATCTTCAAGCGCATGGTCGTAGACGAGGAAAGAGCGTGCGTAAACTGCTGCGTGGACGATATTGACTCGCTAAGCGCTTACTACGGCCGCCTGTTGGGAGTATTTTGGAGATACCGTTTCTTCAAACGCGAGATGGTCTTCCTGCTCAAGCGGGACGCGGGCTTGAAAAAGGAGTTCGATCTCTACCAGGAAAGGCTGAACGCAGAGATTGAGACCGCTTTGCGCGGGTTCATCGCGGCCGGTATCATGAGGCCGCTGCCCGACCGCCGATTCGCCTTCTTGGTACAAAACGTAGCCCTCATCCTGAACTTCTGGCTGCCGTTCTGCGAGATGAGCAGCCCCCGTATCACAAAGGCGAGCCTGAAGCAGGGGCTCGACTTGATCGTCGATCTGCTGGAGGTCTACAAGGCATGACTCGAGGCAAACCCCTTCTTTCCCGCGGTCAGGCTTGGCAGCGGATTCCTATGAACCCCCATGTCCAGGAACGGCACAACCAAGCATGAAAATGCCCGTACCGTGACGGGGTCCCGGCCGTAGGGGCTACGCATGCGTCGCCCTCTTAGATGCTCGGTCAGTGACGGAATTCGGTGGACTTGGCGCGGCATCCATTTTCGTACAAGAATCCTCTTTGTTTGCGAACGTGCCGGCCTCCAGTAGGGGAGGCGGAGCCTCCCGGTATGCATTCCCAGGCAGAGCCTGGGAACGAGAGGAAATGCCCGTGCCGGCCCGGATCCCGGCCGTACAGCCGCGACCGGCGGTCGCCCGAAGGGAAGCCACGGACAAGCTACCCCAAGATTTTCGTAGTTCGTTGTCCCTTATTAGGGGTGATGGTTGGTATTGGGGGGCTTGCGGTCTCCGGCCTGCTTCGTTGGGACATCCGCGGCGACCGGCGGTCGCCCGGAGGGAATCACCTCTTGCGGAGTTCGCCGCATTCGCGGCAGATCCAGACCCTCTCCCGGAGGAAGAAGAACACCACCCCCACCCCGATAAAAATCGATCCCACATAGTATATGGAAGGAAGCACGAATTTGAGAAACCAGGGGGACTGATAGAAGTTCGTGATAATCCCGTAAAAGACCATGTGGAGCGTTCCAAGTGTTACCAGTGTCAACCCCGCCAGGGGAGAAAGAACCATCCTGGAGGATTTTGCCATGACTTCACCGCAGCTACGGCAGAGCCTCGACTTGCCCTTCTTGAGACGACTCTGGAACTTGCCGAAATTCTCGTCTGCCGAGGGGCTTCGGAACCGAATCGTATCAGCATTGATATCGTTCCCGGCAAAGGGATCGTCCGACTCACCGGGGCCCGCGGCTTGCAGAGTCCGTTCGCGCGGTTTGCCGGACTGGACGGCCGCCGGGGGGGGCACGGGTTTCTTGCCCGGGGTCTTAACGGGATCGACTACGTCTCGCAGTGAACGTCTCGAACCGCGGGATCTGGTGAGGCCGCTCTTCCTGTTCAAGCTGTCGCTGAGGTCCACGTATGCTTCCTCTCTGAATCCCCGTAATCTGCGGACCCCGAGTCCGCCGGGACCCATCCGGGTCGATTCGAATCCTAGCAGAATCACCCCCAAAGTCAATGCAGGAGCACGCGATTCTTTGGTCAAAGGAATCCCCCACCCGGACCATGAGGCCGGATGGGGGAAACTTGGTCGTCACATGTGGGGCTACGCCGTGATGTAGGGATTACCAAACAGAAGGATCAGAGCTATGACCAGCGCATAGATCGTAAGAGACTCGATCATAGCCAGACCGATGATCATGGTCGTCAGAATACGGCCGCCGGCTTCAGGGTTCCTTGAGGTTCCCTCGCACGCGCCGCCGATCGCTGTGCCCATGCCGATACCACTTCCAATAGCGCCCAGTCCGATGGCGAGTCCCGCGGCCAGCACGGTGTACTGAATGACCGGTCCACTGCCTTCGGCAAAAGCTACAGTCGCGAAAAGGGTTATGAAGAGCGTCAAAAATCCTACAACAGTTGTTTTCTTCATGGAATCAAAACCTCCTTGATCGGTGTTATTAGTGTGCCTCTTCCAGAGATCCTGTGATGTACATCATGGTCAGCATGATAAACACCAGGGTCTGAATGAAAGAGATGAACACGTGCAAAGCCATCATCGGTATGGGAACCAGGTACGGCACCAGGATCGTCAGAATTATGATCGCCAGATCCTCTCCCATGATGTTCCCGAAAAGACGGAAGCTCAATGACAGGATACGGCTGAAATGAGCGATGATCTCAATGGGCAACATCAGCGGGATGAGCCAGGGTACCGGTCCCAGAAAGTGCTTTACGTACTTGAATCCGTGCATCCTTATTCCCACGTAGTGGGTCATGAAAAACGCGATGAGCGCCAAAGCCAACGTGGTGTTGAGATTGCTCGTGCTGGAAAACAGGTAAGGGACTATCCCAATGAGGTTGCAGAGCAGGATGAAGAGCGCAAGGGTAGCTATCAGTGGGAAATAGGGCCGCCCCTGTTCTCCCATGGTCTCCACCACAAGATCGTCCAGAGTCCTTATGACGACCTCCCAGAAATTCTGAAGTCCCTTGGGCACCAATTGCAGCTTTCCTCTCACCAGCAGAGCCAGGACAATAAGAATAGCCATCGTCAGCCACGAGTTGAAGATGTTGCTAAGCGCGGCGTGATCGATGTTCCATTTCTCCCATTCGACGATGCTGGAATGCAATAGTGGGTTGACAACAGCATCCGTCAAAGCGGGTGGATGGAGTTGAGCGGACATTGACTAGACCTCCTCCGGCGTTCTATTGGCCACAAATATCAGAATCAGCATGATTAGAATTCCCGCGGGGATTACCGACAGACCGGCCACAAGTCCTACGGCATTGACCTTCAGGAATCTTATCAAGGCAAAAAGGCTGATCCCCAGGATCGCAAGCCTTAAATAGAAGCCACCCACCAGTGAGGCCAAAGCTTGCCCCTTATGGGTGAACTCGGTTCTCTTCAGTTTTCGGCACGCTGCCAGGGAGTTCAGTAGGACCAGTGCACCACCGGCCCCGAACCCCACGGTAAATTCACGGCCTGCCCACAATGAGAGTGCAGCAAGCCCAAACAGATAAGCCGCCGAGGATAAACCAAGCCAGATTCCTGGAATCTTTTCAAACTTCATGTGCCGTGGTCATCCTTGTGGGCCCGGAGCTCCTTTTGGACCACTCTCCACACGTTACGCGCGGCAGCCGCTATTCCAAGCAAAAAGAATATGATGCTGAGGTAGGGAAATGTCTCTAACTTCTTGTCGAGCAGATAACCTATGCCGGCTCCTATGAAGACGGCCAAGCCTATTGACCCGCCCAACTGCAACGCATCGCCTACCACCAGCCAAGTTGTTTTTAGCTTTTTCACAAAGACTCATTGATTACCAGAAAAGAGGGCTGGGTGTCAAGTTCCCATTTGACCGCGGGAAAAAAATAGCGGTCTTGACTCTCGGGTCGAATCCGCCTGTTTTCCTCATTCTTCCGAAAGTTATTCCCGGAGAGACATACCGGGATAATCATGCATCCACGAGAGGCGCAACCCCTCAGTTACGCGGGGCAGGGGGGATTTCTCCCTTCCGGACTTGAGCCATATGTTCCCTCTTTGAAAGCGCATTCGCATGAAAGTCCCGTCGGAAAAGCCACCCCTTTATGGGTCCACGTATGGGGTGGTTTGGAGGGGAGATGAGTCTACCCTCCAAGTCCATGCGCAGCGTGCGCGCCCTTGGAGTACCCTGTCCGAGGCGAAGCCCCGGACAACTGAACAACGGAAGGGACTTTCATGTTTCGTTGTGCCTGTGCTTCCAGGCATGTATGTTGGTATGAGGGGTTGCGGAGAGGCAGGCTTGGCCGTTGACAGCGCGCAAGGGAACCTCTAGAATTTTCCCGTTCCGGGACGGCTTGCGAACATGTACGGCCAATCTTGAGTAATTCTTGCGACACGAGATCGGAAATGCCCCGGGACAAGGAGGGATGAACGTGACGTCAAAAAAAGTCAGAAGCAAGTTCAAACGTTTTCACGGTCCACTCATATTTGTGAGCCTGGCCCTGTTTTCAATTTCTCTTGCGGGGGCGTCCACAGTCGCTGCTGAATCCAGAGCGGTCAGACTGAAGCAGGCTTTCCGGATAAGCCTGGAGTCAAACCCCACTACAGGGTACAAATGGAGCGCGGAATTTGACCGCAGTCTTCTCCAGCTGAAGGGGGTTACGTACAACCGTGACTCCTCGAAGCCCAAAAAAATGATGGGCGTGGGCGGCGCGGAGACCTTTGTGTTTGTTCCCATCAAACCGGGCGGAACCACTATTAATTTCCAATACAAGAGGCCCTGGGAGAAGAACAAGAAGCCGGTAAGGACCAAGATCTTCTCAATAGTAATATCTCCGTGAATTCGTAGATCCTGCGTATCAGCGTTGTGCGCTCCTGAAGCATGGAGAATCCTATCAAAACGGGCAATCTTATGGTCCACCACTTGCCTGCATTGACCGACCATCCAAGAGCGCGTAGCATGCGACGCCCCTACAGCCATAACCCACCAGGATGGCGGGATGTTCATACTTCCTTGTGCCTTGATTATGAGGCATGAAAGCTGGAATGACCCAAGATGATCAACCCCTTTGACGGAGTGAAAATCGCACTCGGAGCGTTAAGGGTCAACGTCATGCGCTCCCTGCTCACCATGCTCGGCATAGTGATCGGAGTGGCTGCGGTCATCGTGATGGTGGCCGTGGGCGCGGGGGCGCGAGAGATGATCGGTTCTCAGATCAAATCAATCGGTAGCAATCTTATCATGGTGGTTCCGGGCGCGAGCACTCAAAGCGGAGCGCGCATGGGCGCGGGTTCGGTTCACACCCTGACCTCGGAGGACGCGGAGGCCATTGCCCTTGAATGCCCGGCCGTGAAATTCGTGGCGCCGATCTGGGGTCAGGTTACCCAGGTGGTGTACGGAAACAGGAACTGGAGGACCCGAGTGAGCGGGACTACCACCGATTATTTCCCGGTTCGAGAATGGACGATCCGCTTCGGCCGAGTCTTTACTCCGCAAGAGGAACAAAGGGCGGCCAAGGTCGCGGTGGTGGGTACCACTGTTGTCGAAAACCTGATGGGCGACACGTACCCTTTGGGCAAGACCATACGAATTCAGAACGTTCCGTTCCGCATCATCGGAGTCATGGAATCCAAGGGGCAGTCTCCCCGCGGGAATGACCAGGATGACTCCATATACATCCCTCTGAGGACCGCTCAATACAGGCTATTCGGGACCCCCTTCCCCGGTGAGGTGCGCGCTGTCCTGGTTCAGGCCAAAGAGATCCGTCTGATACCTGAGGCGGAAAGACAGATCACCGAACTGCTGACCAGACGGCATCGTATAGGCCCATTGCAGGAAAAGGATTTCACGGTGCGCAACCTGACCGAGATGCTCAAGGCCGCCACAAAAGCGCTCCGGATAATGACCACCCTCCTCGGCGCGATTGCCGCGATCTCCCTGGTTGTGGGCGGCATCGGCATCATGAACATCATGCTGGTCTCCGTGACCGAACGCACCAGGGAGATCGGTATCCGCATGGCTGTGGGCGCACGTTCTGGCGACATCCTGTCACAGTTCCTCATCGAAGCGGTGGTGCTCTCCATGCTGGGAGGAATCATCGGAATGGCGGTCGGTGTGGGCGGCGCGTACATCTTCCACACAATAAGTTCCTGGCCCGCCATCATAAGCCCCCTCGCAGCAGCGATCGCGCTGCTCTTTTCCGCGGCTGTGGGGGTCTTCTTCGGCTTCTATCCCGCATTCAAGGCTTCAAGACTCCATCCCATCGAAGCGCTGAGGTATGAGTGATACGGATTCGCCGTCAGACGGGCTTGGTCCGGAGTAGGACCGGCATCTTGCCGGTCATTCCCGCCGCCAGGGGCACCTCCTCATGGTATCCGGCGGCCTGCCGTAGGGGCGCCGCATGCTGCGCCCTCTTGGATGCTCGGTCAGTGACGGCATTCGGTGGACTCTGCAATGCATCCATTTTCATACAAACCTGAGTCGTCCCGAGACAAAGCGCACAGAGAGGACCGGCAATGATGAATATTCTTTGCACTCTACCGGCTGTAATATCGGCACTGATTCTCGGCGCGCATTTCCTTAGAAGCGACTGGATCGTGATCGCAGCGGTCTGCATTCTGGCACCGGTGTTGCTCCTTACCGGAAAGACATGGGCAATTCGACTCGTTCAGTCGCTCCTTTTCGTTGGGGTCTTCGTCTGGATCGATACAGGCCTGTCAATCTATAAGGACCGGTTGGCTCTTGGCATGCCTTGGCTGCGCATGGCGCTCATAGTCGGAGCGGTCGGGCTTGCGTCATTGGGGTCTGCCGCCCTGCTGGAGCGCCAATTGGACCGGGAACATACTCAAAGAGACGGGACCTCGGAACCAACGATCCGCTGAGAAATGAAATCCAGGTCCGCGATGTGGTGGATTACGGGGGTGACCATTCACTTACGCGGGGCACTGGCAGGATGTCATTGCGAGCGCAGCGAAGCAATCTCCTGCGCGCCGGGTATGGGGATTGCTTCGTCGTTTCACTCCTCGCAATGACACACGCGATGAGATGATCTGCCCCCCGAAACTGAATGCTCACTTACGGGCCACGGGTGCTCTTGACTAGTCATCTGCTACTATGGTAACCGTCCTAGCGGCGAGTTTCTCGACAGTGTCCGTCTTGGAATGAACGCGTACAACCGACGCACTTTTCCCGTACGGAACGAGCGAGTTCATTCGTCCACTGCGCGAAGCCGTTAGTCTCTGGCGCAATAAAATTTCCGAACACGAGGTACGAAATGAAGAAGTTAGTTGTTGTGATGGCTCTGTTGGCCTTTGTCGCAGCCGCTCCCGTTGCAATGGGAGCAGACAAGGCTGCAAAAGACGTGAAAGTCGCTTGTTGCCATGATGGAAAATGCGACAAGCACCACACGAAAGCCGAATGCGAGAAGGAACGCGGCAAGGTGGTCAAAGACTGCTCGGAATGTAAGTAGCCTATCCTGGACCAGCCGGGGTGGACTCCTCCCCAAAGACTTCATCATATGCGGTACCTGGGCGGAATCGGCTACCCCGGGTTAAAGACTGACACGGCATGGCCGTGTCAGTTGCCTTACCCAACTGCTGGAAAGCAGGCAAACACCAATACAGAAGTCCGTCGTGAGCCATAATCCCTCGGCGCCGGCGTGGTCTTCGGTCGCTCTTCACTCTCTGAAAACACACCAATATTACGAGACTTTCTGCGAAACAATAAGACTCTTCATGGCCACCGTTCGACGATGGACCACTCGGTACCGTCATGAGGCAACCGACCCTGATTATCTGAATATCTGCACGCGACTATACCAGTTCTCGAGAGTTCTCACGGATTCGCAGGCCGGAAAGCCTGCGCCATCAGAAAGAAGTTTGGGAGGAAACCGAAACTAATTACGAGAACCACCATAGTATGACAACTCCAGCCCCAAGCCGGCTCGGAGTCCCGAAGGGACGAAAGATAATAGCCCAGGGATTTATCCCTGGGTCCGCAATCCATTCCCCACCGGGAGTCCCGAAGGGACGACAGATAGCGAGCGCGTAATGGTTCTGTCGTCCCTTCGGGACTCAGGTGTTCTGCAAAGGCCCTTACCCGGCGATGAATCCCCGGGCTGTTTTCTGACGCCCCTTCAGGGCTACGGTCTTTCGAGAAAGAAGCGAGAAAGATGGGCCACGCCAATGAGTCAATCCGTGATTACTTTTGAGAACCGCAATAATACGCAATCAAGATTGCTCTAAGCCTTAGAGTGGGTTGCCTTGTTAGGTGAGACGGTTTGGGGGTACCCATCGGGGGTAGTTAGACTAGCCGAAAAGGACTATATTATATTCCTTGACTATCCTCCCGTGTTTGTTATCCTGATATTGGGTAAATAGCGACTTCATTCACACAGTCTGCGATCGTTCTTGAAGCGATCAGGCTTCATGCGGCACCTCGTGCGGACTAGCCCTCATCGCTTTATGAGCGCAGACTTCGTTCAGAGGAGGGAATCGTGCAACGACTATTATTGGTGTCTTCATTGGTAGTGGTATTGGTTGTGACTCTGGTCCCCTCATCAGTGGCCCAGGTCACGATCACGGAACCTGCTCCCGGTTCGGAAGTGGGGATGAGACCCTTGGTGCAGGGCACGGTTGCCAAGCCTGAACTAGCCGTCTGGGTGATTGTGCATCCAACTACCCTGAACGCCATGTGGGTCCAGCCCAAGGTCAAGCAAAAGGGAAAAAGATGGCAGGTACAGGTGTATTGCGGAAGACCCGGAAGCGTGGACGTCGGGAAGTCATTCGAGATCAGAGCTGTGGCCGGTCCGTGGACGCCACTCAAAGAAGGGGATGTCCTCAACAATCTCCCTGGATCTGACTTTATCTCAAATCCTGTAACGGTCAGGAGGACGCGATGAAGAACTTCCTTTCTTTTCTAATGCAGAGCGTCCCCGGGGTTCCGAATTGGGTTTTCGTGTTCGCTATGCTCTTGGCTACCGTTAGGACTGTGTTAGAGATACTCTGGTACTATGATCGACCCCCTCAGAAATTGCCTGAAAAAGAAGATCCCGATGTTTCGGCGAAGTCTGAAACGGCTCATGAGTCCGAGGAGCAAGATCGCAGAAAGGCCAGACGATCACGCCCGAGAACTTTACGAAGCCGGCGGACCGGATTATTCCGGGTGCTTTCGTCTTTTTTTATCCTCAGTGCGATATTCATTCTGTGGTTGTTCTTTCAGAATCTCCAAAGCGATTTGAAATTGACAGCCAACAAATTAAAGGAACAGAGGGACCATACTTGGACTTGCCTTCTCAAACCCTTGGACAAAGCTTCACCGGATCCCGTACATCGTGCGCTTGTTGGGCCGCCGCCTGGGCGCTCCAGTGTGAACTTGACGATCTTTCCTGAACTCAAATCAACGCGTGGTGGCCGGGTGGACGTCTCAGGATCCGTGGCCGACCCCAAGACTCAGGTCTGGGTCGTGGTGAATCCGCCGGGATCCAACGACTTCGAGGTCTGGCCGGCAAAAACTCAGAAGGATGGGAAGACTTGGAAGGCTACTCTTAGTTTGCCTGGAACAGCCAAGGAGTTCCGACTCATGGCCATTGCCGGATCGCAGTATACCTACTGGCACAACAGAAAACGCAGTTCCTGGCCTGAAGGATACGACTGGCGATCTAAAGCAATAGAGGTTGACAGACCGTAGACCAAGAAGCGCTGTCAAGGGTACGAAAACCCGAGGATCGTAGCGGGGTCGGCGCCTTTGCGAACATGGAGGACTATTAAAGCAATTACCGTCGCAAGAGAGCGATAACGAAGCATAAAAAGGGCCACTATCCTGGTGGGTTACGGCCGTAGGGGCGTAGCATGCTACGCCCTCCTAAACGGTTGAGCGGCTACAGCAGCAGGGCGGCCGTTATTTCGGAGTGCGGCCATTTTACCTCTCGTTCCCAGGCTCTGCCTGGGAATGCATATCGGGAGGCTCCGCCTCCCCTACTTGGGGCCGGCGTCTTCTCCAAAAAAAGAGGACTTCCATAGGATGGCCTACCCTGAACTTCCGCTCACTTGTCCCCCTCGGCAAGGTAATCGTTGAACGGCCGCGCGGGTTCGTCCTGCCTTTCCAGAATCAGCACCGAATCCAGGATATCTTCTATTTCTTCCAACAAATCAGCGTCTTGAGCAATGCGTCCTACAACACTTCGAACAACCTCCTCACTTTCCACGCGGCTTAAGGCCCGTAGAGCGGAAATTAGCGACTCCGCAAGACTATCCCGAAAGTCGCGTTCCAGGCTCAGGAGATGGAAAAACGAAGCGCGCTCTTCTTTTCCGAGGGTTTTAAAAGAGTTCAAGAAAGCCTCAGCGGTTGCTGTTGACGGTGTCATGTCATCCTCAGTTGGTCGGCTGCGGACCGTGAGTCCTGCAATACTCTCAAAGACAGGATAGACCCCGGTCAAATTTCCTGCAACCAAAAACGCGCTTGTTCCGGGACCGGGCCAAATCCGGGCGCGGCATCGGGCAACCATTCCGAAACGTTCGGATCGGTCGGAAAGGCAAATTAAGTAGTGCGACTTGTCCCACAATAGCGATTGCCAATCTGTTCCAGGCTATACCGGGCTTGAAGAGGGCGTAGCATGCTACGCGCCGTACGAAGACCCGCCTCCGACGCCTTCTCATATTATTGGATCTGCCCGAATTCCCCCGGAACGTAGGTGAATGACTGCACTCTCATTTCAGCCCCCTTGCCCTTGAATGACGTTTGCGCTACAAAGGGGGGCCATGACTCAAGAGAAGGACAGAATTGCACAGGATAGTTCCGGGTCCGGGGGTGCTGAGCCTGAAGGCCCCGGGTCAAAGATGGACGATTCCGCGGCAGTGGAACAGTCATCCGAGAAGCGCGGTTCAGTGAAGAGATTTGTGTGGCGCGCTCTCAAGATCCCGCTTTACATTGTGTTTCTGGGCGCGGCGGTGGTCCTGATTCTGCTGGGGGTGGATAAGATGGCGGAGATTGCCCTGAAGAGCAGCCATCTGTCAGCGGTCTATCCTCACGATATTGGGTTGGCGCGCCGCGATTTCACAAGGTTGGTTTCCCACTACGACTATGATTTCAACCCTCGGGTCTGCTTGGAATACAACATAGCCAAGGGGAACCGGTACGAATACGCCAACAACGCGGGGTTCCGTGAACCAACGGACATCCCTCTGGATAAGCCTAAAGACGAGTACCGAATATTCCTTACAGGCGGGTCCACCGCGTACGGGCTCGGGGCGGTCGGGGAAACGGTCCAGATCATGGGCTGGTACGGATTGGAGTACAGGGAGACCATCTCCCACATGATGGAGATGATCCTGAATTCCACCGCGCCCATACCCGGCAAGACCATCAGGGTGTACAATGCCGCGGTTTGGGGGTACGCTTATCAGCACAATCTCATACGGTATCTGACCAAGCTGAGGAGATATAAACCGGACCTGGTGGTTTCCTTGGACGGGGCCAACGAGCTTCCCCTGGTTAGTGATCTCAGACCTGAATGGAGGTACTTCGAGGAAGGCCAGTTTCACGGGGTCCTCAGTCAGATCTATTCGTACACCAGGCCCGGGTTGTCGTCGTATTTGACACTCTGGCTCAAGAACAACACATTCCTGATGGCCTACCTCTGGCAAGGCAGAGACATTTTTCAGGACCTCAACGCGAAGGTTCCCATATACCACGGCGCTCCCCCGGGCGCGGACTGGCGGACCGCGGGGCAGAGCCCCCCCGACCAGGAGAACCGGCAACTCCTTACGCGTAACTTGGACACAGTGGTTCGCATGGTGGAAAACTACCACAGCGTCCTTCAAAACGACGGTGTTGAGCACATTTTTGCGTTGCAGCCCTGGTTCTATCTCAGCAAGAAGAAGCGGGCCGAGCCGGAGCGGAAAATGGGGGAGCTTGTCGGTCATTCCCAGTATTTCGGGATTCCCTCGGATAAGACCTACGTGAGGCTTGTGGAACGAATCAAGAAGAGCGCGGACCAAAAGAACTATTTTGTGGTTGACTTCTCCAATTATTTTGATGATGTATCCGAACAGGTCTTCACTGACTGGTGCCACTTGACTGTTGGGGCCAACTACCTCTTGGCCAAGGAATTGTCCAACTCGATCAAAAAAGAGGTATTCCATGTCCCGGTCAGCGACGCGGACAGGATAGATCATAAGAGCAGCTTTTTCTGGAATCTTACGGCCACTGCAAAGGCCGCGTACGCGCCCGAGGCCGATCAACCAGGCAACGGAGTCGGCAACATCCTCCCGGGTTACCCGGGAAAAGGGATCTATTCATCGAAAGTGGTATCTGAGGACGAGCCGTTGGAACTGGTCCTGGATTTGGGCCGGACCTTTGGTGTGAGCAGACTGAGGATCGTGTGGGCCGATGAGTCGGCCGTGCCTGATGAATGGGTCTTTGAAGCCTCCGTGGATGGAATCACTTGGAAAGCCCTGGTAAAGGCCGACAAGAAGCAGGTGGATAATTTCGCGTGGTGGCCCGGGTACGAGTTTTACGGGGCTGAGCAAGTCCCCACCCGGTATCTCAGATATAGGCCCACAGGTTCAAAGACGCGATCCATCAGGCTCAGAACGCTGACCGCGTTTCGGTAGGAGACTATGAACATACTTGGAATATCAGCATTTTATCACGACAGCGCAGCGTGTTTGTTGAAAGACGGCGCGATTGTGGCGGCAGCGCAGCAGGAGCGGTTCTCCCGTATAAAGCACGACCACCGGTTTCCCCAAGACGCCATCCAGTATTGCCTGAAAGAGGGACGGCTTGATGCGAATGACCTGGATTACGTGGTCTTTTACGACAAGCCCTTTATCAAATTCGAGCGTCTGCTGGAGACCTATTTGTCTTTTGTTCCGCGAGGTTTGTCCTCTTTTCTCATCTCCATGCCCCTGTGGTTGAAACAGAAGTTGCACACGCCCAGGCTGATAAGCGACGCCTTGGGGTACCAGGGAAAGATACTGTTCACGGAACACCATGAATCCCATGCCGCATCCGCATTCTTTCCTTCTCCTTTTGACAGCGCGGCCTTTCTCACAATGGACGGCGTGGGAGAATGGACTACCACGAGCTTCGGAGTCGGGAAGGGGAACAAGATTCGGATCGACAATGAGATAAAGTTTCCTCATTCTTTGGGGTTGCTCTACTCGGCCTTTACCTATTTCACGGGGTTCAAGGTAAATTCCGGCGAGTACAAGATCATGGGGCTCGCGCCCTACGGTGAACCCAAATACGTGGATCTGATGCGGAGCGAACTGATCGACATCAAGGAGGACGGTTCGTTCAAGTTGAACATGGATTACTTCACCTATACGTACGGCCTGACCATGACGGGCAAAGCTTTCGAGAAGCTCTTCGGAGGCCCCCCCCGCAAGCCGGAGGCCGATCTCACCCAAAGGGAGATGGACCTGGCCAAATCGGTCCAGGTGATCACGGAAGAGGTCATGCTCCGTTCGATCAGGCATATTCACAAGGTAACCGGTGAGCGGCACCTCTGTCTGGCCGGTGGAGTGGCGCTCAACTGTGTGGGCAACGGGCGCATCCTTCGCGAGGGTCCATTTGACGATATCTGGATCCAACCCGCGGCCGGAGACGCGGGCGGCGCGCTGGGCGCGGCACTGCACACCTGGTACCAACTGCTGGGCAACGAGAGAACCAGGGACTCCGATTCCACCGACAGTCAAACAGGTTCTTACCTGGGGCCCGAATTCTCGGATGCTGAGATAAGGGAGTTTCTTGATTCCAACGGCTATCCCTATGAACAACTTGAGGACAACGAAGTGCCGGATCGGGTGTCGGACCTCATAGCAGACGGGAAGATAATCGGATGGTTCCAGGGCAGGATGGAATTCGGGCCGAGAGCCCTGGGCGCCCGGTCGATAATCGGTGACGCGAGAAGCCCTGAAATGCAGGCCCAGATGAATCTGAAGATCAAGTATCGGGAGAGTTTCAGGCCGTTCGCGCCTTCGGTCCTGGTGGAAGATGTCGGAGACTATTTCTACATCGACGGGCCGTCGCCCTACATGCTCCTGGTTGCGTATGTGAACGAGGAGATACGTCGGCAGATGAACGAAGATGAGCAAAATCTATGGGGAATTGACAAACTCAACGTGACCAGATCCGATATCCCCGCGATCACGCACGTTGACTATTCGGCACGCATTCAGACGGTCAATAGGGACACCAACCCGCTGTACCACAAGATGATCGAGGCCTTTCGGGACAAGACCGGCTGCGCGGTTATTGTGAACACCTCATTCAATGTTCGCGGGGAACCGATTGTCATGAGCCCTGAGCATGCTTATCTATGCTTTATGAGAACGGAAATGGACTATCTTGCGCTCGGGACTCTGTTGTTGGATAAGAAAGATCAGCCCAAACTAAAAGATGACACGGATTGGAGAGAGCAGTTCACGTTGGATTGATAACTAGATAAGGACCTTGAGCCAGGATGAACATCATACAGGAAATAAAGGATGAAATTCGGGCAGCCCGCAGGGAGCCGTCGAGTCGCGATCTGACGGTGACAGCGTTGGTATTCTTGATCATTCTCAGCTCTATCGGCGCGTACACGCTGTTTTGGAGCGGCAAGTGGTACGGGGCCATCTGGATCGCAGTGGGCCACAGCATGTTGCTGGCTCGACTGATTCCGCCCCTTTTTCGTAGGATTTATCGTCTCTGGATAGCATTTTCCGTTGTTCTGGGTTACTTTGTCTCACGGATTTTGCTGACGATCATCTTCTGCGTGATCGTCGTGCCTACGGGCCTGATCATGCGGCTTGTGGGAAAGGATCCCATGGATCGGAAGCTGGACCCGGCCGCACAATCATATTGGAACAAGAAAGAACAAGAAACCGACACAACCATAGAGCGTTACGAAAGACAGTTCTGACCGCAGCGGTCGGACGCGCCGTACCGCGGAGGAATGACGAATGTCCCTGGTGAAAGAATTTTGGGATTTCATGAAAGTGCGCAAGAAGTTCTGGCTTGCGCCCATCATAATAGTACTGGTGTTGCTCTCAGGCCTGATTATTCTTGCCGCGAGTTCGCCGGTTGCCGCGCCTTTCATTTACACACTGTTCTAGGACAAGTCCGGAGCATGGGCCAAGGCTCGGCCAATACCGGTTTTTTCACAGAGTATCGGACAATACCGTGTCGGCCGGCCAAGCAGCCGGAGCGTCGGCGCCCTCTACAGGAGGGCATCGCTGCGTACAGCCTCTGCGCATCCACAACAAATGAGAAAACATTGGACCGGCGGTCAAAAGTCTTGTGATGCCAAAGCGCTTTCAAATGAGTGAGAATCAGTTCTTGGGCGCCACTGCCAGCTTGCCCAGCAGTGCTCTTTATCACTTGTTTGAACGCGCATTCCTATAAAAGCCCTCTTTGTTCGCGGAGGCGCCGGTCCCAAATAGGGGAGGCGGAGCCTCCCGGTATGCATTCCCAGGCAGAGCCTGGGAACGAGAGAAAGTTACTACCGTCATTCCGGCGTTCGCCGGGGCGCCGATCCGGACGGTCGCACATCGCAGATCCCATTTTCGGCGAATTCCTTTGGCGCATTTGGGCTAGGTTAACGGATATGGGGATCCCGGGAGCAGCTATGAATCAATCCGATAAAGTGGTGGAATCAACCGACCAAGAAGACCAAAGGTCGCGGTCCGAGGGTTCGAGCGGCCCGGGAGCGGTGAAGAGTAACGAGAACCCGAGTGGTTTCGGCCGCAGTCTGGTCCGGTTCTTTCTGGGTTGCCTATATTTCCTCTTCCTGGTTGCGGTCGTGATCGGGGCCCTGGCCGCTGTAGAGTACTACGCGTATCTTCAGATGAAGTCCTCGCCGATCGGGCAGGCTTATCAGGGCCGTACCATGGACCTCGTCCGTCACAGTTCTCAGAAGGTGGCGCCTCAGTTCGGTTACGAACCCACACCCGGGTTTGCCGCGATCCGCAACACCCGTCTTGGAAACGCTTTCGAATATATTAATGATCAGAGTTTTAAGGATTTTGACGATGTTCCCCTGGAGAAGCCGAAGGACGAATACCGGGTGTTCGTGACAGGCGGATCCGTTGTTTTCGGCAGAGGCCCGGTGCCGCCCACGGATCGGATCACCGACTATTATGAGGTGACCTACCGCTGGAACATCCCGCATATAATGGAAAAGCTTCTCAACGCTGATCCCAGGGTGCGCGAAAAGATCGGCGGCAAGAAGGTCAGGGTGATCAACGCGGGAGTCGCGGGGTACGTATACCAGAACAGTCTCATGCGATATCTCGCGAAACTCCGTTTGTTCAAACCGGACCTGGTGGTATCGCTCGACGGGGCCAATGAAGTACACACTGTGGCGCGACCGCTCAAAGACTGGAATTATTTCACTGAGGGTCCGTACTTCGAGGTAGTCTCGGAGACCATGGAAATGAGCCCCAGAGGACTGGTGAATTACCTGACCCTCTGGCTCAAACGCAACACGTACTTTTTCACGTGGTTGGCCTTGCGCGAAGGAGAGGGTCCGGGAATACTCATGGAAAATCGTGGCTTTGCCGCGCATCCCCAGGACCCGACACCTGAAATGCTCGAGTATCGGGATCGGAACATCGCTCAACTGGCCGATGTGGTGGCCATCTATCATAAGGTGCTGGAAACGGACGGGGTCCCACATATCTTCGCGCTTCAGCCGATGTTCCGAAACTCCAAGAAGAAGCTCACGCCTGTGGAACAGCGCATCGCCCAGATGACCGGCATGTCCAAGATCGGGTTTTATGACGGGGCCGAGACCTTTGACCTGATTGTGGATCGGACAAAGAAGAGGTCCCGTGAAGCGGGCCTGGAGATCCTCGATCTCACGGGCTGTTTTGACAATGTCACGGAATGGGTTTTTACGGACTGGTGCCATGTGACCAACGGCGCCAATTACATCATGGCCAAGAAATTGGTCAATAGCGTGAAAAAAGAGATTCTCGGTCTTTCTCTCCTGCCCTCGGACGCGCTCAAAGAGCCGTTGGACTCGTACTTCACCGACTACGCGAAGCAGTCCAAGGTCCTCGTGAACGGCCGGTTGACCGACAGGGGGTTACAGATTCTCAAGGGATACCCTGGACCCGATTTTCTGGAGGCAGGACCCACTGAGGATGGCGATCCTCCGAGCATTGTGCTGGACCTGGGTAAAGTATTCCCTATCTCCAGACTCAGGATCGTGTGGGGCGACAAGGAATCGGTACCCCAGGGATGGAAATTGGATCTGTCCCTGGACAAGAAAGACTGGGAAACATGGTTCACCATTTCCAAGACCGTGACCGACCGCTTCGACAAGTGGCCGGGATATGAGTATTATTGCCCCCGGGAGGTCTCAGCCCGGTACGTAAGGTACACGCCCATCGGCAAGGACCGGGCCGATGGCGTACGTCTGCGCCAGGTGAGCCTGTTTCGGTGATTTTGCGAGACGAACGTTGGGGTTCCGGTAATCATTCATGCCAAGTTGCCTTCAAAGAAGTACGGTGTACTGGTGAGGGACCGAGTCTGAAAATCCCCCCTAAACCCCCTTTTTCAAAGGGGGGGACCCGAACTACCCCCCTTTGGCAAAGGGGGGCAGCGGGGATTTTTCCCTTCCGGATTTTAGCCATATGTTCCCTCTTTGAAAGCGCATAGGTATCGGTCATTCGGGTGGCGGTGGAAGATGTCATTGCGAGCGCAGCGAAGCAATCTCGTGCGCGTTGAATATGGGGCTTGCTTCGTCGTTTCACTCCTCGCAATGACATGCTCGATGAGGAGATCTGCCTAGCGAAACTGAGGATTCCCACGTTCCGAAGAAAAGCATTTGCACTTTGGTACGGATGGGCGTATAAAATAAGGTTTGAGTTATGTCGAGCCGCGGGCAATCGAGTCAGCCCCGCGGCATCTGGAGTGAAGAATGCCCAAAATAAAGACCTGTCGTGGAGCAGCCAAGAGGTTCACGATTCTCAAGAGCGGCAAGATCAAGAGAAAAAGAGCCTTTCTCAGCCATATTCTGACGACCAAGACCACCAAGCAGAAGCGAAGGCTCAGAAAAGGCGCGCTCATCGATCCGAGCAATACGACACAGATAAAGAGGCTTCTGCCCAATGGATGAAAGGAGCGCGGACCGAGGATTGAATTCATCCGTGATCAGCGGCAGTTGGACTGCGCCGCACGAAGTCGCTATTAGGAGTCATTGATGCCGAGAGCTAGATGTTCGCCCGCGAGCCGGGCCAGACGCAAGAAAATACTCAAGGCCGCAAAGGGATACGTAGGCGGACGAAGCAGAACCCTGCGACAGGCCAAAGACACCGTTGAAAAGGCGCTCTGCTACGCGTACCGTGATCGCCGCACGAGAAAACGTGATTTCCGGCGCCTGTGGATTGCCCGAATAAACGCAGCGACCAGATCAAACGGGCTTCCTTATAACCGTTTCATTCAGGGACTCAAGAAAGCCGGAATCATTCTGGATAGGAAGATACTGTCCGATCTCGCAATCACGGATCCCGGAGGGTTCAGCACCGTTGTGCAAAAGGCCAAGGCCGCGCTGGGAGCCTGACGGATCTTCTCACAGGACGAGCGAGCGAACCCTCGCGAACCCCGGTAACGAACGTGCAGTCCCGGGAGTGTTTCGCATGCGCACGTGGAGCGGTCGCCCCTTGGACCGCTCTTTTTTGATGCGCGGTCCCGCACGACGCGTCCGCAGATCCATACCAACTACCACGCACTGAAAGGCACAACGAAGCATGAAGGTCCTTTCCTCTCGTTCCCAGGCTCTGCCTGGGAATGCATACCGGGAGGCTCCGCCTCCCCTGCTTGGGGCCGGCGCCTTCGCGAACAAAGAAGACTTTCATACTTCGTTGTGCCTTTGTTTCTAGGCATGTAAATTTGGTTTTAGTCCCGGCATTTGTGAGCCGAAACTACGGGGTGATCATGGAAGAGCAGCTGGAAAAGATACGAGACGAAGCCTACGCACTGATCGAAAAGATCGACGACGAGAAGGACTTGGCAGACCTGAAGACTCGATTTCTTGGACGCAAAGGCGAGTTGACGTCGGTCCTAAGAGGCATCAAGGGTGTGGCCAAGGAAGAACGGGCCAAAATGGGACAAATGGCCAACAAGGTAAAGGTGGCTCTGGAAGAGAGGCTCGATCAGGCCGAGACCGACATCAAAAAGAAGGTTGAGGAGCGGAAACTAGTGTCGGAATTCGTTGATGTCACTCTCCCCGGCCGGCGTTCGATTCCGGGTCGGGAGCATGTGCTCAACAAGGTCACCAGGGAGCTGATCGAGATTTTCGCGGGGCTGGGCTTCCGGTTGGCTGAGGGGCCCGAGGTGGAGTTGGATTATTACAACTTCGAGGCCCTCAATATGCCGAGGGATCACCCGGCCCGAGATATGCAGGATACCTTTTACTTTTCCGAGAATGTGGTGCTGCGGACACACACCTCCCCGGTCCAGATCCGGACTATGGAGAAAACCCGGCCCCCCGTGCGGGTGATCTGTCCGGGAAAGGTCTACCGCCGTGACGCGGACATGACCCATTCCCCTATGTTCATGCAGATTGAGGGTCTGTGGGTGGACGAGGGCATTTCCATGGCGGATCTCAAGGGAATTCTAATCGCGTTCGTTCACGAGTACTTCGGAAAAGAGATTGGGTTGCGCTTTCGTCCCAGCTTCTTCCCATTCACAGAACCGTCCGCGGAAGTGGACATACAGTGTGTCATCTGTGGAGGGAGCGGCTGCCGGACATGTTCTCACACGGGATGGCTGGAGATCCTCGGGTCAGGCATGGTAAACCCCGCGCTGCACGGATTCGTGGGGTACGATCCCGAGATCTACACCGGGTTTGCATTCGGTCTGGGGATAGAACGTGTGGCAATGCTGAAATACGGTATCCCCGATATCCGAACCTTCTATGAAAACGATATCCGCTTTATCAATCAGTTCTAAGGGCTGAAAGAGGTACCAGGAAAATGCTCGTCAGCTTCAACTGGCTCAAGGAGTTCGTGGAGATCGATCAGTCGGCTCAGGAAATAGCCGAACTCCTCACAATGGGTGGATCGGAAGTGGAGGCCTTAACTGCCGTGGGGACGGGTCTGGACAAGATCCTTACCGCGAGGATAGAGGAAATCAAGCCGCATCCTGATGCTGAAAAGCTAAGTCTTGCCCGCATCAGTCTCGGATCGAGGGAAGAGACGGTTGTCTGCGCCGCGCCCAATATCCGTGTGGGGCAGGTGGTTCCCTACGCGCCACCGGGCGCGGTGTTGCCTTCCGGGCTGGAAATGAGCGAACGGGAGATCAAGGGAATCAGATCTCCCGGTATGATCTGTTCGGAAAAGGAATTGGATCTGGGGGAAGACGAAGCAGGAATCCTTGTCTTTGATGATTCGGTGGACCCGGGGCTTCCTTTGAACATCGCCTTGCCGTACGTGAAGGACTTTATCTTGGAGATCGGAATCACCCCCAATCGGGGTGATTGCCTCTCAATTCTTGGAATTGCCAGGGAGGTTGCCGCGCTCACGGGAAAGCCGGTGAAGGTCCCCCCTCTCGAGGGTGACGAGAGTTCGGTCAATGTGGCCGAAAAGGTCACGGTGGAGGTTCCGGACAAGGAACTCTGCCCCAGATACGTGGTCCGAATGGTGGAAGGCGTGAACATGGGACCGTCGCCGTTTGAAATCCGTCTCAAGTTGACCAGATCCGGCGTGCGTCCTATTTCCAATGTGGTGGACGTGACTAACCTGGTATTGCTCGAATGCGGCCAGCCCTTGCACGCGTTCGACTATGACCTTTTGGAAGACCACAAAATTGTCGTTCGCCGCGCGGACCCGGGTGAGTCGTTTGTTACGCTGGATCGAGAGGTGAGGAAGCTCCCTGAAAACGCGCTGATGATAAGAGATGGGAAGCGATCGGTGGCCCTGGCCGGAATTATGGGAGGCGGGAATTCCGAAATCGAGGATGACACCTCAAACGTGCTCATCGAGAGCGCGTGTTTTGAGAGGTTCGGAATCCGTAGAACCGCGAAATCGCTGGGCATGTCCACGGAGGCTTCATTCCGGTTCGAGCGGGGAGTGGATCCTGAAGGCACGCTCTGGGCGGCCAATCGTTCGGCCTATCTTATGGCAAAGCTCGCGGGTGGGACTATCCTGGCATCTGTCGTGGATGTGTATCCCATTCCCATTGAGCGTCCGGCTGTGTCGGTCCGACCGTCCCGAGTCAACAAGGTGCTCGGAACCAGCATAAAATACAAGGACATGGCCTCATATCTGCGCCGATTGGGAATAGAGGTGGATGACTCCGACCGTAACGCGTTCGTGTGCATCCCCCCCTCGTGGCGATGGGACCTGGAGACTGAAGAGGACTTCATCGAAGATGTGGCCGGAATATACGGGTTCCAGAACATTCCGGTTTCCTTGCCGGTTTACCGGTCCGCGCCGGACCGAACAAGGCAGGAGTATGACAGTATTCGGGACGTGGCCCGATTGATGACGGCCTCGGGCTTCTCCGAGGTGATCACCATGTCGTTTGTGTCCGCCGAGTGGGCCGCGGAATTCCTTACGGCTGAGGACTCTGCCGGGTTGGCCCTCTTGAATCCGTTGACCGAGGATAACGCGGTGATGAGGACCTCCCTCATGCCCGGACTCATTTCGTGCATGACGCGCAACGTGAGTTTCAGATCCACCAACCTGAGGTTGTTTGAGATTGGAAAGATTTTCACTCCCGTCCAAGGCGAGGAACTGCCCACAGAGGACGTGAAACTGGCCGGACTGGCCACGGGCGCTCGCTTCCCCGAGCTTTGGAACGTTCACAGGGAGGAGCGGATAGATTTTTATGATATGAAGGGCGCGGTTGAGAATCTCCTGGAAGGGCTGGGAGTAGGTTCCGTGCAATTCCTCAAGAAAGAGATACCTTTCCTTCATCCGGGCAAGTGTGCGGAAATGCGCCTGAATGCAGAGCAGATCGGGTATGTGGGGGAGCTGTCTCCGGCAAAGATAAACGAATACGATCTGGAAGCTCCAGTGCAGATTTGCGAGATTCTCCTGGAGCCTCTGCTCGTTGAAGGCCGCAAGGAAAGGGTTTTTGAGCCCATTCCTCGCTATCCCTATATAGAAAGGGATTTATCAATCATCACTGAAGAAAATGTTTCAGGAGATGAGATTAAACACTTGATTTCACGCTTAGGCCATGATATTATTGCGACCGTGACCGTATTCGATTTGTATCGAGGAGAATCTATTCCGGAGGGGAAACAGAGTATTGCCTTCCGGATACGTTATCAGTCTGAGGATCGAACTCTGACCGATGAAGAAGTTGAAGATGTCCATTCTCAAATAGTGGAGACGATAACTGCCGAGACCGGCGCCACAATGCGAGAATAGGGCATATTCGGCCGAAAAGGGACAGTCGGCCGGATTACCATATCGGTCGGACCTTCACCGAACCGAAGGCTCTTGTGGGAAGGATCCTCATGTAAGGGGTGGTCGAGTCATGGATATCGCAATCCCGGAGAAGCAGTATTTCAAGATCGGCGAGGTCAGCGAAATCCTGGATGTGGAACCATATGTCTTGAGGTACTGGGAATCGGAATTCAAGATCCTCAAGCCTACGCGGACGCGCGCGCGGCAGCGCCTATATCACAAGAGAGACCTTGAACTCCTCATGGAGATCAAGCACCTGCTCTATGATGAGAAATTCACCATTGCCGGCGCAAAAAAGCGACTTCAGGAAATGAAGAAGCTGGCCGCAGCGGAGAAAAAGGCCAAGAAAACGGGCAAGAAAAAAGTGGAAGCCCAAGCCGCGGAAGTGAACCCGACAGTCTCAGAGGGGGATATGGACTACAAGGAAATCCTCCAGGACATCAAAAAGGAACTCAAAGAACTCAGAGCCATCCTGGAAGGATAGGCAGCCTGCGCCCGGGGCGCGCTCGCCGCGCTCCAAAGAAACCCTGCTGCAAGGCTCTGTGAACGATTTTCCAAGGGCGCCACCAATAATCCGAATCAACAACTCCCGTCTCCAACCACAAAAGGATCGTGCCCCGCACGATCCTTTTGTGGTTTCCGGCATTTGTGGCAATTGACCAATAATGCCAGCTCACCCGGCATTCCGACAGTGACAGATTGTAGGATGGGGTGAGTGAAGCGAACCCCATAGATCGAGGAATTATCCGGGTGAGGTGTGGCGTGAAAGCCTCGACCGATGGGATTCCCTCCGGTCATCCCATCCTACGTGCTTCAAGCCCGGTGAACGATTACGGCAGAATTTTCATATTGACCGGACCCTCATCATGATTTACGCTATTCTTTAGACGGGAATCATTGTCGGACCGGCGGGAGCGGGAAAGTGCCAGGACGGGTCGCCGGCCCAAGAACAACGGTCAAGAAAGGAGCGGCATTATGAGCACCCCAATGCACTGTCCCGGATTCGAGGCGCACAAGGACCTTACGTCGTTTTCTTGCAAGTGTCCCGAATGCGGCAAAGAGGTTGAGGTTTTTTCCGATGAATTCGACAAGTCCATTAAATGCCCGGGATGCAAGGAACCCATAGATTTTGCCCGGTGCAAAATCGAGGCGGAAGGCTCTTAGAAGCCCTTGGGGTTGCCGGTCGCCCCGCCCCCGCGTTGAATTCAGGCTGCACTGGTCCCTGCGGCTTCAAGTGGCCACGCAGGGCGATCCCTGCCGCGCCATGTGGGACCTGGAATGGACGGAAGTACCATCGCTCGTTGCGGCTTCCGGGCACGGGGGCCTGAATGATCTCCGGTCGGCGACCTTCTCCCTCGTCCGCGCCCTCTTAAGCCCCGGTCAACACGTATGTGATGCGATCTTCTTCCAGGTCTACGGTCCTGATCTTGACCTTCATGCCGGCCTTGACCGCATCAAAGTCAAGGGTCTTGTCGAGTCGGCCGAACACTTTCATGCCGTCATCAAATTCCGCGATCCCCAGCATATAAGGAACATCCTTCTCAAAGCCGGCCGGCGCGAACGTAGCCTTGGTGAAACTGAGGAGAGAACCCTCACCGGTTATGGGGAACCAGTCCATGGAGTCGCTCAAGCAGCTGTTGCAATCACTTCGGGGAGGGAAAAACTTGGTGCCGCATTCGGTGCACACGGTCCCTCGGATTTCGTTGTTCTTTAGAAATTCAACAAATTTTTCGGCCTTGGTTGTGTCTGTAAAGCTGACTATTCCAAACTGTTCAAATCCCATGTGATCCTCCGATCATCCCAAACACGCTTGCGATAGGCGATTGAGATTACTCTTTCCCGAAAATGGTCACGTTGCCGTAGATGCCCACGCCGCCGATATTGTGAACCAGTCCTGTCTTGGCCTCGGGTACCTGCATCTCGCCTGCTTCGCCTCTCAGCTGGAGCACAATTGTGCGGATTTGGGAACCTCCTGTCGCGCCGATGGGATGTCCCTTGGAAAGCAGGCCGCCATCCACGTTCACGGGAATCTTCCCTTCTCTGTATGTCTCTTTGTTGCGGATGAGGTCCGGGCCGCCTCCCGGCTCGGCAAATCCCAAATCAGTGTAAGCCATCATCTCAGCTATGGTGAAACAGTCATGAACCTCGGCCACATCCACATCCGAGGGCGCGATGCCGGCCATTTCGTAGGCTTGCTTCGCTGCCAGCTGAGCACATTTCAGCCCACTGAACGTGTCCCGGCCCGCCATGTTGATGGGAGCGGTGGCCATGCCCAGACCCTTTATCCACACCGGGTTGTCGCAGAGATCCTTGGCCTTTTCCTCTGACGCGAGTATCACGCATGAGGATCCGTCCGCGTTGGCGCAGCAATCGAACATCTTTAGCGGTGTAGCGATGTACTTGGGTTCCATGATCTTCTCGAGCGCCACTGCTTTCCGGAACACCGCCTTGTCGTTGATCTGCCCGTAAGTGGAAGCCTTTACCCGAATAAGGGCCAGATCTTCCTCGGTTGTGCCATATTGTTCAAAGTGGCCTCGAGCGTACATGGCGTAATACGCGGGCATCATGGTCCCGAACGGGGCCTCCCACTGGATGTCGGCGCCTCGGCCCATTCTTTCCTGAGACTCTGCCGACGAGATCTCGGACATCTTTTGGAATCCCAGTACCAGGACCACGTCATGGAGCCCCGATGCGACCAGAGCATAAGCCGTCCTGAGTCCGCTGGAACTAGAAGAGCACACGCTTTCCACGTAGAAAGTGGGCTGAGGATTCAGTCCCAGATATTCTGCCATTAGTCCCGCCGGGGTCCGCTGCTTGTCGTATTCCGGCGCAGAACAGACCACCGAGGCGTCAATCTGCCGACTCTTGAGGCCGGCGTCTTTCATGGCCTCTCTGTAAGCCTCAAACGCCAGTTCTCTGATCGAACCCGGATAAGCCCGTACAAACGAACTTTGCCCCACACCGATTACCGCAACCTTTGCCATCATTCCTCCTTGCCGGATGGGATTGATTGTCTTTCAGAAGGACTTCAAAGATATCACAGCCAATGGTGGAGATCAATGACGAGGGTCATGAACTCTTACCAAGAAAAAAGCCCTTTGCGACCTCTGTGAAAGAGAGTGCAAAGAGCCTCTTGATGAAAAGCGGAGAAAATCTTAGGATCCGGGCCGAGCTCTCTCCCGGATCCCAATTGGAATACTGATTACTATTTCTTGGCCGGATCAGGGGCCGGCGCAACCGGGGCCGCCGTGGGGGCCTTGGCCGCCTGCGGCGCAACGCTCTTCTGCGCCTTGGCCGCCTTTTGCGCGGCAAGCTTGCCGATATGGGACTTAATCTGTGACATCTGCTGCTGGTACGATTTCACCTGCGCGTCCAGTTTGGCCTGGCTACTCGTCTTGAAACTGGCCACTTGACCTTCCATCCGCGCGATTTGTGAGTCCAGTTGCGTCCTCTGCTTGACGAGATTCTGAACCGATTGATTGATCGAACGGATCTGCTGTGTCATCCGATCCTGTGTTCCCTTCTTCGCCTGGTCAATCTGGGCCTTGACCCGCACGGATTGTTTTTCAAGAGCCGTTATCTTGCCTGCAACGTTCTCCGCCTGGCAATTCAGGCAAAACGCCGCGACAAGAGCTAACCCTACGGCGGTAATGACGCTGGCTTTCTTCATCGCTTAACTCCTCTTCAAGATAGTTGGAGATCACGCGCTCTCCCTACTGGAGTTCCTTCTATACCACATTCCGGCGCAAATGCAAGGGAAATATTGTCCTGATGTCTGGCGGTTGGTTCAATAAGTTAAGGTGTTAGATGAGCTATCCGAGGGCAAGGCTCGCTCATGTACCTCAAGATTTGAAAGTCATACGGGGAGAGGGCAGGGCAGGCCCATGAGGGCGCATTATAGCAGTTCTCGAAAGCACTCACGAATTCGCGGGCTGGAAAGCCTGCGCCACAGAATGAAGTTTCGGAGGAATCCGAAATTGGTTTCGAGAGACTACTATGGTATGAAAACTCTAGCCCCAAGGCGGTTCGGAGTCCCGAAGGGACGAAAGATAATAGCCCAGGGATTTATCCCTGGGTCCAAAATCCATTCCCCACCGGGAGTCCCGAAGGGACGACACATAGCGAGCGCGTAATGGTTCTGTCGTCCCTTCGGGACTCAGGTGTTCTGCAATGGCCCTTACCCGGCGATGAATCGCCGGGCTACTTTCTGACGCCCCTTCAGGGCTACGGTCTTTCGAGAAAGAAA
This sequence comes from uncultured Syntrophaceae bacterium, assembly GCA_964527475.1. Taxonomy (GTDB): domain Bacteria; phylum Desulfobacterota; class Desulfomonilia; order Desulfomonilales; family Desulfomonilaceae; genus CAZGNL01. The sequence continues at coordinate 27,858 of CAZGNL010000041.1, forward strand.
CGGGACGCCAATGAGTCAATCCGTGATTACTTTTGAGATGCGCTATAGTATTGGCTGTCCGTGACAGGTACGAATCCGGTGGACACGTCCATTTCGCCGGCTCCTGTGTTTTCCCCGACAATCAACGGGCCATGCTCGGTATGTATAAGACAATTTGCGGGAACGCGATCAGGATGAGTGTGCAGACTACGCACGCCAAAACGAAACAGGAAGCCCCCTTGAACACGGTCCCAATGGGGATATCGGGCGCCAAGGCCTTAACCACGTAGATGTTGATACCCACAGGAGGGGTTATTGCGCCCATGGTGGTCACCATGGTGAGGATGATCGCGTACCAGATGGGATCGAAGCCCAGCTGCTTTCCCAATGGAAAGAAAATAGGGATGGTGAGCACCAGAAAACCCAAGGCGTCCATGAAACAGCCGCCTATGAGATAGATCATCAGAATAAAGGCCAGGATGACATAAGGCGATACGGGCAGGCCTGCCGCGAACTCCGCCAGCGCGAAAGGAAGTCGGGTCACTGCCATAAAACGGCCGAAGATCACCGCCCCTGTCACCAGCATAAAGGCCATACAGGATATTTTGAGCGTATCCCTGGCCGACTTGGAGATGCCGTCCCACTTCAGGCGGCCCGAGGGAACCGTGACCAGCAAAGTGGCCGCAACGCCCGCTGCCCCGGCCTCGGTGGGAGTAAAGTAACCCATGTACATGCCGCCGATCACCAGGACGAAGATGGTTACCGCTTCAGACACGCCCCACAAGGAGACCAGTTTCTCTTTGATGGTTGTCTTTTCCCCCGGGGGTCCGAAGTCCGGGTTCACGCGGCACATGATGACTATGGTGAGCACAAAGAGCAGCCCCAGCAGGATTGCGGGCAGGATGCCCCCCAGGAAGAGCTGTATGATAGACTCGCCGGTCTGCAATCCGATGATGATAAGAATGACGCTGGGCGGCATGACCGTGCCCAGGGTGCCGCCGGTGACCACGGTCCCGCTGCTCAGGACGGGGCTATAGCGGTACTTCTCCATCTGGGGCAGCGCGATCGCGCCCATGGTGGCGGTTGTGGCTGTGTTGGACCCGCATATCGCAGCGAAAAGTTCGTCCGCGCCTATGGTGGCTACGGCCAGCCCCCCTCTCCAGTGCCCGACCCAGGTATAGGCCGTGTTATAGAGTTTTTCGGCCACTCCCGAATTAAAGGCCAGGTACCCCATGAGCACAAATAGCGGGATAACGGTCAGGCCATAACTTGAAAAGGTCTTCCACACCTCCATGCCCACCATGCTTGTCGCGGCGTTGATGTCGACAACATAGGCGAACCCGCAGAAGCCCACCAGAGCCATAGCGAAACTCACGGGCATGCCCCAAACGAACATCACCACCAGAAGCACTACGATACCAACGATGCCCACCAAAGTGGCGTCCATCAAAGGCCCTCCTCTCGGCCCGAAACCACCTTGAGCATGTCAATTGCAAGCACAAGAGCGAGCACGAAACAGCCCAAGGAGACCCCGTATGTGAAGGGGTAGTAGACAATTCCCAGAGTCTCGGTAATCTCACCGGTTGTGCGTAGAGTCGCCGCGTACTTGGCGATCTGCCATCCGACCAGGCAAAAGAACACTCCCACCAGACTACAGTTCACGCACGTGAGAACCTTGCGCAACCAAGCGGGGTACCTTTGGAAGAGAAAGTCGACGGGGATATTGGCCTTCTCTCTCTGAGCATACCCCAGAGCAAAGGCCGTAACCAGGGCGCTGGAATAGGCCATGATCTCCACTGTGCCGCCCACGGGCTTGCCGAACACCCTCAGGATTATGTTGGCGCAGGTCATGAAGACCATGACGCCCAACAAGACGCTCGCCAACCAGGTCAGCGTCCTGTTCAGGATCTCGCTCACCCTGTCCAAGGCCTGGATCATCTTCACATCCCCAAACTGTGGGAACCCCGGCGCCGACTGAAGTCACTCCAGGCCGGCGTCGGGTTCCAATTCACACGGTTAATGAACAGCTTGCGCAGTTTACATGTTCTTTTTCATCATAGCCTTGATGTCGTCAACAATGGCCGCGCCCTTGACTCCCTTGGCCGACACCTTCTTGATCCAGGCTGCGGTGATGGGCGCGAGGAGCTTGTCCCACTTGGCTTTGGTCTCGGGCGAAAGCTTGATGACCTCGACCTTCTGAGTCTTGACCGACCAGTCCAGGGACTCCTTCACGTGCTGGTCCATGTAAGTCCCGGTCCATACGCACTGATCCTTCGCCAGACCGTCCAGGACCTTCTTCACGTCATCCGGCAGAGCGTCCCACTTGGCCTTGTTCATGACCACAGCGAAAGGATAGATCACAGTATCCGTCACAGTCACAAACTTGCAGAGCTCGGCAAATTTGAAGTCCTTCAACACCTCCAGCGAGGTGAATAGGCCCTTGACCACGCCCTTCTGCAGTGCCTCAGGCACCGCTGACATTGGCATTCCGATCTGGTTGGCGCCCCAGGCCTTCAGGATCGCGGCCGCGCCGCCCGATGCACGAAGATCCAGCCCTTTCATGTCCGCGAGCTTGCGCACGGGCACCTTGGACATGATGTTGGATGGGCCGCATGTGAACATGCTAAGCACCTTAACTTTGTCAAAGGATTTGGGCTTATACTTGTTGTACAGGTCCCACAGGGTGCGGCTGGCCACTAGAGCGTTGGGGAAGCCCAAAGGCAGGCTCGTGGCGTTGGTGACCACAAAACGGCCCGGCTGATACGCCATGCACAGGCAGCCTATGTCCGAGGTGCCCGCTATCACACCGTCCATCATGTCCTTACCCCCCAGCAGGGTGCCGGCGTGGAAAGCGTTGATCTTAACCTTGCCGCCGGTACGCTTTTCTACTTCCGCCTTCCAGCGCTCAAGCTGCGCTCCCACAAAGGTGACCTTCGGAACGAACGAAGCGTACTTCAAAGTGACGGGATCTGCCGCCGCCACACCCGCCGTCACAACGGCAAGCAAGAAAGCTACGCTGAGCAACAAAGCAAAATTCTTCTTCATGACTAAACCTCCTTGTTCTCCTTATGTATAATCAAGTCCCCGTCCGACTGCTCTGCCCGACGGAGTCAATACGCGTCCCACATCCATACTTACCGGAATCGGTCTCTGGATTCCGTTTTCCGCCAAATTTGTTCAATGCCACTCCTTTTCGGGGATCTCTGCCACCCGTGGAGCGGGCCACCTCAATCCGACGGCGAACGCGAGACGGCTATGAAACGGAAATGCTCTATTGAAAACGGATTTCAACCGAAGTACCGGAGTATACCTTACCGCCGCGCCCTCAATCAACCATAATCTCTGGGGGGGTGTAACCATTCACTTACGCGGGGGCAATGGCAGGATGTCATTGCGAGCGCAGCGAAGCAATCTCCTGCGCGCCGGGTATGGGGATTGCTTCGTCGTTTCACTCCTCGCAATGACACACGCGATGAGAGGATCTGCCCCGCGAAACTGAAGGTTTACAGGGGGAGTGTAATGCCTCAGTTTCGCGGGATTTGAGGCCGACGACGTGGTCCCAAAACGGGCTTGCACGGTTCACGGTGAACGGTTACAAACGAGACCATCTGACGCGCTCCGCCGTGTCCAGTAAACCTGTTCATCTCCGGTCTTGTGACCGCGCGCGCGTGGCGTAATTTTCAAAAGACATTAACTAGCTTATATCACGACCTGTTATCGTTTCCAGTATAAAAATCTATTGAAAAAAACAAGAAGCGTTGTTTTTTTATTTACTTTGAAAACTTTTGGTGTTAAGGACCCATTTTAATAGTATGAAAAATAAGTCTTGATGCGGTCCAAGAGAAGACATGCCAAAGCTGAGCAGAGCGGAAAATAAGAGAAAGGCTCAGGGCGTAGAGAGGTTTTCAAAACCCCTGGTGCGGCGTCACCTGTGGGACAGCAGCGTCCTATTGGCCAAGCAGGGGGCTCCTTCCGTGGGTCCATGTAAGGTACGGATGTTGCTCGGGGCCCTTGTCATGCCGGCCCTGGTATCGGTCGCAGCAGTCGATTTGTGCGAGGCCGCCTCGGCAATCCCGGGAGAGGGCCAAATGGGAATTCCTTATGCGATTGCCCATCTCCATCCTGCGGCCTATTTGATTTTTTTTCTCATTTTCGTCTTGTCCGCACTAAACCTTGTGTACCAGTTTAGGGTTGCCGGCCCCGGTTGGGTCAATTTCTGGAATCGGAAGAGCAGGAGTCGGTCGCGCGCAAATGGATCCGGCGGTTCCTCCGGTAATGATCCGAATCGCGATAGGGAAGCCGGGCGGAACGTCGTCGGGATACACCCGCCTCCCAACGACGCGAGCCACGGGGGGGGGGCAAACGTTCGGCGCATTTCGGCTGATACTGGAGTTTTTACCGGGCAGCCCACCCCTCTGCAGGGGACGGACCATCGGCTTCCCAGGTTTTCCGATGAGCAAACTGTCCAGCCAGGGGCGCCTCGGCTCGTCGATGTCGGGGATGAACACAAGGATTCTTCCGGACCCAAGTTTTCCGCCACAGCGGATCTGTTCCAGCCGGAGGAATCCCAGGATCCGGAATTGGAACAACTTGTTGTCTCCGGCACTGTTCAGCGGCCGGATGGTAAACGTGTCCCGGAAGTCATTGTGTTCCTTGCCGACGAGAAGGGCAAACGGGTCGGTCAATCGTGTGTCAGCCGACCGGTGACAGGGGAGTATAAGGTCACCGCGCCCGCTCCGGGTCGGTACGTGTTGAAGGGCCACAAGAGAGGGTTGGTCCTGGAGAGCAGTGAGCCCCCGGTCTTGCTCGTGGAGTCGGGCATTGTAGAGAGCTACACATTGCGGATGATTCCTGAGGGGTGCGTGATCCTGGGAAGCGTGGCGTCCGACAGTGAACAAGATTCGTTGTCCGATCTGCAAGTCAAGTGTATTTGTGAAACGAACGGATTGACGCGTTCCAGCCGCACAGATCATTCAGGGCAGTTCCGAATTGACGGTGTGGCCCACGATTCCACATGCCTGCTCGAGGTTCGGGATTCCTCCGGTGATGTTCTGGGCGCCACACCCGAATTTCAGACTTTCCTGGAGAAGGAAATCTATAAAGAAATCAAGCTCACAAAGGGGGAAGAACCGGATGAAGCGGTCCCAGCCCAAGAAGTGACACCGCTCGCCGGTTGGGATGAACATGATGACAGCGAGTCCGTCCCCGTGGATCAGCCCCCTGTAGGCCGTTGAAGCAAACCCCGATGGCAGACCCGTCGCAAAATAAACCTCTCAATTCCGGCAGTGTCGTCACCCCGGGGCAGGCCCCGGGGGAATGCTGTTGAATAAGAAGAATGACATCAGCGCAGGTCGTCACCCCGGCGAAAGCCGGGGTCCAGAAAATCTTGAAGAAGCCTGGATTCCGGCTTTCGCCGGAATGACGGTAATAACTTCCGGCGAGGTTTCAGGATTCATGAGTTGTAGCACTTATTTCGTGACGAGCCCTAAGGGCCTGCCACGAAATAACGTTGGCATTCTCCTGTAGGGGCGGACCTATGTGTCCGCCCTTTCCGCGTATGCACCCCTGCATTGGGGCAGACACGCAGAGCCTGCCCCGGACTCCGATCCGGGGTCTGCCCCTACAATTGCGTCAGCAACCTGTTGCAAGGTTTGTTTTGTGACACACCCTAAGCTCAGCCCGGGCGTGAATAGGGTCTGACTTTCATTGCCGCCTTAAGACTTCCTCCGACGATTCTGTTGATCCGTTCCCCGGCAGTGGGAAATATCCTGTTCACCACTTTGGTCATGTTCCACTGAACCTCCAACAGATCCGCCTTGTTGAGAAACGGAACCAGCACTGCCTTTTCCGGGGCCCCTTTGAACGCGCCCAGCGGATGCGCCAGGAGTCGCGCTATGGCTTCAGGCGTAATGACCTGCGAGTTTTCCAGTTCCGTGATCGACCGGAACCTTTCCAGTCGAAACACCCATTGCGCGTCAGCCGGGTTTCCCAGACAATCGAGTCCCACAACCGCTATCACCATGTCAGTAGATCCGGGAATGACCGGCTCCCACTCTTCAGGGGCTTTGATCGGCCTGCCCGCCGCGCCGTCCGCCTCCACGATGACATGGTCCGCATATTCCAAACAGGACCTTATGACCGCTTCAGGCACACTGTCCAGCTTTCCCGACGGCAGCAAGGATCCGCCCAGGGTGACCTGTCCGAATCGAGACAGCTTGTCGTCAAGATCCTCGAGATTGGGGGCATCTTTCAGAAGCACAATACAGGGGGATTGATCCGGCGCCGGAGGAAAGATCTTCGTGGTCGTTGTAGTGACCACTCTCTTGCCCTTTGTGACCATTCTCTCAGCAAGAGCGTACATCAGGGAGGTCTTGCCGCCACCCCCCACAATGGCAATGGAAGCGACTTTTCGGTCGATTCCGAAACACTTCAGCAAACAACGAACCTGATCGGGGGAGGGCATTGTCGGTTGCGGCTACAGTCTGCGAGAATTGGGGCCGTGGTTATGGCAGTTGCTGGAGTTCCATCTCGTTGACAGGAGATTCCCGCACAGAGGCAAAATCCCCCCCAGCCCCCCTTTTGCAAAGTGGGGATTGGGAGGATTTCCCGTATCTCGGGATCGCCGGCAGGGTCAGATCCAGGGCGGGACCATGCCATATCGTATCTTGAACGAGGACGCGTTCCCGGAGATTATCATGGGTCCCCGGCAGTAATCAAATTTGTACATCTTGAGCATAAAGGTGCCGCGGTTTCCTATGACATAGGCCTTGGTCTGATCGCCCCAGGTCACCCACACAGTAAACTTCTCCAGCAATTCGATGGGTGGAGTTACCCTGATATCGTATACTTGGACGTATACGGGACCGATATATTGCTTGGGCCAATCTATGACGTATCTGGTTCCACGAGCCCAACACAGGGCCGAAAAAGCTGTTACCATCACAACCAAGATTACCGCGACACAGATCCACTTCTTCATTTCCGTTCCTCTCGCAAGAGCGTCACCACATCAATGGCACGGCAAATATATCATAAGTCCCGAATATTTGGAAGAGCTTTATGATGTTATGGTTGCAATTCAAGTGTCTCTGGTATTGACCAGGTGCAGTAGGAAGAGGCCCACCCCCACGCACAGGGCTGAGTCGGCCACGTTGAATGCCGGCCAATGGAGGGTACCCAGGTGGAAATCGAGGAAGTCTATCACTTCGCGGTAGCGTATCCTGTCCACGAAGTTGCCAAGGGCTCCCCCGAAAAAAAGAGCATACGCGGCCAATAACCAACGGTCTACCACGGTGGAACTGAGCATCATCCAGAGTATGACACCCATCGCGGTAACGGATATGGCGATGAAGAACCAGAATCGGGCCACGGAAGTCGAATCAGCCAACAGGCCGAAGGCCCCTCCGGGGTTTCTCACATGAACCAGATTCAGATACCCTGAAATTACTTCCACACCGCTGTTCAACGGAAGGTATGCGGTTACGAGATGCTTGGTGATCTGATCCGCAGTCAGGACCGCGAGCGCAATGCCGCCGAATATGAGCGTGTACCTGATTGTTTTCATCGTCATCTTTCCTGGAACTCCCGGGGGCTGTTATTGCTGCTCCGGATTCTGCTATAGCGCCACGCATTGAAGATGGGTTCCACGGCCGGCCCCCCCCCCCAATGCTGTTGACTTAAGCCGTATACTGTTGATCCGTATACCATTATCCGTCATTCCGGCGCAAGCCGGAATCGTGCGCCTGTGAGCGCAAATAGTCAGAG
>CAZGNL010000042.1:0-2853 GCA_964527475.1 uncultured Syntrophaceae bacterium
AGATGGAGACCGTTCGATCTGTCTCACTCCGGTCTCTCGCCCAATCTTACTACTGGCATGCGGTTTTAGCGTCCGATTGATGACGGGCCAGGCAGGTTCCCGGAAGCGGGAAGTCATGTGCAATCCGGTTCGGGCTGGTTGCCCGAAGGGGTGAGTGGTGTGCCAAAATCAGCTCATGGATGACTATCTGGTAAATGTGGCCGAGTCGGGAGATATTCATCTGGCCAGGCAGGCCCTCCAACTGGAGTGCCGGCCCGATTCAACGGACGCCTTCGGGAGAACCGCCCTGATGGCTGCATCAGGGGCAGGCCACACGCAGCTTGTCATGCTGTTCGTGGAAGCAGGCGCGGACGCAAATGCTCGTGATGAAGATGGAGACACGGCCCTGAGTCTGGCTTGCCTGCGAGGGCTCACGGATGTGGCGAAGGTTCTCATTGCCGATGAGGCCGAGATTGAGACAAGGGACAGACATGGTTTTACCCCGCTCATCCGCGCTTCCATGTCGGGCCACCGGGACCTGGTGGAATTGTTGCTCAACAAAGGCGCAGATCCCAACGCTTCCGACAACAACGCCAGAACCGCTCTGATCTGGGCCGCCTTGAGGGATCACACGGAAGTTGTTCAGGTGCTCATGGACAAGGGAGCGGAGATTGATCACCGCGGCTTGAGAAACTGCACAGCACTGATGGAGGCAGCGTCAAGGGGTCTCATCCGCGCCGCGAAACTGCTCTTACAGGCCGGGTCAAAACCGGACGTTAGAGACATTGATGGTTTGACGGCGCTTTCGTTGGCCATTCGCAAGCGCCATCCCGCCGTGGCCGCGCTCCTCGTAGAACGCGGAGCAGATGTAAATGCCATGGACTTTCTCGGAAGGACTCCTCTGATATGGGCTTCGGCTCATGGAATGACCGAACTGGTCGAGAGCCTCCTGGATGCCGGGGTGGAAACAGAGGCGACCAAGACCAAAGATGGATGCACAGCGCTTATGGAGGCTGTTCGCAAAGGGCGAGCGGGTGCAGCACGTTTGCTCCTGGAAAGAGGAGCGGACGTGAACCGCTGTAACAGCAACGGCTTTACCGCCCTGCTTTTCGCATCTTTCATCGCACCCACGATTTTGGCTATGCCTCGCGGCAGCACCAACCTTTCCATTCAGTCCTCGGAAGGACAGACAGAGATGGTGGGACTGCTGCTCAATGCAGGCGCGGACCCAAATGCCGCGACAAAGGATGGCTTCACCCCGTTGATGGCCGCGTGCGGAGAGGGTTACGAAGGAATCGTGGAACTGCTGTTGAAGGCCGGGGCAGACGTGAGCGCAAGAAACAAACGGGGCTCCACTCCGTTGAGTTTGGCTTTCGAGGAAGACCACCGTGAAGTAATCGGGCTCCTGGAACGCTACGCATCGCGCAGTAGGGGATTGCGGGACGTGTGTTCAAAGAGCGGCCTCCGGGAGAGTCGACAGGATCAAGAACAGAGCAACGCAAGGGATCTGAGGCATTAAAAAGGGTTTGCCGATTCGTGACAACCCATCTGGCTGGTCCGCCCTGCTCGTGGCCCACTACGTTGCACGGGGGAATTCTTCGTTCTTGACGGAAATCCCGAGGCGAGTTTCCTTATGGGTGTCGGTGTCGAGAAGTTCAGGGGTCAGGAGTTAGAGGAAATATGGCCGCAGCCATCAGCTCCGAATATTTGGTGGCGGCAAAGAGAAGAAAGCGCTTCCTCGGACCGGTGTGGTGATTCTGCCTTTGATCCAATAGGAGCCCATTACGCTGTTTCAATCCACGCCCCTGCGCGAGGGGCGACGTGACACGATAGTTGGGCTGATAGCGGAAATCAGTTTCAATCCACGCCCCTGCGCGAGGGGCGACCCAGGGGAACCCCAGGGGAGACGCTGGACTGTAGTTTCAATCCACGCCCCTGCGCGAGGGGCGACCCGGGCCACGATCCGGCGGTACCGATCTCGGGTGTTTCAATCCACGCCCCTGCGCGAGGGGCGACTGAGGAACGGCAAAACACCGCCCTGCAACAACTGGTTTCAATCCACGCCCCTGCGCGAGGGGCGACGCGGATCACGATTCGGCTGTCTGGGCCGCCGTCTGTTTCAATCCACGCCCCTGCGCGAGGGGCGACCGGAGTGGTCAAGTGTCTCGGACCGCTCCACGGGGTTTCAATCCACGCCCCTGCGCGAGGGGCGACTCTGTGCTAGGGTCCCCAGGGACCCTCGAACGCGTTTCAATCCACGCCCCTGCGCGAGGGGCGACGGTTATCATCTGGGCAAAATACCACCACGACATTGTTTCAATCCACGCCCCTGCGCGAGGGGCGACATCCGGGCCCGGGGCGTTCTGCCTGACGCGCCCAGTTTCAATCCACGCCCCTGCGCGAGGGGCGACGGAACGCCTCACCATGTTTGGCCAGTGCAAGCCGGTTTCAATCCACGCCCCTGCGCGAGGGGCGACGATGCACTGACTTGTATGATGGTGAGGTCAGCTTGTTTCAATCCACGCCCCTGCGCGAGGGGCGACGCCGCCAGCAGCTCGTTGAACACCTCTCTATTCTGTTTCAATCCACGCCCCTGCGCGAGGGGCGACGCAATATCGGCCGTGCCCTGCTCGATGGTCCACGAGTTTCAATCCACGCCCCTGCGCGAGGGGCGACCCTTTGCAGATCGGTGGGCTGCCGGTATCCAACAGTTTCAATCCACGCCCCTGCGCGAGGGGCGACCAGATCGTGGGGAACAGCAACAACAGGACTCCGATGTTTCAATCCACGCCCCTGCGCGAGGGGCGACTTCTGATCTGGAAGCCGCTGAGCTTGTGTTCCCGTTTCAATCCACGCCCCTGCGCGAGGGGCGAC